>CAMOGQ010000004.1 GCA_946614165.1 uncultured Lachnospiraceae bacterium
CTGCAAAAGCAGCTGTGGCATAAGATGATGGACGTTATTTGATGCGTATGTCCTGATGAGTATATTCGCCAGAATTGACAAACCCCCCGGAAATCAGTATCATACTATTTTGTAACAGTCTGGGATTTTCCTTTTCCGGACAAGCACAGGAGGAAAGAACATGCGCAAGGAACTCGCTAAGACCTACGATCCTCAGGGAATTGAGGACCGAATCTATAAAAACTGGGAAGATAAGAAATACTTCCACGCAGAAGTGGATCATTCCAAGAAACCCTTCACCATCGTGATCCCCCCGCCGAACATCACCGGCCAGCTCCACATGGGCCATGCCCTGGACAACACCATGCAGGATATCCTGATCCGCTTTAAGAGGATGCAGGGTTACAATGCGCTCTGGCAGCCCGGAACCGACCATGCCGCCATCGCCACCGAGGTAAAGGTCATCGACTCCCTGAAGGCACAGGGCATCGAAAAGATGGATCTGGGAAGAGAAGGCTTCCTGGAAAAGTGCTGGGACTGGAGAAAGGAATACGGCGGACGAATCGTCAGACAGCTTAAGAAGCTGGGTTCTTCCTGTGACTGGGACAGAGAGCGCTTCACCATGGACGAGGGCTGCTCCGAAGCCGTTCAGGAAGTCTTCATCCGCATGCATGAGAAAGGCTGGATCTACAAGGGCAACCGCATCATCAACTGGTGCCCTGTCTGCAAGACCTCCATTTCCGACGCAGAGGTGCAGTATGAGGACCAGGCCGGCCACTTCTGGCACATCAAGTATCCTCTGATCGAGGATGACGGCTCTGTCTCCACCACCCGTTTCCTGGAGTTCGCCACCACCCGTCCCGAGACCATGCTGGGCGATACCGCCGTGGCCGTCAATCCCGAGGACGAGCGCTATAAGGATCTGGTGGGCAAGAAGGTCTTCCTGCCCTTCGTGGACAGACAGATCCCCATCGTGGCCGACGAGTACGTCGACATGGAATTCGGTACCGGTGTCGTTAAGATCACCCCTGCCCACGACCCCAACGACTTTGAGGTCGGAAAGCGCCACGGCCTCCCCGAGATCAACATCCTCAACGACGACGCCACCATCAATGCCAACGGCGGCAAGTTCGTGGGCATGGACCGCTATGAGTGCAGAGCCCAGATCGTTAAGGAACTGGACGAGATGGGACTTCTCGTTAATATCGAAGACTATTCCCATAACGTAGGTACCCATGACCGCTGCGGCACCACTGTCGAGCCTATGATCAAGCCCCAGTGGTTCGTCCGCATGAACGAGCTGATCAAGCCCGCCGTGGAAGGCGTTAAGAACGGCGATATCCAGCTGATCCCTCCCCGCATGGAAAAGACCTACTTCAACTGGACCGACAACATCCGCGACTGGTGCATCAGCCGTCAGCTCTGGTGGGGCCACAGGATTCCTGCCTATACCTGCGACAAGTGCGGCGAGATCACCGTTTCAAGGACCATGCCCGAAAAGTGCCCCTGCTGCGGACATACCAGCCTGACCCAGGATCCCGATACCCTGGACACCTGGTTCTCCTCCGCCCTCTGGCCCTTCTCCACACTGGGCTGGCCTAAGAAGACCCCTGAGCTGGATTACTTCTATCCTACGGACGTCCTGGTCACCGGCTACGACATCATTTTCTTCTGGGTCATCCGTATGATCTTCTCCGGCTACGAGCAGATGGGCAAAAGGCCCTTCAAGACCGTGCTCTTCCACGGACTGGTCAGAGACTCCCAGGGCCGCAAGATGAGCAAGTCCCTGGGCAACGGCATCGATCCCCTGGAGATCATCCGCGAATACGGCGCAGACGCCCTGCGTCTGACCCTGATCACCGGCAACGCTCCCGGCAACGACATGCGTTTCTACTATGACCGCGTCAAGGCAAACCGCAACTTTGCCAACAAGGTCTGGAACGCCAGCCGTTTCATCATGATGAACATGCCTGAGGACGAGGAAGCCGGTCCCGAGATCCCCGCAGCTCTGAACGCGGAGGACAAGTGGATCCTTTCCCGCTACAACACAGTGGTCAGGGAAGTCACCGAAAACATGGAGAAGTTCGAGCTGGGCATCGCTGTCCAGAAGGTCTACGACTTTATCTGGGATGAGTTCTGCGACTGGTACATCGAGATGGTCAAGCCCAGGCTCTATCAGTCCGACGACCAGGCCGGCAAGGATGCGGCTCTCTGGACCCTGCAGACCGTTCTGATCGGCGCCCTCAAGCTCCTGCATCCCTACATGCCTTTCATTACGGAAGAGATCTTCACCACCATCCAGAGCAGGGAAGAGTCCATCATGGTCTCCGACTGGCCTGTCTTCCGTGAAGACTACAGCTTCCCTCACGAGGAAAAGGGCATCGGCATCATCAAGGACGCTGTCCGCGCTGTCCGTAATCTCCGGGCAGAGAGGAACGTGGCTCCTTCCAGAAAAGCCAAGGTCTACGTGGTTTCCGAGTCCGATGCTGTCCTGGATACCTTCCGCGAGGACGAGATCTTCTTCAAGACTCTGGCCTTTGCTTCCGGCATGGAGCTTCTCAAGGACAGGACCCAGGTTCCGGACGGTTCCGTTTCCGCAGTCCTTCCCGACGAGACCCTGTATCTGCCCCTCTCCGACCTGCTGGATGTGGCAGCCGAGATCGCAAGACTGGAGAAGGAAGAAAAGCGCCTCTCCGGCGAGCTGATGAGAAGCCAGAAGATGCTGGGCAACGAGAAGTTCCTGGCAAAGGCTCCTCAGGACAAGATCGACGCCGAAAAAGAAAAACAGAAACAGTATGAAGTGCAGATGGAGGGCGTTCGCGCAGAACTGGCCCAGCTGAAGGCACTGGCATAAGAAAAGAGTGGGCTCTGGCGCCGCCGGTCATACCGGAGGCGCAGGGCCCTTTCTGATGAAAGACAGGGGGACGGTGAAAGTGACAGGAAAAGAAGTGGAAGAGATGAACCGACTGAACCAGGAAGCCCCCCATACCTATGAGGAGGCTCTTTCCTATATAGAATCCATACCCAAGTTTACAAGTAAGAACACCCTGGATGTCACAAGGGCCTACCTGCGGCTTCTGGGATCTCCCGAGAAAGGGCCCAGGGTCATCCATGTGGCGGGCACCAACGGCAAAGGCAGCGTCTCTGCCTACCTGGCAAAGATCCTGCAGAAGGCGGGATCTTCCGCAGGCCTTTTCATATCCCCCCACCTGGTGGATATCAGGGAGCGGATGAGCATAGACGGGGAGATGGTATCCAGGGAAGAGTTCCTGGACCTTTTTCAGAGGATCCTTGCCGTCTGCGGCAGGGAGGGCCTGCCCCACCCCGCCTATTTTGAATTCCTCTACCTCATGGCCATGGTCTGGTTCTCCGAAAAAAAGCCGGACTTCCTGGTCCTGGAGACAGGCCTTGGAGGCAGGCTGGATGCCACCAACGCGGGAGAGAAGAAGGATCTGACCGTTATTACCAGGATCGGCATAGACCATACCCAGTACCTGGGCACAACCCTTTCGGAGATCGCCTTTGAAAAGGCGGGGATCCTGCGGGAGAATGTTCCCCTGATCTGCCTGGAAGAGCCTTCCTCCGCCTTTTCTGTTATTAAGAAGAGGGCTGAGGAGACGGGCGCTTCCCTGTATTCCGTGGCTCCTTCCGCCTGGTCCGGGTCGAAAGTTGTGGCAAAGGGCATTGATTTTTCATTTTGCGGCCTTTATCATGGTAAAGGTAATGAAAATGAGGATACTATGGGCTCAGTGCGCGCCCTCCTCCCTACCCACGGCCTCTACCAGATGGAGAACGCTTCTCTGGCATCGGCCGCGGCCCTTGTGCTGGGCATATCCCCTTCTGTCATAAAGCAGGGACTGGAAGAGACCTTCTGGCCCGGCCGCATGGAGGAGATCTTTCCCGGCGTATTTCTGGACGGCGGACACAACGCCGACGGGATCAGGGCATTTCTTTCTTCCGCCGGGGCCCTTTCCCCGGGACAGGGAGGAAACAGAATACTTCTCTTTTCCGTCGTATCGGATAAGGACTACAGGGCCATGCTCCGGAGGATCTTCGAGGCAGGCATTTTTGACGTGATTCGGGCCGTCCCCATGCCGGGGGCAAGAGCCCTGAAGAGGGAGGCCCTGGAGGAGACGGTGGAAGAACTTCATAAGGAGTTTCCAGCGCCCCGGGTCCGTGTGGAGAAGGGGAGCGTTGAGGAGGCGTTTGACGCTCTCCTCAAAGAAAAGCGCAAAGAAGATCTGCTGTTCGTATCAGGCTCCCTTTACCTGGTCGGCATCTTGAAAGGATAACAGGCATCAATGGTTTTATTTTCCAGCATGGAATTCATCTTCCGGTTTCTGCCGGTATTCATGATCGTATACTGGATCACACCTTCCAGATATAAGAGCGCCGTGCTCTTTGGCGGAAGCATTCTTTTCTATGCTTCCGGCGAAGGGCTTCTTGTGCTGGTCCTGCTCTTTACCACCCTGGCCAACTACCTGGTGGGAGCGGTCAACTGGGATAAGCCGGGCAGGCGGAGAAGCAAAGGCTTAAAGGCCCAGAGGCGCCAGTATGCCCTGGCGGTGGTGGGCCTGGACGTGGCCATCCTGGTGGGCTTCAAGCTCCTTGCCGCCTTTGTAAGGCCCAGCCTTCTGCCCATCGGCATTTCCTTCTACATCTTCAAGATGATCTCCTTCCAGATGGATATCTACTGGGACAGACTGGAAGAGCAGCCGGGCTTTATGGATACGGCGGCCTACTTTACCATGTTCCCCCAGCTGACCCAGGGGCCTATCATGCGCTTCCAGGAGGGACGCTTCTACCAGGAGGGACGCAGGGTCACCCTGCGCCAGGTGGAAAGCGGCCTGGTCTACTTCGTCATGGGCCTTGGCATGAAGGTGCTTCTGGCAGACCGGATCGGCCTTTTATGGAACGATATCAGCCGGGTAGGCTATGATTCCATTTCCACGCCCCTGGCCTGGATGGGGGCCTTTGCCTATTCCTTCCAGCTTTATTTCGATTTCTGGGGCTATTCCCTGATGGCCGGCGGTCTCGGCATGATGCTGGGCTTCCGCTTCATCGAGAACTTTGACCATCCTTATGCCGCGAACGGCATAGCGGATTTCTACCGCAGATGGCACAAGACCCTGGGCGCCTGGTTCAGGGATTATATCTATATTCCCCTGGGCGGCAGCCGGGAGGGAGCATTGTCCACCATGGGCAATCTTATGATCGTCTGGCTCCTGACAGGCTTCTGGCACGGGTCCTCCCTGAACTTCATCCTCTGGGGCCTGGTCCTGGGGGTTCTGATCGTGATCGAGAAGTTCGTCTTCCGCTGGTTCATAGACCACATCCCCTTCCTGGGGACCATCTTCGTATGGATCCTGATCCCCCTGACCTGGGTGATCTTCGCCATTACGGACCTGAAGGCCCTGGTCCTGTACTTTACCAGGCTCTTCCCCTTCTTCGGGGGAGCGGTGACGGTCTATTCCTGGGACTTCGTGGACTATCTGAAGGATTACTGGCCGCTCTTTGCCGCCTCTGTCCTTCTCTGCGTACCGTCCACCTTCAACCTGATCGTGAACTTCCGCAAGTCCAGGGCGGCCATCATCGTGCTGACCGTGGTCTTTTGGATCTCGGTCTACTTCATCAATAATTCCGCGGCCAATACCTTTATGTATTTCAAATTCTGAGAAAGGAAGAGAAGAAGGATTGGACAATCTGAAAAAAATCCTTATGAAAATTCCATTACTGCTGACCCTGGTCCTGACTTCCCTGGTCCTGAGCCTGGTGGCCTATGCCGGAAAAGACAGGGGCTACAGGGACTATGAGGTGGATCCTGCCCAGGAGCCCTTCCTGTCCGTAGTGCTGACAGGTCTCCATGACCATGTCTATCCCTGGACGGATCCGGACAGAAAGACCGAAAAGGAAGATCCGGCGCCGGAAGCAGAAGCCGAGGCTGAGGAAAAGGGCGAAGAGAAAGAGGGCAGGGAAGAGACTGCCTCCCCCGAAGGCGAAGGCACTTCCGAAAACGCGGAGCCTTCAGGGGAAGAGACTTCTGCCGAAGAGGGAGAGACTGAGGAAAAGCCTTCCGAAGGCCAGGAGGGTCAGGGAGAAGAGACAGGTGAGCCCGAGCCTTCGGAGGAACCCGAACCCGAGCCCGAACCTGAACCGGAGCCCGAAAAGCCCTGGGAGCCTACCATCGGCAGCCACGCCGTGATCCTGCAGAACCAGCTGACGGCCATCCCGGACGGCGTCTGCAGCCCTGTGGTGGGAGCCAAGGACTACGGAGTGGCCAACAGCCGCTACCGGTCTCCCGAGGATACGGTCTACAACACGGATACGGAAGGCCTCTTTGCCATGAGGAACTTCTACTACCTGCAGTCCTCCGTGGATTCTTCCTATTTCTCCGACGCTCTCTTTATCGGAGACTCCAGGACCGGCGGCTTTTCCATTTACGGAAACATGAACGAGAACTGTTCCTTCATTTATAAGGAATCCCTGAGTGTATACACCGTCTTTTCCGAGATGCTGACCTACCGCAAGTCCAACGGGACCAGCTACAGCAACACCCTGGAGGAGATCCTGACCACCAACACCTTCGACAAGATCTATATCTGTCTGGGGGTCAACGAACTGGGCATTCCGGATACCATCCGCTATTACGAGAGATACCGGACCGTCCTGGAAAGGATCCACGAGATGCAGCCCGACGCCATCCTTTATATCCAGGGCATCATGCATGTATCCGAGAAGAAGAGCAGCACGGACGATACCTATAACAACACCATCATCGTGGAAAGAAACAAGGCCGCAGCCACCCTGGCCAACGGCTGGAACATCTTCTATATCGATATGAACAGCGCTGTATGCGACGACAACGGCAACCTTCTGCCGGAGCTTTCTTCCGACGGCGTCCACCTGTACGGCTCCCAGTACGGCAAGTGGAACGACTTCCTGAAGGAGCACGCCATTGTCCGATGAGGATTATAGTATGAGAGAAATGATCTTCAAGATGGAAAGAGAGGGACTTCTGAAGGCCGGCGATCATGTGACGGTCACGGAAGGCCTCCTTCCCAGCAACTATTACTACACCATAGACCCGTCCCTGGCCATGAGCGGCAACGTCCCCTTCAATCAGAGGATGCTTGCCAGAGAGGGAGAGGTCACTTTGGTAGAGGAGAACGAGCGGGGCTTCTACGTCCATGCCCGTTTTGAGGAGTAACCAGCCTGACAGTGTCCCGGGGGGAAACTGCAGACAAGATATGAGGAGGAGATAGCAATGTCCAAAAAGAACAAGGAACAGAAGGAAGAAAAGAAGCTGAAAAAAGAGGAGAAGGCTCTTAAGAAGGGGGCTCACGAGAACGAACTTTTAGGCGAGATCCCGACTGTCCACACCGAGGAGCTGGTTGCCTACTCCAAAAACCATGAGAAGCAGGCAGAGTCCGAGGACGTAACGGCGGAAGAGGAAGTCAGGACTGAAGGAGAACCGGTGGTCAAAAAGGAGAAGGAAGACCTTCCCGCCAACGTCATTGCCACCAGCAAGGCTCCCGCGGCCATCGGCCCCTATTCCCAGGCCATCATCGCCGGCGACCTGCTCTTCGTATCCGGCCAGATCCCCATCAACGCAAAGACCGGCGAGATCGAGGGCGAGGATATCGAGACCCAGGCCAGAAGAGTCTGCAAGAACATCGGCAAGATCCTGAAGAAGGCCGGAACAGACTATACCAAAGTCGTCAAGACCACCTGCTTCCTTGCCGACCTGGCGGATTTCGAAGGCTTCAACGCTGTCTATGCCGAGTACTTCACCGGCAAGCCCGCAAGAAGCTGCGTGGCGGTCAGGCAGATCCCTAAGAACGTTCTGTGCGAGATCGAAGTCATCGCCATGCTGAAGTAAAAGCGGAGCCGGGGCAGGGAGAAGCTGTCGGCCTCAGCCTGTTTTATCCGGGTCCTGATCCTGATTTTGAAGGGAACCGCACGCCGCGGGGGAGGAAAAAAACTCCCCGCGGCTTTTTTTATTTGCATTGCAAACATCCTATGCTATACTACAGGGGATTTGACAGACACCCGGCTTATGAAAGGGATAAAGAAGTATGATACAGAAACTGATCGGCCAGATTAAGGAAAAGAATGCTCCCGTGGTGGTGGGACTGGATCCTACCATGAAGTTCATTCCGGCGCATCTCCTTCAGGAAGCTGCCAGGACCTATACCCCCTGCGGCTTCGGAAGTGAAAAGCTGGATATGGCAGCCCAGGCTGTCTGGCTCTTCAATAAGGGGATCGTGGATGCTGTGGCCGATCTGGTTCCTGCCGTAAAGCCCCAGGTGGCCATGTACGAGCAGTTCGGCATCCCCGGCATGATCGCCTATTATAAGACGGTGAACTACTGCCGTGAAAAGGGTCTTATTGTGATCGGCGACGTCAAGAGAGGCGACATCGGATCCACCTCCGCCGCCTATGCCATTGCCCATCTGGGAAGGATCGCAGTGGACGGGGAAAAGCTTCCTGCCTTTGACGAGGACTTCGCCACCGTCAATCCCTATCTGGGCACCGACGGCATAAAGCCCTTCGTGGACGTCTGCAACGAGAATGACAAGGGCATCTTCGTCCTGGTCAAGACATCCAACCCTTCTTCCGGAGAGTTCCAGGACGTTCTGACTAAATCCGGCCGCCCCGTATTCGAGCTGGTGGGCGAAAAGGTCCGCGAGTGGGGAGAAGCCTCCATGGACGGGGACTACTCCAACGTGGGCGCCGTGGTAGGCGCCACCTATCCGGAGCAGGGAAAGATCCTCAGGACCCTTATGCCCCATACCTATATCCTGGCTCCCGGCTACGGAGCTCAGGGCGCAACGGGAAAGGATCTGAGCTACTTCTTTAATGATGACGGTCTCGGAGCCATCGTCAATTCCTCCCGCGGCATCATCGCCGCCTATCAGAAGGAAGCCTACGCCCGCTTCGGCGAGGAGGGCTACGCGGAGGCAGCAAGGGCCGCAGCTTTGGATATGATCGCGGACCTGCGGGAAGCCATCGCGAATCGCTGAGTGAAGGTCTGACCGGGCCTTAGCCCGGCAGCATCATACAGCTTTCTATGTACATGTTTCGTCTCGGGGGAGGCGGTACAAATATATGTTTTGAAAGGGCTATTACGAAATGGAAGATTACAAGAAAGAGTTTATTGAATTCATGGTGGATTCCCATGTGCTGAAGTTCGGAGAGTTTACCTTAAAGAGCGGGAGAAAGTCTCCCTTCTTTATGAATGCCGGCGCCTACAGGACCGGCTCCCAGCTGATCAAGCTGGGCGAATATTACGCACGTGCCATCCATGACCACTACGGCCTGGATTTCGACGTTCTCTTCGGACCTGCCTACAAGGGCATTCCCCTGGCAGTGGCTACGGTCATGGCTATCAGTAAGCTCTACGGCAGAGATATCCGCTACTGCGCAAACCGCAAGGAGATCAAGGACCACGGCGACAAGGGCATCCTTCTGGGCACCAAGCTCCATGAGGGTGACCGCGTCATGATCATCGAGGACGTGACCACCTCCGGCCAGTCCATCGAAGAGACCGTTCCGATTCTCTATGAGCAGGCCGACGTGGATATCGTAGGTCTTGTAGTTTCCCTTAACCGCATGGAAGTGGGCAAGGGCGGCAAGGTTTCTGCCCTGCAGGAGATCAGGGACAAGTACGGGTTCCCTGTCTATTCCATCGTCAACATGAAGGAAGTAACAGAGTATCTGAACAAGACTCCCATCGACGGAAAGCTTCTGATCGACGGTAAGATGAAGAAGGCTCTGGACCAGTACTACAGCGAGTACGGTGTAAAAGAATAAGAAACAGGAGAGACGATTTGCTTAAGGAACGCTATATTCTTGCGTCCGAACGCATCCGGGAGATCCCGGAAGAAAAGGGCATGGTGGAAGCATCCTTCGAAGGCTTTTTTCAGACTCTGGCCCGCCTGATCCTGAATATCCTGGCTCTTACGGAGGCAGGATGTGAGGAAAGGAAGGCGGCCCCGGCAGGAGACCTCTTAAAAGAGATCCGCCCCGGCAGCTATGAGAAAAGCTTTGCATGCCCTTCCTTTGCCTGCAGTAAACTGGGAGAGGATCTGGGAAGACCTCTCTCAGTCCTTTATTACGAGATTTACGGCATGATCCTGCCGGCCTTTCTGGGAAAAGAGGAGGAAATGCTGATCCGCATGGAACTCTTTCTGGAAATCTATCAGGCTTTTGTGATAGAGTTCAGAGAAACGGGAGGCGTCCCCGAAGGGAAATATATCACCGGCAAGATCGGCCAGTATCTGGCGGACTATTTCCGGGAGGAGACCCTGCGCCGCCTGCAGGACCTGTCCTGTGAGGCGGATCCGGGAGAAGAGGAATCTTCTGCATTTTATTCCCTTTCCTCAGTTCTTTCAGAGACGCAGCCTTCCGCCTTACTCTCAGGCGAAGAGGACATTGAGAGAGCGGCCGCGGTCCTTTCCGGGAAGCTTGCCGGGTCCGCCGCTTCTCCATTTACCTGCGGCCTGGGAATTTCTCTCGGACCGGGCAGAATGAAGACCCTTGCCGCCGCCCTGGAAAGGCGGGGGATAAAGGCCATTCCCTACGTGGGAAGGCGGTCTCTTTTTGACCTGCGGGAGGATCTGTCCGCGCCTTTCTTTCCTCAGGCAGATCCCCGTTTTTATATCGACCACAGGGAGGATCTCGGACTTTTCCTGGACGAATCCCTGCGGACCAGGATCCTTCAGGCACTGGAAAGCGCCCTTTCCGAAGAAGGGGATGTTCTTTCCTCCTTCGGAGGATGGATCCTTTCAGGGGTAAGAGAAGAAAAGGGACTCCGCCCGGACCCCATGGCGGTCAGATACGGAAGGCACCAGAGAAAGCTCCTTTCAGGCCTTCTGGAAAGCTGTGAGGAGAGGATCCGGGAAGCCGGACTTTGCCTCGGGGAAGAGGACGCCCTGCGGCTCCCTTAAGGGAAGCTGGCGTGCCCTGCATCCGTTTTTTTTTTGAAGCGAAAGCTTTTACATACAGCATCACAACACATGTATCCGGCAGAACAAACAGCAGAAAGACCGGACTGTAAAGGTCCGGAAAGAGAGGTAAAAATGGCATCAGTAGGAATCGTAATGGGAAGTGATTCGGATATGGCCGTCATGAGCAAGGCCGCCAAGGTCCTGGATGACTTCGGAATCAGTTATGAAATGCACATCATTTCCGCACACAGAGAACCCGACGTCTTCTTTGAATGGGCAAAGGGGGCCGAGGACAGAGGCATTAAGGTCATTATCGCCGGTGCCGGCATGGCAGCTCATCTGCCCGGCATGTGCGCGGCTCTTTTCCCTCTTCCCGTCATCGGCATTCCCATGCACACCACATCTCTGGGAGGCAGAGACTCCCTCTATTCCATCGTGCAGATGCCCAGCGGCATTCCGGTAGCCACCGTGGCCATCGGCGGCGGCATGAACGCCGGCCTTCTGGCCGTCAAGATCCTGGCCGTTTCCGATCCCGATCTTCTTAAGAAGATGAAGGATTACCTGAAAGACCAGAAGGAAGCCGTGGAAGCCAAGGACGCAAAGCTCCAGGAGACAGGCTGGAAGAACTATACTAAGTAAAAAAGCTGACCCTTTAAAGCAGACCTGCCGCCTGGCGGCAGTCCCCGTAACGAAAACATAAGATTCAGACAGGAGAAATATATGGATTACAAGAGCGCCGGCGTAGATATCGAAGCCGGATACAAGAGCGTTGAACTGATGAAGAAGTATGTGAAGGAGACCATGCGTCCCGAGGTCCTGGGCGGCCTTGGGGGCTTTTCCGGAGCATTCTCCCTTGCCGGCATTAAGGACATGGAGGATCCGGTCCTCTTATCCGGTACCGACGGCGTGGGCACCAAGCTGAAGCTGGCCTTCCTTATGGACCGGCATGACACCGTGGGTATCGACTGCGTGGCCATGTGCGTCAACGACGTGGCCTGCGCGGGCGGCGAGCCCCTTTTCTTCCTGGACTATATCGCCTGCGGCAAGAACTATCCCGAGAAGATCGCGGATATCGTCAAAGGCGTATGCGAAGGCTGCAACCAGTCCGGCGCGGCCCTGATCGGCGGCGAGACAGCGGAAATGCCCGGCTTCTATCCCGAGGACGAGTATGATCTGGCAGGCTTCGCGGTAGGCGTGGCCGACAGAAAGAACATGATCACAGGCGAGAACATCGCAGCAGGCGACGTCCTGGTAGGCATTGCCTCCACCGGCGTCCACAGCAACGGCTTCTCCCTGGTCCGCAAGGTCTTCGACGTGAACAGGGAAAACCTGCAGGTCTATTACGACGAACTGGGCGAGACTCTTGGCGAAGCCCTGCTCCGTCCCACCAGGATCTATGTAAAGGCCCTGAAGGCTGTCAAAGAGGCAGGCATCACCGTCAAGGGCTGCAGCCATGTGACAGGCGGCGGCTTCTACGAGAACATTCCCAGAATGCTGCCCGAAGGCGCAAGAGCCCAGATCAGAAAGGATTCCTATCCCGTTCTGCCTATCTTTAAGCTCCTGCAGAAGACCGGCAGCATCGAAGAGCACATGATGTACAACACCTTCAACATGGGCATCGGCATGGTCCTGGCTCTGGACGCTGCGGACGCCGAAAAGGCCGTGGCAGCTCTGGAAGCGGCAGGCGAAAAGGCCTATGTGATCGGTAAGGTCATTGCCGGCGAAAAAGGAGTGGAATTATGCTGAGGCTGGTAGTATGTGTATCCGGCGGCGGGACAAACCTGCAGGCCATCATCGACGCGATTGCTGACGGCAGGATCCGGAATGCTGAAATCGTCAGAGTCATCAGCAACAACCCCGGCGCCTACGCTCTTGAGAGGGCGAAAAAGGCCGGCATCGAAGGCGTCTGCGTCTCTCCCAAAAGCTTTGAGACCAGGGACCTCTTCAACGACGCCCTGCTGGAAGCCATAAAGGAAGCGGATCCGGGCCTGGTGGTCCTGGCAGGTTTCCTGGTGGCCATTCCTCCCCAGGTGGTCAAGGCCTATCCCGGCCAGATCATCAACATCCATCCCGCCCTCATTCCTTCCTTCTGCGGCAAGGGCTACTACGGACTCAGGGTCCATGAAAGAGCCCTGGAGCGAGGCGTCAAGGTATCCGGCGCCACCTGCCACTTCGTGGACGAGGGACTGGACTCCGGCCCCATCATCCTGCAGAAGGCAGTGGAGGTAAAGGACGGCGACACCCCCGAGATCCTGCAGAGAAGGATCATGGAGGAAGCGGAATGGGTCATCATGCCCAGGGCCATCGATCTGATCGCCCAGGGCAGAGTCGTAATCGAAGGCAGAAATACCAGGATCCTTCCTGAGAAGTAAGTTGGAGGTAGAAAATGAAGGTATTACTTATTGGCGGCGGCGGAAGAGAACATGCCATCGCGGCGTCTCTTGTAAAGAGCCCCAGAGTGGATAAGCTCTACTGCGCACCGGGAAACGCCGGCATCGCAAAGATCGCCGAGTGCGTGAACATCGGCACCATGGATTTCGATAAGCTGACACAGTTCGCTCAGGACAATGCCATTGATCTGTCCGTCTGCAGCATGGACGATCCCCTCTGCGCCGGCATCGTGGACGCTTTTGAGGCAAAGGGCCTTAAGATCTTCGGGACCAGGGCCAATGCGGCCATCATCGAGGGCAGCAAGGCCTTCTCCAAGGATCTGATGAAGAAGTACGGCATTCCCACGGCTGCCTACGAGATCTTCTCCGACGCGGACAAGGCTCTTAAGTATCTGGAGACAGCCTCCTATCCCATCGTCCTCAAGGCCTCCGGCCTGGCTCTTGGCAAGGGCGTTCTGATCTGCAATACCCACGAGGAAGCGGTGGCAGGCATCGGCGAACTCATGCTGGACAAGAAGTTCGGCACCGCCGGCGACAAGATCGTCATCGAAGAGTTCATGACCGGACGGGAAGTCTCCGTTCTGGCTTTCGTGGACGGCAGCCACTATAAGCTCATGACCTCCTCTCAGGACCACAAGAGGGCAGGAGACGGCGATACTGGCCTCAATACGGGCGGTATGGGCACCTTCTCCCCCAGCCCCTTCTATACTCCCGAAGTGGACGCCTACTGCAGAGAGCATATCTATCAGAAGACCGTGGATGCCATGAAGGCGGAGGGAAGGCCCTTTACCGGCGTTCTCTACTTCGGCCTCATGCTGACACCCAACGGCCCCCGCGTTCTGGAGTACAACACCCGTTTCGGCGATCCCGAGACCCAGGTTGTGCTGCCCAGAATGAAGACAGACATCGTGGACGTGATGGAAGCCTGCATGAACGGCACCCTGGATCAGATCGAGCTGGAATACGAAGACAACGCGGCAGTCTGCGTGGTCCTTGCTTCCGGCGGCTATCCCGAAAGCTACGAAAAGGGCAAGGTCATCACAGGGCTTGATACTTTCGACGGAAAGGAAGACTACTTCTGCTTCCACGCCGGCACAAAGTTCGACGACAGGGGGAACGTCGTCACAAACGGCGGCCGCGTCCTCGGCGTCGTGGCACTGGGAGACGATCTCAAGCAGGCAAGGGCAAAGGCCTATGAGGCCACTGCATGGGTCAGCTTCGACAAGATGTACAAGAGAAACGACATCGGAAAGGCCCTGGATTCCATCGACCTGTAAAAAATGTCTGCAAAAATCACAACTATTCCTCCCAAAGGGAAGTAATATTTGTTAATATTACAAAACTTTTGGCTTTTTTCCTGTATTATGCTGTATAATGATTACGAGTATATTCTGTTGTATACAGTTTCCTTATCAGCAGAGAATGGAGATCACAATGAAAAACAGAAAGCACAGAAAGATTCTGATCACTCTTCTGATGACCCTGGTCATCATGATGAGCACATCCCTTTCCGCCCTGGCAGCTACGGTCAAGGCCAACAGCGTAAACCTGCGCAACGCCCCCACTACAGAAGGCAACAACATCATCGGTTCCCTGAACAAGGGCGATACGGTTACCATTGTGGACACTGTCAAGGACAAGAAGGGCAACGAATGGTATGAGATCCTGCTGTCCAACGGCAACACTGCCTATATCAGCGCGTCCATGGTAGACAACGGCGAGGAAGCCCCTGCGGAGGAGCAGCCTCAGCAGCCTGCCCAGCAGCCTCAGCAGCCCGCCCAGCAGCAGCCTCAGCAGCCTGCCCAGCAGCAGCCTCAGCAGCCTGCCCAGCAGCAGGAGCAGCAGCCTCAGCAGCAACAGCAGCAGCCTGCCCAGCAGCAGGAGCAGCAGCCTCAGCAGCAACAGCAGCCCGCTCAGCAGACGCCCGCAGAGCAGACGCAGACCCCTGCGGAGCAGACCCCCGCTGAGCAGACGCCTGCAGAGCAGACTCCCGCTGAGACCACCACACCCGAAAAGACTCCCGAGCAGATCGCGGCCGAACAGGCGGCAGCCGAGCAGGCAGCGGCAGAAGCCGCAGCCCAGAACCAGGCTACCATCGACGCGGACAGAAAGGCCAGGATCTCCGCCGAGGATTACGATCCCACCACCGACAAGGAAGCCCGCTACGGCATCCAGTTCCTGGAGAACAGCGACGGGACAGGACAGTGGTATGTCTATAACTATGATACCGGCAGCAAGGTAGCCATCAGCGACCTGCACCAGCTGGCAGAGCAGGAAACACTGGCAAGGGACAATGCCGCAAAGGCATCCAGAATGAAGACCATCATCATCATCCTGGTTGTGGCTCTGGTGATCCTCGCTCTCTTCCTCTTATGGTATATCTTCTTCAACAGAAGCACTCCCGCTGAGACCCGCAAGGCAGCCGAGAAGAGGCTCAGAGCCCGCGAGAGGGACAAGCAGGACGGACTTGACTATCAGGATGAGACCGATTCCTACGATGACGAACCGGTGGAAGAAGACGAGTACGTCGAGGACGACTATACGGACGACGGCTATGACGAGGACGGCGGAGACGACTTCGAAAGCGCTGCTCCCGCCGGCAAGGGCGCAGGCGTGAAGGGATTCTTCGGAAACCTGTTTGCCAAAAAGCCCGGCGCGGAAAAGAAGTCCAGAAAGAAAGCGGCTTCCGAAGAGGACGACTACGACGACTACGATGACCAGGGCGATACGGACGGCGACTATGACGACGGCGGCTACGAAGACGAGTACGTCGAGGACGACTACGAGGAAGAGCCCGCACCCCGCCGGTCCAGAAGGACCCTGGACGATGAGGAAGACGACATGGATTATGACTTCATGAAGTAATCCTTCCTTCAGCTTCCATTCAGCCGAAAAAAATTTGACAGCAAATACCACCTGTTATATTATTTGTATAACAGGTGGTATTCTTTTTCCCATATACCGCCTTTGGACCCGTGCATTTACAAAGTGAAAGGAGAGGTGACGATAAATGCTGATTCATATCGATTTCAACAGTGAAGAAGCAATCTATCAGCAGCTCTGCAATCAGATTATTCTTGGTATTGCGACCTGTCAGTTCGAGGACGGTCAGGTCCTGCCTTCGGTCAGGCAGCTGGCCGATGACATAGGTATCAACATGCATACTGTGAATAAGGCTTATACAGTGCTGAAACAGGAAGGCTTTGTCAAGGTGGACAGAAGACGGGGCGCCGTCATATCCGTGGACTATGACAAGCAGAGGGCGGAGAAGGCCATTGGCAAGGATCTCCGGGTCATCCTGGCGGAAGCCATCTGCCGGAATCTGACCAGAGAGGACATCCACAGCCTGGTCGACAGAATCTATGATGAGTATGAAAGGTATATCAATTCGTGAAAGATAATTATACTAACAGCGCAAAAGAGGTGCTCCGCCTTGCCCATCTGGCATCCAGGAACAGCGGACAGAACTATACCGGCACCGAGCATCTTCTCCAGGGCCTGGCCATGGAGAAGGACGGCGTGGCATCCAGAGTCCTTCGGGAGAACGAAGTCACCGCGGAGCAGCTGCAGAAGCTGATCGGAGAACTGAATATCCAGTCCGGAAACCTGGCCCTCAAGGACCAGGACGGCCTCTCTCCCAGATGCCAGAAGATCCTGCGCATGGCGGCGGCCCAGGCCCAGAAGTACAAGTCCCAGAAGACAGGAACCGAGCACATGCTGATGGCCATCCTCCTGGAAGGAGACAACGTGGCTGCCAAGCTGATCGAGGCCATGGGCATCAATCCCTCCAAAATCTACTTTGAGGTCCTGGCGGCCATAGGAGAGGCTCCCGCCGAGCACAAGGAAGACCTGCAGATGGCAGGCGCCGCCGCCCAGAAACAGGGCGGTCTTCTGGAACAGTACAGCAGAGACCTGACCCAGCTGGCCAGGGAAGGAAAGCTGGATCCCTGCATCGGCAGAGAGGATGAGATCCGCAGGGTCATTCAGATCCTGAGCAGACGGACCAAGAACAACCCCTGCCTGGTGGGCGAGCCCGGCGTGGGCAAGACGGCCATCGTGGAAGGTCTGGCCCAGAGGATCGTAAGCGGCCAGGTGCCGGATACGGTCAGAGACAGAAGACTTCTGACCCTGGATCTTTCCGGCATGGTGGCAGGCTCCAAGTACAGGGGCGAATTCGAGGAAAGGATCAAGAAGATCATTGCCGAGGTCATTGCCGACGGCCGCGTTATTCTTTTTGTGGATGAGATCCATACCCTGATCGGGGCAGGCGGAGCGGAGGGCGCCATCGACGCATCCAACATCCTTAAGCCCTCCCTGGCCAGGGGAGAGATCCAGATGATCGGCGCCACCACCCGCAACGAATACCGTAAATACGTGGAAAAGGACGCGGCTCTGGAGCGCCGCTTCCAGCCCATTACCGTAGAAGAGCCGGACAGGGACGAAGCCATGACCATCCTGGAGGGAGTGGCCCACAGGTATGAGGAGTATCATAACGTAAAGATCAGCCCCGAAGCCATTAAGGCGGCGGTGGAGATGTCCGAGCGTTATATCAACGACAGGAATCTGCCGGACAAGGCCATCGACGTTATCGACGAAGCCTGCGCGGCAGTCAAGCTGGGCGCGGTGGGCAGGAAGGCCGATCCCGTATCCGACCTGGAAGCAAAGATCCGGGAAGCCGACGATGCCATGGCCCAGGCCTTTATTCAGGGCGACGTGGAGGCTGCCAGGGAGAAGAGGATCGAAATGGACCGTCTCCGCAGCCAGCTGGAGAACGTAAAGAAAAGGCAGGAGAAGACTAAGTCCGACGGCACTCTGACAGTGGAAGCCGAGGATATCGCCTCCGTGATCTCCACCTGGGCCAAGGTCCCCGTGACCAGGCTGACGGAGAAGGAGAGCGACCGGCTCATGAAGCTGGAATCCGAGCTCCACAAGAGAGTCATCGGCCAGGAGGAAGCGGTCAAGGCCGTTGCCAGAGCCATCCGCAGAGGCCGTGTGGGCATGCAGGATCCCAACCGTCCCATCGGTTCCTTCCTTTTCCTGGGCCCTACCGGCGTAGGCAAGACGGAACTGTCCAAGGCCCTGGCCGAGGTCATGTTCGGATCCCAGGACGATCTGATCCGTGTAGATATGTCCGAATACATGGAGCAGTACGCCGTATCCAAGATCATCGGCTCCGCTCCCGGCTATGTAGGCTATGAAGAGGGCGGACAGCTGTCCGAGAAGGTCAGGTCCCACCCCTATTCGGTGGTCCTCTTCGATGAGATCGAAAAGGCCCACCACGACGTTTTCAATGTCCTTCTGCAGATCCTGGACGAAGGCCACATCACGGATTCCCAGGGCCATAAGGTCAACTTCAAGAACACGGTCATCATCATGACATCCAACGTGGGCGCCAAGAAGATCATCGAGCCCAAGACCCTGGGCTTTTCGGCGCCTCCCACCAGGGAGTCCACCTATGAAAAGATGAAGGCCGGTGTCATGGAGGAAGTTCAGAAGATCTTTCGTCCCGAGTTCATCAACCGTATCGACGAGATCCAGGTCTTCCATGCCCTGTCTCCCGAAGAGATGCAGGATATCACGACGCTCCTGGCCTCCGACCTGGTGAAGCGGGCAAAGAAGGGGCTTGGCATCGACCTGAGGATCACACCGGCCCTCAAGAAGCACATCGTGGATACCTATTCCAACGAAAGAATGGGTGCCCGTCCCTTAAAGAGGGCCATCCAGACCGTGATCGAAGATCCGCTGGCAGAGAAGATCCTGTCGGGAGAGATCCCCGCAGGCGGAGTTGTTTCCGCAGGCTTCAGGGGCGGCGAAGTAACTTTCAGTGTAAAAGAAGACAAGGACAGTGCTGAGTAATTAAAAATGGCAGTAAGTAAGAAAAAGACAGCGTTTTTCTGTCAGGAGTGCGGGTATGAATCCGCCAAATGGGCGGGTCAGTGTCCCTCCTGCAAGGCCTGGAATACCATGGTGGAAGAACCAATCCGGATCAAATCTCCGGCATCTCCCTCCAAGGGGCTTTCCGGCAGGCGGATGGGGGATATCAAGCGGCCCGTCAGCCTCTCGGCCATAGACGAGGTCTCCGAGATCCGCTACTCTACGGGCTTCGGGGAGCTGGACCGGGTCCTGGGCGGGGGCATCGTCAAGGGATCCCTGATTCTGGTGGGCGGCGACCCCGGCATCGGCAAGTCCACCATCCTCCTGCAGACGGCGGGAAAGCTTTCGGCTGCAGGCCACAGTGTCCTCTATGTATCGGGCGAGGAGTCCCTCAGACAGATCAAGCTCCGGGCCAACCGGATCGGCCAGTTCGACGACAGGCTGAAGTTCATGTGTGAAACTGACCTGGATACCGTTACGGAGATCCTTATGGAGGATAAGCCGGAGTTTGCGGTGATCGACTCCATCCAGACCATGTATAATTCTTCCGTGGGCTCTGCCCCCGGCAGCGTATCCCAGGTCAGGGAGACCACGGCTGTCCTGCTGCGCCTGGCCAAGGAGATAGGCATTACCATCTTTATCGTAGGCCACGTCACCAAGGAAGGAACTGTGGCAGGTCCCAGAGTTCTGGAGCACATGGTGGATACGGTCCTGTATTTTGAGGGCGACCGCTATGCGGCCTACAGGGTCCTGAGGGGGGTCAAGAATCGTTTCGGATCCACCAACGAGATCGGACTCTTCGAAATGGCAAGAGAGGGCCTCAGGGAAGTCCTGAACCCCTCCGAATATATGCTTTCGGGAAGGCCCCTGGGGGCCAGCGGAAGCGTGATCACCTGCTCTATAGAGGGGACAAGGCCTCTCCTCACAGAGGTCCAGGCCCTGGTATCCCATACCGGCTATCCCTATCCCAAGCGCCAGGCCACGGGTACCGATACCAACCGTGTGAGCCTTCTGCTGGCGGTCCTGGAAAAGAGGCTGGGCCTTCACATGTCCGATATGGACGTCTATGTGAATCTGGCGGGGGGTGTCAGGCAGACAGAGCCTGCTCTGGATCTGGGCATCATTATGGCTGTCCTTTCCAGTTATAAGAACCGGGCCATTGACGAAAAGACCATGGTCTTCGGAGAAGTAGGTCTTTCGGGCGAGGTCAGATCCGTGACCATGGCGGAGAGCCGGGTCATGGAGGCCTACAAGATGGGCTTTCGGACCTGCATCATGCCGGCCGGCAATACCAGGAAGCTCAAGGTCCCGGAGGATATGAAGCTGATCGGCATAAAGGGCCTGCAGCAGGTCATGGACTATATCTGACAGAAGAGGTTATCAGACAAGTAAACAGTAAATGCCGTGACAGCATGCCGGCGGTATGTCATAATTATGGCAGTGACAGGAAAAGGAAAACTCTGCACAGACATGTGACAGATGATCTGTAAAGACTATGTGCCGGATGGCACAGAAAAGAGGTAATTATGAGCAAGAAAAACGGAGCTGCACCTGAAAATCCCCTTTCCAAGGGAAACCTGGTCTATGAGGAACGGGCCAGATGGACTTTCTTTGGCCTGCCCTTTACCTTTACCAAGTATCTTTTCCATGAGAACGATCTGCAGATACGCAAGGGATTTCTGAACTCTACGGAAAATGATACCTATATGTACAGGATCATCGATGTCCAGCTCAAGCAGAGCCTGATCCAGAAGATGTTTGGTCTGGGCACCATCGTCTGCTATACCTCCGATGCCACTGACAAGACACTGGTCATCAAGAACATCAAACATGCCAGAGAGATCAAGGACTTTATCTATACAGCGTCCGAAGAAGCCAAGATGCGCCGCAGGACCGTCAATATGCAGAACATCGGCGACTATGACGATCTGACCGATGATGCCGTCGATAATTTATAAGGACGAAAAATGAATTCAGGCCGGAAGCAAATGAGAATAATCATTTGCTTTCGGTCTGTTTCTGTTCTAAGTCATTTCAGACAAGTGATAATCAAGATAAGGGAGACGGGATAGATCCCTCTATGGATAAAGAATCAGTTTTTGGATTTCAAATCCTTATTTTGAGGGGGATTGAAGAACCAGAAGGTGTACGCTTAGTAATGAAAGACGGCCAACTGGAAGAAGGCTTGAATAGCCGGGATATTCTGACAGTTGTATTTTCAAAACGATTTAATGCAGTTCGGCATTTTTCAACAAGAGTTCATCAAAGAAAAGGGTGACTGATTATGGCAATTAAGAACTATGTGCTGAAGGAAGACCGGAAACCTACAAAAGAGCAGATTAGGATGATTAGCGATGCAGCAGAACTCGCTGCTCCCGAGGATGAGGAAAATCCGGAATTGACAGATGAGCAGCTTGCTGCTTTCTACAAAGTACATGAAAGCAGACAGGCAGAACACAAGAGATAAAACGTCACGTTGCTGCTTGATCCACTGGCGATTCAAAAAACAGAGCGTCTGGAAAGGAATACACCAGAATATGACTGCCAATTGTTCCGGTTTCAGATCTCGTTCTGAAAGAAGAGCTGCTTGAAGCAAACGCGAACGGAATCGGAAGAAATCATTACTATCATCACCCGACTAGAGGAATTAGAATTGTGATCACTTCCGTGTCAGCCACTCGCTGATTGAATAATTCTATAAAACATGTTTGGAAGATTTCCGGTTCTTAGTCATATCTCCCAGTTCAGTAAATTCTTTAGAGAAGGGTCTGCCCCGTAGCGTCCTTCCAGATACTGCTTATCATAAGCAGCTGTGTTGTTAATGGGATCGCCCTTTTCCTTGCGAAGCTCAGAGAGGGAATAAACTTCACTGCTGGTTTCGGAATCCAAAGCAGCAAACCAGATTTCATCCCTGCGAAAGATACTGTTCTTCATAGTGGACATGTCATGAGAAGTGAAGAGAAGCTGAGCTCCGTGCTTATTGATCTCCGGGTTTGTAAAGAGCCGGATGACATAGCGAAGAAGCTTCGAATGCAGCTTTGTATCCAGTTCATCAACGATTATCAGACGTCCCTCGTTCAGGGCCGTCAGGATTGCCGGGAGCACAGCAAACAGCTTCCGGATTCCCTCGGACTCTTCGGAAAACGGGAGTTCATAAAGTTTATCGTGCAGGCTCCTCTGCAGGTAAAACTCATTGGTATGCTGATCAAAACGGTATTCGGTGATGCCGATGCCCATGTCATTCATCATGGCAAGGAACTGCTTCTTTGACGTCTCGTCCTGGGATAGAAGAATCTGCTGCTCTGCCAGTGAATTCGCATAGGTGCGGATGATACACTCTTCAAACCAGCGGATGACATCTGTGATTGCAGGAATGGAATAATTGATTGCCAAAAAGGAGAGCAGGGGCATCTTCTTATTTACTTCGGTATTGATATTCTTGTTTCCGAGAACAGCCCCGAGTGATATCTTCCCATGATTCCGCTCAAAGATCCTGGCCGGCCGACTGGCACCCAGCTTTCGGCGATAGAGCGTTTCCTTCTCTATTTCGTCGTGAAGAAGCGAAATATAGTAGCGATAATCATATTCACCGATGCGGAAAAACAGCTGGAAGCTGGAAGGCTCTTTCCTGGACTCCTCGTCGAACAGATATGGCACACAGGGTACATTCTGCTGCATGATTAATTGGACATGGTGCATACCAAGCTTATAGACGGGCTCCGTAACAAGTGAGATCACGCAGCTCAGAGCAGCAATTAGGTTGGACTTGCCTCCGCCATTAGGGCCATAAATCACACTGACCGGCAGGATATCATTTCCTTTTTCTGTCCGAATCAGGCTGTCTTTGTGTTCTGAAAGAGCAGCAGACTGAAAATCGAAAGTGGCTTCCTTCTTAAACGAGCGGAAGTTACTAAATGAAAACTGACATAACATGGCGGTTTAGTTACCTCCTTCAACTGATTTAGCGCACAATACTCATGTTAGTAGGAATTTTTCAAGAATTCAATGTTTAAGGCGAATTTATAAAAAATAATTTTGGATATTTGATTTAAATCCAGCAAAGACAGGTCCGTCGGCATTCCATATTAACCCAAAGAGTAATTGTTCTTGACAGTGTGGATACATCAATAACGTTTCCTGGAACAGCACGGAACATGAGTGGATGCCTGCTGTCCCTCTGTACAGTAGTGATCATTCTGGCTTTGTTATTGATATCGCCGTTATGATTGCTGATCTGAGTAAGGTTAATCCTGATATCATTAGAAAGGCAGGTACTGTCAATGAGAGTGGCCGGATCATTGCATATATTTTCCTTGATCCATTTGATATGGGCCTGGAAATATGCTCTTCGGATCTCATCCCTTCCAAGAGCCTCCAGAAAATCACTGATTCTGGGAGATAGAAGATCAGCCTTGGGATATAGAATACTGGCAACATTACCTTCCTGCCAGGTTTTGGCATACATATTCGCTCTTTCGGAAACGATGTAGTACGCAGCCATGGCTTTCAAGGTATCCGGGTTTCCATACTCAATTGTTTCAAGAACCTTGTCATATCCAATGTTCTTGAAGGAGTGCACCCCTTTTGGCCCCAAAGGACAAAAAGGGGCGGAAACGTAAGCGGATTTCAAAGATAATCTGCTCAAAAAGTGAAATATCCGCCACAAATCACGAACATTCGTTTGCAGTAGGAACTATACACATTTTTAGCCCTGAAACAGGGGGGAGTACAAATCATGAATTTAAAAGGTATAAAAAATTTGGAAAATGAAGAACTTATTGCTTACTACGATATGTCCATAAAAGTTGCCAAAGAAGAACAGGATTATGTTAATAAAATTAATGAATGTATAAAAAAAGAAAAGAAAAAATTGTTTGCACAATCCTTGTATAAAAATTTCAAAATAATTCTGCCATTTGTATTAGGAATATTGGTTTGGCTAATATTAGGCCGTATTCTTTATGTCATTTGCGACAATGTTTATGAATTGTGGGACTATGAGGATTATGTTTGGATTGTAGCTATGCCATTAGGCATTTTATCTGGTATATTATTATTTGTGAACAAAAAATTTCTGAAGTTTTTATCAGATACACAAAAAGATATCAAAGATTATTTGGAGGAAATCAATGACGAAGAAGAAAAACTTCATGTCTCTATGAATAATCTAAGGGCAACAGAAGAATACAATAATATGTTAATCGTCTTTGAAGACAAAGACATTTCAAAAATGAAAAGGCTTCGTGATATTATAAGAAGTGGAGTCGTTGGGAATCATGAGGCTGCAATGCAATTGGACAATGAAAATCGAAAACATTCTGAAAATATTAAAGCTGAAGAAGAAAAGGTAAGAGCAATAAGAGATAACTCCAGAGCAATAAGAGATAACTCCAGAGCGAATGACAATCTGGCTGATAGCCAAAGGGACCTGATTCGTAGTATGAATCAATTATCAGATAAAATAGATGATTTAAAACAGGCTTGCAGTAATGGAACCATTTCGGGTGAGGATAAAGTAGACGTTCTGGATATAATAACTAAATGTTCAACATTATTATTGAATCTAAAGAACTTTATAAAATAAAAGGTAACACTGATATTTATAAGCTGTAGAGTACGATTTGGCGTAAAGCATCAGGTAATAATGTACAAGATATATCGTGAAGAAAGGAGGGGGACGTATGCATGGAAAGTATGTGAATCCGGGAAATAAAGGGTTTGAACGGATTCTCAACTCGGAATATATTGACAAAACCGGACTGATCAGTCTGATGAATAATCGGATTAACAGCACGGAAGGTCTGGTATGTATAAGCAGACCCCGCCGCTTCGGGAAATCCTTTGCCGCACAGATGCTGTGCGCTTATTATGACTGTTCATGTGATTCGCATAAGCTTTTTGATGATAAAATCATTGCACAGGCTGAGGATTATAACGTCCATCTGAATCAGTACAATGTCATCTGTTTTGATGTGACCAGTTTTATTTCGATTGCAAAGAGACTGCGGAAGCCTCTGAATTCTGTACCGAATATGATTGTGGATGCAATCCATAGTGATCTTTTGGAGATGTACACATATCTGCCGGCAGAATCAACTCTGACTGATAGTCTGCTGCTGTGTGTGGAAAAAGAGAAGAGGCCTTTTGTTTTTATTATCGATGAATGGGATGCGCTCATGCGGGAGGCTAAAGATGAGCTTGAGACCCAGGAAGAGTATATAAACCTTCTTCGCGAATGGTTTAAAAATATCAGTTTTACGCCGAAAGTGGTGGCGGCCGCTTATATTACCGGTATTTTACCTATCAAGAAAGACGGTTCTGAGTCTGCTATTTCGGATTTTGTTGAATACCCGATTCTGTCTCCCGACGGATTTGCCGAGTATACCGCTTTTACAGAAAAGGAAGTCCTTGGTCTGTGTCATAAACATGGGATGGATTTTGATCAGTTCAAGACATGGTATGACGGGTATGAGCTTGCAGGGCACGGTTCGTTTTACAATCCGTATTCCGTGATGCGTGCTGTAAAAGAATCGAAGTGCCGGTCTTACTGGCAGAAGACATCAGCTGCGGAATCGTTGTTTACCTACATAAATATGGACTTTGAGGGACTCGGGGAAACGATAACCCGTCTGATTGCCGGAGATTCTATCGAAGTAGATGTATCTGATTTTGAAAATGATTTCGAATCTTTCAGCAGTAAGGATGATGTTCTGACGCTGCTGATTCATCTTGGATATCTGACCTATCATGAAGACGATAAGACAGTCCGAATTCCCAATGAAGAGGTTCGAAGTGAATTCAGGAAGATTCTGAAGAGCAACGGAGTAAGTGAGAACTGGCTTCGGCTCATTCGTACTTCACAGGCGCTCCTTGATGATACAATTGCCGGAAATGAAGACGCCGTGGCTGCTGCAATTGCAAGAATCAGAGAAACACAGTATGCACCGACGTTTTATAATAATGAGCAGGCTTTAAGATCCGTAATAAAGTTTGCTTACTTTGCTGCAGTCAGCCATTATGTGAAAATAGAAGAACTTCCTTCCGGACATGGGCTGGCAGACCTGGCCTATATTCCCAAGCGGCATTCGTCATTACCAGGGCTGATTATCGAACTTAAGTGGGATAAATCATCAGAAGGAGCCATTCAGCAGATTAAGGATAAGAAATATGCTGCCTTAATCAGTCAGTTTGAAAGTGATGTGATTCTGGTCGGCATTAATTACAATTCAAAAACAAACACTCACACATGCAAGATTGAGAGAATCAAGGTGTAGGAGCCTTGACCAAAAGCAACGCTATTCTTTATTTGGTACTTATACGCAGTCTAAGAGCCCGTAAAGTGGATAACGCCTTGATAAGTGTTTTCATTTTACGGGTTTTGTTACATCCATCTTTAGATAAGTTATTGAAAATACAAAACCGCCGCACTCAATGTGCGACGGTTTAGCAGGGGAAGAGGGATTCGAACCCCCATGGACGGTTTTGGAGACCGGAATACTGCCATTGTATGATTCCCCTAAATATTTACCCGGTTTCTCAACCAACTTTTTGAAGTATAGCATAAAGCCTTTTGGGATTCAATCATTATTTTTGTTTTTGCCATTTTTGAGACGGTTTTTCTAATTTTGCACAAAAAATCTGATTTTGTCCCCTATATTTGTACATAACACTTGACACGCACGTCATTTTTTTGCTGTACTTTTTGGAGCATTATGCTATTATGTAAGCGTCTGACGGCCCTTTTGAGGGTCTGGACGTTTTTTGCAGTCGTATTAACTGATGGGATGTTAACTTGGGCAATAAATCTGACCAGAAGAAAAAACTGATACAGGATACAGCCAGAGCCGTATTTATGGAGCGGGGCTTTAAGGATGTTACTATGAAGGACATCGCCGAGGCGTGTAAGATCAGCCGCGGCGGTCTTTATCTGTATTATCCCGGAACCAAAGAACTGCTCCTGGACGTACTGCGCATGGAATCGGCCGATTCGGACGATACCTTTAAGGCGGCCCTGGAAGGCGGCATGGCCCCGTCCAGGATTCTTCAGCTGTTTCTTCGGGAACAGAAAAAGGAACTGATGCATCCCGAACAGACCCTGAACCTGGCTCTGTATGAGTATGCCTTTGCCGGCACGGAGGATGACCGGGCCGTCATCAAAAAGCGGCATCAGCAGGCCATCCAGATTATCGAGCATCTGATCAAAACAGGAAACGAAACAGGTGAGTTTGACTGCGAGAACCCCCATGATGCGGCGACTGACATCGTTTTGGTCATCGAAGGAATGAAGATATCGTCCCAGACCATGGGGATATCAGAACGAAAGGTTGACAGGGAGATCCGTTATCTCATGAATGGACTTCTGCCTGTCGAGGAGAGATAGTGCAGCGGGACAGTGCCCGAAGCACTTATTTCCATGTTTAAATCTTTTATGATTATTTGATTATTGTTTAGCCAGAATCTATTTTGATTCATTATTTTACAGCCCCAGTGATAAGAACAGGAGGACGCAAAGTATAGACATGAGTGGCGTAAGACGTATCTATGTGGAAAAGAAAAGACCCTATGCCGTTGCGGCAAGCCAGCTGCTGGAGGACATCCGTGATTTCCTTGGCGTAACAGGCATCGACGATGTCCGCATACTGATCCGGTATGATGTGGAAAATATCTCTGATGAGGTATTCGAGAAGGCCTGCCGGACCGTATTTTCCGAGCCCCCCGTAGACGATCTGTATCTGGAGACCATCGAGATCCCTGCCGGGGCCAGAGTCTTTTCCGTAGAACCCCTGCCCGGACAGTTCGATCAGAGAGCGGATTCCGCAGTGCAGTGCGTGCAGTTTTTGAATGAAACCGAAAAGCCCATCGTCAGGACCGCAAAGACTTACATCCTGACCGGATCCATTTCCGATGATGAGTTTGCCAGGATCAAGGGCAACTGCATCAACCCCGTGGATTCCCGCGAGACCGGCATCGAGAAGCCTGAGACTCTGGAAGCGGTCTACCCGGAAGCTCCCGACGTAGCTGTCTTCGACGGCTTCATTTCCATGGACAGAGACGCTCTGGCAGTGCTTTACAGATCCCTGGGCCTGGCCATGACCTTTGATGATTTCGCTTTTATCCAGTCTTACTTCGCTGGCGAAGAAAAGAGAGATCCGTCCATGACCGAGATCCGCGTCCTGGATACCTACTGGTCCGACCACTGCCGTCATACCACCTTTGCTACCGAGCTTAAGAACGTTGAGTTCGAGGATGGCTATTATACGACTCCCATTGAGACCACTTATCAGAGCTACCGTGATACCATGGCTGAGCTTTACAAGGACAGAGACGACAAGTTCGTCTGCCTGATGGACCTGGCTACCATGGGTATGCGCAAGCTTCGTGCAGACGGCAAGCTCACCGACATGGAAGAGTCCGACGAGAACAACGCCTGCTCCGTCGTAGTCCCCATCGAAGTAGATTACGGCAACGGCCCCGAAACAGAGGAGTGGCTGGTCTTCTTCAAGAACGAGACCCACAACCATCCCACCGAAATCGAGCCTTTCGGCGGTGCTGCCACCTGTCTTGGCGGCGCCATCCGTGATCCCCTTTCCGGCAGAGGCTATGTCTATCAGGCTATGCGTGTGACCGGCGCAGCCGATCCCACAGTACCGGTAGCGGATACCTTAAAGGGCAAGCTGCCCCAGAAGAAGCTGGTCAACGATGCAGCTCAGGGATACTCCTCCTATGGCAACCAGATCGGTCTGGCTACCGGCGAGGTCAAGGAAATCTATCATCCCGGCTACGTTGCCAAGCGTATGGAGATCGGTGCCGTTATGGGCGCCGCGGCCCGCAAGAATGTACAGCGTCTGAATTCCGATCCCGGAGATATCATTGTCCTTCTTGGCGGCAGGACCGGACGTGACGGCATGGGCGGCGCAACAGGCTCCTCCAAGGCCCACACAGAGCAGTCCCTGACCACATGCGGCGCAGAGGTTCAGAAGGGCAACGCGCCTACAGAGCGTAAGCTGCAGCGTCTCTTCCGCAGGCCGGAAGTATCCTATCTTATTAAGAAGTGCAACGACTTCGGTGCAGGCGGCGTGTCCGTAGCCATCGGCGAACTGGCAGACGGTCTGGACATCAACCTGGATCTGGTCCCCAAGAAGTACGAGGGCCTGGACGGCACAGAACTGGCCATCGCCGAATCCCAGGAGCGTATGGCAGTCGTTATCGATCCCAAGGATCTGGACGAGTTCATGCGCTATGCCGGTGAGGAAAATCTGGAAGCCACCGTTGTGGCTACAGTCACCAAGGAGCCCAGGCTGGTCATGAAGTGGCGCGGCAAGGCCATCGTAGATATTTCCCGTGCTTTCCTGAATACCAACGGTGCCCATCAGGAGACAGACGTAAAGGTCCTGGTACCTTCTCAGGATGACAACTACTTCCAGCGCATCGCTGCTAAGGGCGTTGCGGAGCAGCTGGACAAGCTTTCCAACGGCGTGGACACAGACGTTGTATTCGAGGGCGCCCTTCTTGCATCCGTCAGCGACCTCAATACCTGTTCCCAGAAGGGTCTGGTAGAGCGCTTTGACGCCAGCATCGGCGCAGCCACCGTGACCATGCCATACGGCGGCAAATATCAGCTGACAGAGACCCAGACCATGGTAGCCGAGCTGCCTGTCCTGGGCGGCAAGACCGAGACCGTGACTATGATGAGCTACGGCTTCGATCCTTATCTGTCCTCCTGGAGCCCGTACCATGGTGCTGTTTATGCAGTGACCGATTCCATTGCCAAGATCGTGGCAGCAGGCGGCGATTATAGAGATTTACATTTCACTTTCCAGGAATATTTCGGCAGGATGTCCTCCGAACCTTCCCGCTGGAGCCAGCCCTTCTCCGCTCTCCTGGGTGCCTATGACGCCCAGATCGGCTACGGCATTGCCTCCATCGGAGGCAAGGATTCCATGTCCGGTACCTTCAACGATATCGACGTGCCGCCTACCCTGGTCTCCTTCGCTGTAGATACGGCAAAGATCGGCGACGTAGTAACGCCGGAACTGAAAAAGGCGGGCGACAAGCTCTACTGCATCCGCATTGAGAAGGATGAGTATGACATGCCTGTATATGACGATGTTATGGCAGCCTACCGCGCAGTCACAGAGATGATGCGTGACGGCGCTATCTGCGCAGCCTATGCGGTAGATGCCTACGGTGTCATGCCTGCTGCCTGCAAGATGGCCTTCGGCAACAAGCTGGGCATCCGTTTCAATGACCAGCGCAGACTGAGGAGTTTCTTCAAAAACGGCATTGGCAACCTGATCGTGGAGATGGGAGACGGCGCTGAAGCTCTGCTGGATGAGATGGATCTGGATTATGTCCTGATCGGTACTGTGACAGAGGATCAAGCCTTTACCTATGGCGACGCTGTGGTTCCCATGGACCGGGTCATCGCCGCATGGAAGAAGCCTCTTGAAAAGGTATTCCCTTCCATCGCTGTCAAGGACAAGACCCCTGTGGAGACGCCCATCTTTAAGGCTGACTCCATTGCAGTCTGCACTCACAAGCTGGCCCAGCCCACTGTATTTATTCCGGTCTTCCCTGGAACCAACTGCGAGTACGACTCCGCCAAGGCCTTTGAGGCAGCTGGCGCAAAGACCATTACCAGAGTCTTTACCAACCTGACGGCAGAGGGCATCAGAGAATCCGTTACCGAGTTCGCAAAGGCCATTGATCAGTCCCAGATCATCATGTTCCCCGGCGGCTTCTCTGCCGGCGACGAACCCGACGGATCTGCCAAGTTCTTTGCCACAGCCTTCCGCAACGGTCCCATCGAAGAGGCTGTTATGTCGATGCTGAATGAGCGCGACGGTCTGATCCTGGGCATCTGCAACGGCTTCCAGGCACTGATCAAGCTGGGCCTTGTTCCCAATGGTTCCTTCACGGGCCAGAATGAGGAGTCCCCGACTCTGACCTACAATACCATCGGCCGTCATATTTCCAAGATGGCCTATACAAAGGTGGTCAGCAATAAGTCTCCCTGGCTGGCAGGCGCAGAGCTGGGCGGCGTTTATGTCAACCCCGCTTCCCACGGCGAAGGTCGTTTCGTAGCTCCCAAGGCATGGATCGACAAGCTGTTTGCAAACGGCCAGGTAGCGACCCAGTACAGCGATCCCGAAGGCAATATCTCCATGGATGAGGAGTGGAACATCAACGGTTCCTTCTGCTCTATCGAAGGTATTACTTCTCCCGACGGCAGGATCTTCGGCAAGATGGTCCACTGCGAACGCCGCGGATACGGCGTCAACCTGAATATCGTCGGCGACCAGGATATGAAACTCTTCGAATCCGGCGTACGCTACTTCAGCTGATGATCCATCACGGATAACCCTTATAAATCTGCCAATGAGTAAGATCAATTACAGTAAGGAAACTGAAAAAATCATTGACGGGGTGCGTCTTAAAGGCGGTGCACCCCGCCTTCTTTTACACAGCTGCTGCGCTCCCTGCTCCAGCCACTGCATGGAATATCTCCGCCAGTACTTTGACCTGACGGTCTTTTACTACAATCCCAACATTACCGAGGACCGGGAGTATCAGTATCGTTTGGCCGAAGAAAAGCGCCTGATTGCGGAGTATAACCGCCAGGTGGACGAGCAGGATTTTGAAGGCATGCACTCTGAGCCCGGGGCCAGGAAGATTCAGATCCTGGAAGCACCCTATGATCCGGAAAACTGGTTTCAGGCGGTGAAAGGACTGGAGAAATGCCCAGAAGGGGGAGAGCGGTGCGGCGTATGCTTTGAGATGCGCCTTCGCATGGCAGCAAAAGCGGCGGCTGAGGGCGGCTTTGACTATTTCACCACCACTCTGACCATCAGCCCCATGAAGAATACAGCTCTTTTAAACGAGATCGGCATGCGGCTCTCCCGGGAATACGGGGTCCCCTGGCTTCCTTCGGACTTTAAAAAGAAGGACGGATATAAAAGATCCATAGAGCTCTCCCGGAAGTTTGACCTCTACAGGCAGGACTACTGCGGCTGCGGCTTTTCCAAGGCGGAAAGTGAGAGGGCCAAACGGGAAAGAGCAGAAAGCGGCGGACATGATTGATTCCGCATTTATGACAAATACTTAGAAAGAAAAGAGGACAGGCAAGTGCAGAAATTTTTAGACATGATTTCCCAGGACATGATGCAGGCCTTTGAAGAGGCAGGATACGATCCCGCCCTTGGCAGAGTTACTGTATCCAACCGTCCTGATCTGGCGGAATACCAGTGCAACGGCGCTATGGCCGGTGCTAAAAAATATCATAAGGCTCCCTTTATGATCGCAGGTGACGTGGCGAAGATCCTTCAGGATAAGAGCAGCACCTTCTCCCAGGTGGACGTGGTAAAGCCCGGTTTCCTGAATCTTAAGGTATCCGAATCCTTCCTGAAGGACTACCTGCAGCAGATGAGCGGTGAGGACCGCTTCGGCATGGAGCTGCCCGAAAAGCCCACTAAGATCGTCCTTGACTACGGCGGGCCCAACGTGGCAAAGCCCCTGCATGTGGGCCACCTCAGAAGTGCCGTTATCGGTGAAGCCGTCAAGCGGATCTGCCGCTATCACGGCGAGGAAGTCATCGGCGACATTCACCTGGGCGACTGGGGCCTGCAGATGGGCCTTGTCATCACCGAGGTATCAAAACGTAATCCGGATCTTCCCTATTTTGATCCTTCCTTTACAGGTGAGTATCCTGCAGAGGCTCCCTTTACGGTCAGTGAACTGGAGGAGATCTATCCCTTTGCCTCTGCTAAATCCAAAGAGGATCCCGAATACTACGCCGAGGCTATGGAGGCTACCCACAGACTGCAGTCCGGCGACAGGGGCATGAGAGCCCTCTGGGAGAAGATCATCGAAGTGTCCGTAGCGGATATGAAGAAGAACTATGAGAAGCTGAATGTTTCCTTCGACCTCTGGTGGGGCGAATCCACGGTCAACGATACCATCCCCGCCATGGTAGATAAGATGAAGGAAGACGGCTTTGCCCACGAGAGCGCAGGCGCTCTGGTGGTGGACGTGGCCGAGGAGACGGACAGCAAGGAGCTTCCTCCCTGCATGATCCTCAAATCAGACGGCGCCGCCCTCTATACCACTACGGACCTGGCCACCATCTGGGAGAGAGAAAAGCAGTTTGCCCCCGACCAGATGATTTATATCACGGACAAGCGCCAGGAACTGCATTTCACCCAGGTCTTCCGCTGTGCCAGAAAGACCGGCATCATCCGTCCTGAGACAGAGCTTCGTCATATCGGTTTCGGTACCATGAACGGCAAGGACGGCAAGCCCTTCAAGACCAGAGCCGGCGGCGTTATGCGTCTGCAGACCCTGATCGAGGATATCAATACCGAGATGCTGGGCAAGATCAAATCAAATGAGGAGATCCCGGAAGAGGAAGCCAGGGATACAGCCGCAAAGGTGGCTCTGGCCGCCCTCAAGTACGGCGATCTGTCCAACCAGGCCTCCAAGGACTATGTCTTTGACCTGGAGCGCTTTACCTCCTTCGAAGGAGATACAGGCCCCTACATCCTCTATACCATCGTCCGCATCAAGTCCATCCTGGCCAAGTACGCGGACCAGGGGGGAGAGGCTGTCTCCGCTTCCGATCTGCTTCCTGCCGCCGGAAAGCTGGAAAAGAGTCTGATGTTCGATCTGGCAGGCTTCTCTGCCATGATGGACGGGGCTTACCAGGATCTGGCGCCCCACAGGATCTGCGCTTATATCTATCAGCTGTCCAACGATTTCAACAGCTTCTATCACGCCACCAGGATCCTTACAGAGGAGGATGCGGCCAGAAAGAAGAGCTGGATCGCCCTGCTTGAGCTGACCGAACAGGTGCTTCTTACCTGCATCCATGTGCTGGGCTTTGATTCACCGGAACGCATGTAAGGAAGGCCTTCCGGCGCGGGACTTTCTTTACAGCCTTGTTCAAACGTGATATTGTAAGTATAATTATTTACTGTATGTATAAATAAACGTAATTTGCTGTATAAGGGGTTCAAAAATGGGGACAGGCAAAATCGTCATTTATAACGGTGACAGTGAAGAGACAGTATCCGCGGCTCTGGGGAAAGCCATGTTTCTTTCCAACAAGGGGGAAAAGGTGGCCGTCATTCAGTTCCTCAAGGGCAAGGGCATCCAGAATGCCCCTCTGACCAGACGGCTGGAGCCGGAGATCAAGATGTTCCACTTCGAGAAGTCCCTCAGGGACTTTGAAGGGCTGGCTCCTGAGGAGAAGGAAGAGGAGATCTCCAACATCCGCAACGGTCTCAACTATGCCCGCAAGGTCCTGTCCACAGGCCAGTTCGACTCCCTTTTCCTGGACGAGGTCCTGGAGCTGATCGGGATGGGAGTCATTACCGCCGGGGAGCTGGAGAAGCTTCTCTCGGCCCGGGGCTTTACGGACGTGTTCCTGACCGGCTGCAGCATGTGCGACGAGGTCTTTACCTTCGCGGACGAGATCATTGAGCTGAAAAGCATCAAATACAAAAAATACAACTGATTCACAGATACATTTTTATATTGGAGGATAAAATGTCAGTATTCAAAGGATCCGGAGTAGCCATCATCACTCCCTTCAAGGAAGATCTTTCCATCAACTATGATGTCTTTGCGGACTTCATCGATTTCCAGATCGAAAACGGCACCGATGCCATCATCGTCTGCGGCACCACAGGCGAATCCGCCACTCTGACGGAAGCAGAGCATGTGGAAGCCTGCAAATGGTGCATCGAGTATGTCAAAGGCCGGGTCCCAGTGGTCGCCGGTACTGGCTCCAACTCCACCCAGACAGCCATCGAACTGTCCACAGCCATCGGCGAAGCCGGTGCAGACGGACTCCTGGTGGTGTCTCCCTACTACAACAAGGCCACCCAGAAGGGCCTTTATGCCCACTATAAGGCCATCGCGGACGCGGTCAGCACGCCTATTATCATGTACAACGTGCCCAGCCGCACCGGCTGCAACATCCAGCCCGAGACAGCGGCGAAGCTGGTCCGGGATATCCCTTCCATCGTAGGCATCAAGGAAGCCAGCGGCGATATCAGCCAGATCGTGAAGCTCATGGCTCTGACAGACGGCAATATCGAGCTCTACTCCGGCAATGACGATCAGGTCGTGCCCCTTCTTTCCATGGGCGGCCTGGGCGTGATCTCCGTGGTAGCCAACGTAGCTCCCAGGGCCATGCACGACATGTGCTATAAGTTCTTTGAAGGCGACGTGGCCGGCGCCGCAAAGCTGCAGAGAGATACCTTTGCCCTGTGCAAGAACCTCTTCTCCGAGGTCAACCCCATCCCTGTCAAGAAGGCAGTCAGCCTGATGGGCGTACAGGCAGGCCCTCTGCGCATGCCTCTGACGGAAATGGAACCCGAGCATGCGGCAGCTCTGAAGAAGGCAATGGAAGATTTCGGTATTCTCTGATAAGGAATAAAAGATGGCAAAAGTAATTTTACACGGATGCAACGGAAGAATGGGACACATGGTGTCCGGCATTGCTGAAAAGGACGACAGGATTCAGATCGTGGCCGGCGTGGATGCCTTCGGAAAGCCTTATGGCGGCTATCCCGTATACGAAAGCCTTGCCGAGGTAAAAGAGGAAGCGGACGTGGTCATCGACTTCTCCACAGCCGCAGCCGTGGACGGCCTTCTGGACTTCTGCGTGGAAAAAGGACTCCCCGTGGTCCTCTGCACCACAGGCCTCTCCGAAGAGCAGACCGCACATATGCATAAGGCGGCGGAAAAGGTGGCTGTTCTTAAGTCCGCCAACATGTCTCTTGGCGTAAACATGCTCATGGCTCTTTTAAAGCAGGCGGCAGGCCCTCTGGCAGCGGCAGGCTTTGATATCGAGGTGGTGGAAAAGCATCACCGCATGAAGCTGGATGCCCCTTCCGGAACGGCACTTGCCCTGGCGGATGCGGCCAACAGCGCCCTGAATAATGAGTATGATTATGTTTATGACCGGTCCGACAGGCGCATGCAGCGCCCCGTAAAGGAGATCGGCATCTCCGCAGTCCGCGGCGGCACCATCGTGGGCGACCACGACGTGATCTTTGCGGGCGAGGACGAAGTCATTACCTTCTCCCACAGAGCCTACAGCCGGGCTGTCTTTGCCAAGGGAGCAGCGGAAGCAGCCGTATTCCTGGCCGGCAAAGAGGCAGGCATGTACTCCATGGGCGACGTACTGGGACTGGACGCCTGAGGACAGCTTATGAGAATAAGACCCTGTATTGATATTCATAACGGAAGTGTCAAGCAGATCGTTGGCAGCACTCTGAAGGATCAGAGTGCTGTCATTTCTATGCCCCGGGAAAACTTCGTGGCGGGAAAGGACGCTTCCTGGTACGCTTCCCTCTACCGGGAAAAGGATCTGCCGGGCGGCCATATCATCCTGCTGAACCGGGCGGATGACAAGGAGAACTATGAGGCGGACGTGCGCCAGGCCCTGGGGGCCCTTTCGGCCTACCCGGGCGGCATGCAGATCGGGGGCGGTATCAGACCGGAGAGTGCTGATTTCTGGCTTTCCGCCGGGGCTTCCCATGTAATCGTGACCTCCTACGTATTCCGGGAGGGAAGGATCGATGAAAAGAACCTGGAAGCGATGGTAAGCGCCGCAGGGAGAGACCGCCTTGTCCTGGATCTGTCCTGCAGAAGTTGCCCGGACGGCCTCTACCGGGTGGTCACTGACCGCTGGCAGGTCTTTACGGACTTTGTGATCAGCCCCGGGAACCTGGACGAGCTGTCTTCATCCTGCAGCGAGTTCCTGATCCATGCGGCGGACGTGGAAGGGAAAAAGGGCGGCGTGGAAAAGCCTCTGATCGGGATCCTGGGAGACTGGCAGAAGAGGACCGGTTTCCCCGTGACCTATGCGGGAGGCGTTCATGACCTGAAGGACCTTGATGAGATCCGCAAGGCCTCGGACGGATATCTGGACGTGACCGTTGGGAGCGCCCTGGACCTTTTCGGAGGAAGTCTTTCCCTGGACGATCTGACAAAGGCCTGCCAGTGAGACTTTCCGGAAAAAATGCATGAAAAAAGCATCGGCTTTATTCGGCCGATGCTTTTTTGTGGATCATATTGAATCTGTTCTTCAGGCTGTCTGCAGTCTGTGATTTCAGCTTCCTCAGATCTTTGTCACGTTGACTGCCTGAGGTCCCTTCTGACCGTCAATGACTTCGTATTCCACTTCCTGACCTTCATCGAGGGTCTTGAAGCCTTCCATGTTCAGGCCGCTGTAATGTACGAATACATCCGTGCCGTTCTCATCGGAAATGAAACCGTAGCCCTTCTGGTTGTTGAACCACTTGACTTTGCCCTTGTTCATAGTTACTACCTCCATAACACATATATTGCACCTGCTGTGTGACAAAATGCCAAACACAGCATTACTAAAATATCATATGGGATATGGAAAGTAAAGTTAAAACACCATTAAGAATACTATATCTGGGAAAGTAAACAGATTTCGAACATAACTGGTATAACAGTTGTCTTAAAGATATATAACATTATTCCTTGCGTTTAAGAATTCACAGTGTTAAACTATAACATGGTAATGCGATAAATTATTTATACATCAGAGGAGAGAAAAGCGCATGAACAAAAAAATCAGAACCGACGCGGTCAAACATCTTTTTGAGGCTGTACTTACTTTGGAGACCGAGGAGGAATGCTTTTCCTTTTTTGAGGACCTGTGCACGGTCAACGAGCTTCTGTCCATTTCCCAGAGGTTCGAGGTGGCTACCATGCTCAGGAACCGCGATACCTATCTGAAGATCGCAGAAAAGACCGGGGCTTCCACCGCCACCATCAGCAGGGTCAACCGGTCCCTCAACTACGGGGACGACGGCTACAGCCTGGTCTTCAGCCGGATGAAGTCCATGCAGGATATTCTCGAAAGGAACCCGGAGGAGTAAGGATCCCGGGGCCTTCAGAAGCGTCATTACAGGAAGGATACTGTAAGAATCTTACAGTCCTTCCTTTTTTATTGACTTTGGGGGTGCTTTTTGTGACCGGTGCGTATATAATATACCGTCAGGTGCCCAAGCCCTCACCGGGCAAGTGTATATATATGCGTACAGGTCTGTCCTTAAAAACAGAAAAACCTTGCAATGGACCCCATGCGGTGATAATATATCTTTCGTCAGCGCACAAATGTCCGCAAGGTGGAGACAGTACTATGACAGACAATTCCAGTGAATTATACATCGTCCGGAAGAAAGCGGTCCCCGAGATCCTCCGGAAGGTGGTGGAAGTAAATAAGATCCTGGCGTCCGGCAGGGCCAGAACGGTCAACGAGGCAGTGGATCAGGTGGGAATCAGCAGGAGCTCCTACTATAAGTTCAAGGACGATATCGAGGAGTTCCACGACAGCCTGGCAGGGACCACGGTGACCCTCTTTATCGAGATCAACGACGAGACCGGCCTCCTTTCCGAGGTACTGAAGGTGTTCGCCGTCTGCAGAGCAAATATCCTGACCATCCATCAGAGCATTCCTCTCAACGGGGTGGCAGGCATTACCGTCAGTATTCAGATCTCACCCGCTACGGAAAGGGTGGAAACGATCATCGCCCGCCTGGGCGCCACCGACGGTGTAAAACAGGTAAGAATTACAGGACGTGCCTGAGGGTATGGGACCTGAGAACAGAAAGGAAGCAATACCATGATACAGATCGCAGTACTTGGATTCGGCACAGTCGGCAGCGGCGTCGTCGAGCTGATCGATAAGAACCAGGATGCCATCCGGGCCAGATTCCCCGAGGGCGTCCATGTAAAATATATCCTGGATATCCGTGAGTTTCCCGGCTCTCCCTATGCGGACAGGGTCGTTCATGACATGAACGTGATCCTGGAGGATCCCGAAGTCAGCATCGTCTGCGAGACCATGGGCGGCAAGGAACCGGCCCATACCTTCTCCAGGAGCGCTCTGGAAAGGGGAAAGAGCGTCTGTACCTCCAACAAGGAGCTGGTGGCGGCCTTCGGTCCCGAACTGATCCGGACCGCCAGAGAGCATAACTGCTCCTATCTGTTCGAAGCCAGCGTAGGAGGCGGCATTCCCGTGATCCGTCCCCTCCTGTCCGCTCTGACCCAGGAGAAGATCACTTCTATTCTGGGCATCCTGAACGGCACCACCAACTATATCATGACCCGCATGGAAGACGAGGGCATGGACTTCGACGAGGTCCTGAAGATTGCCCAGGAAAAGGGCTATGCCGAGCGCAATCCCGAGGCGGATGTGGAAGGCCACGATGCCTGCCGCAAGATCGCCATCCTTTCCTCCCTGGTGGCCGGAAAGACCGTCCGCTACGAGGATATTCCCTGCGAGGGCATCAGTAAGATCACCACAGAGGACATGAAGTACGCCCGCTCCATGAACATGGCCGTAAGGCTTCTGGGCATGAACCGGCAGGAAGAGGACGGCTCCCTCTATGTCAGAACGGCTCCCTTCCTGGTCCCCGAAGAACATCCCCTTCATAGTGTATCGGGTGTCTTCAATGCCGTCTTCATTCACGGCAACATGGTGGACAATCTCATGTTCTACGGCCGCGGCGCCGGCAAGCTTCCCACCGCCAGCGCGGTGGTGGCGGACGTCATGGACTGTGCCCGCAATATCGGCAGGAACATTCCGATTTACTGGTCCGACGAGGTCAAGACTCTGGCGGATCCCAGCACGGAGAGCAGACAGTTCTTTGTCCGCGTGGATATTTCCGAAAAGGAACTGGCCAGGACCCTCTTCAAGGGGGCTCAGGAGGTCAGGGCGGAAGGCATGGAAGGCGAGTTCGCCTTCGTGACCGAAGAGCAGACCGAGGCGGAATTCGACAGAAAGACCCGGAGTCTTGCCACTCTGAAAAACAGGATCCGTTTACTGGACCTTGGCAAATAATCAGTCATAAAGAGGTTAGGAGATTTGAAAAAGGTAGTTAAATTCGGCGGCAGCTCTCTGGCGGACGCCGTGCAGTTTAAAAAAGTCGGTGACATCATCCGGGCGGACGCATCCCGCGTCTACGTAGTGCCCTCTGCCCCCGGCAAGCGTTTCAAGAAGGATACGAAGGTCACGGACCTTCTTTACAGGATGTTCCACCAGGCGGAGGAAGGAAAGGACTTTTCCGATACTCTGGCCGAAATCAGGAGCAGATACGAAGACATCATCACGGGCCTGGGCCTTTCTGATTTCTCCCTGGATCAGGAATTTGCCCTGATCGAGGAAAATATGAAGCAGTCTCCCGATGCGGACTACGCCGCATCCAGAGGCGAGTACCTGAACGGCAGGGTCATGGCCAGATACCTGGGCTATGAGTTCATCGACGCCGCGGAGGTGATCTTCTTTGACGAGCACGGTGCCCTGATCGCCGACAAGACCAAGAAGGTCATGAGAGAGCGCCTGGACCAGGTGCCCAGAGCCGTCATTCCCGGCTTCTACGGCCAGGGCTTCGACGGAAAGGTAAAGACCTTCTCCAGAGGCGGCTCCGACATCACCGGTTCCATCGTGGCCGGCGCCTGCAGGGCCGACGTCTACGAGAACTGGACGGACGTATCCGGCTTTATGGTGGCCGATCCCCGTATTATCAACAATCCCGTCAGGATCGAGACCATCACCTACAGGGAACTGAGAGAGCTCTCCTACATGGGCGCCTCCGTTCTGCATGAGGATGCCATCTTCCCCGTCAGGAGCGAAGGCATTCCCATCAACATCCGCAACACCAACGAGCCCGAGGCGGACGGCACCTGGATCGTGGAAAGCACCTGCCAGAAGTCCGGCTATGTCATCACCGGCATCGCGGGCAAGAAGGGCTTCTGCACCGTCCTGATCAACAAGGCCATGATGAACTCCGAGGTGGGCTTCGGCAGAAAGGTCCTCCAGGCCTTTGAAGAGAACGACATCTCCTTCGAGCACATGCCCTCCGGCATCGATACCATGACCATCGTGGTCCACGAGGATGAATTCATCCACAAGGAGCAGAGAGTCGTATCCACCATCCACAGGTATGCCCAGCCAGACTCCATCGAGATCGAGTCCGATCTGGCCCTGATCGCCGTGGTAGGCAGGGGCATGAAGTCCATGCGGGGTACCGCCGGCCGTATCTTCTCGGCCCTGGCCCACGCCCATGTCAACGTCCGCATGATCGACCAGGGCTCCTCCGAGCTGAACATCATCATCGGCGTGGAGAACCACGATTTCGAGACAGCCGTCAAGGCCATCTACGACATGTTCGTGCTGACCCAGATCTGAGAAGGGAAAGTATTGGTCAAAACCGACAAAAAACCACGTGTGTTATAGGAAATTTTTTATGCAGGCGCCCAAAGCGGCGCTTGCATTTGTTTTATTTCTGAGATAATATATTAAAAATATTCAGACAATACAAAACACATCTGACAGGACCTTATAGCGGGAGGATAAAACGTTGGATACTGGTGTACTGGAAATCGTTGTTAATAAGAAGACTGACACGCTGCTGAAGATTATGAGGGTTCTCACAATCGTTCTTGCAGTGTGTTTTGTTATATTAGGGACTCTTATGGGCGCCATGATCATTGGTCTTGTCCTGGGAGTCGCCTGCGGCGTGGCCTCCTACTTTGTGTGGCTCAACTGTGTCGTGGACTATGAATATGATTACGTGGAGAAGGAACTGCGGATCGCCAAGATCCTGCAGAAGCAGAAGCGCAAGGAACTGATCTCTTATCCTTTGGACAAGATCGAGATCCTGGCTCCCTCTTCCTCCTGGCATCTGGATTCCTACAAGAACCGCCAGATGGAAACGGCAGACTATTCTTCGGGCTACGAGGACAGGCTGCAGTATCAGTACACACTGGTCCTGAACAATAAGAAGATCCTTCTGGAGCTGGAAGGAGAGGATGCGGACAGGCTTCTGACCACCATCCGTACCTTTGCTCCCCGCAGCGTCTACAGAGACTGATCAGGAAGGAAGAAAAAGGTATCGGAAAAGCCCGGCACCGGAGGCCGGGAACAGCATACAGACAAATATCAATCGGCAGCGCGCGGAAAACCGCGCAGAGGAAAAGGAGGTAACATGGCAACTATTATCGGTGAAAGCTTTACTTTTGATGACGTACTTCTGGTTCCAGCATACTCAACAGTTATTCCCAACGAGGTCGATCTCAGCACAGATCTGACCAAGAAGATTCATCTGAATATCCCCATGATGAGCGCCTGCATGGATACGGTCACTGAGTACAGAATGGCCATCGCTATGGCCAGACAGGGTGGTATCGGCATGATCCACAAGAACATGTCCATCCAGGCCCAGGCAGAAGAGGTCGACAAGGTAAAACGATCCGAGAACGGCGTTATCACGGATCCCTTCTCTCTGTCTCCCAACGACCTTCTGCAGGATGCGGAGAACCTGATGCGCAAGTTCCACATCTCCGGTGTTCCGATCACCGAGGGAAGAAAGCTGGTGGGCATCATCACCAACCGTGATCTGAAGTTCGAGACAGATTTCAGCAAGAAGATCAGCGAAGTCATGACCAGCGAGAACCTGGTCACAGCTCCCGAAGGCATCGGCCTGGAGGAAGCAAAGCACATCCTGGCAGTTTCCAAGAAGGAAAAGCTCCCCATCGTGGATGCTGACTATAACCTCAAGGGCCTGATCACCATCAAGGACATTGAGAAGACCATCAAGTATCCCAATGCGGCCAAGGATTCCCAGGGAAGACTGCTGTGCGGCGCAGGCGTAGGCATCACTGCCAACGTTCTGGAGCGTGTACAGGAGCTGATCAACTCCCACGTTGACGTCATCGTTCTGGATTCCTCCCACGGTCATTCCGAGAACGTGCTCCGTTCTCTGCGCATGATCAAGGACAAGTATCCGGATCTTCAGGTCATCGCCGGCAACATCGCCACCGGCGAAGGCGCAAAGGCTCTCATTGAGGCAGGCGCGGACGCTGTCAAGGTCGGCATCGGCCCCGGCTCCATCTGCACCACCCGTGTGGTCACAGGCATCGGCGTTCCTCAGATCTCCGCGATCATGGATGCCTATGAAGTGGCTTACAAGTACGGCATCCCGGTCATTGCCGACGGCGGTATCAAGTATTCCGGCGACATGACCAAGGCCCTGGCGGCAGGCGCCAACGTCTGCATGATGGGTTCCCTGTTCGCAGGCTGCGAGGAAAGCCCCGGAGCAACCGAGCTCTATCAGGGCAGAAAGTACAAGGTCTATCGCGGTATGGGTTCCATCTCCGCCATGGAAAGCGGCAGCAAGGACAGATACTTCCAGGAGAACGCCAAGAAGCTGGTTCCCGAAGGCGTCGAAGGCCGCGTAGCCTATAAGGGCAGCGTAGAGGATACTGTCTTCCAGATGCTGGGCGGCATCCGCTCCGGTATGGGTCTGACAGGCTCCCACAATATCAAGGAACTCCAGGATAAGGGCAAGTTCGTCAGGATCACAGCCGCTTCCCTCAAGGAGTCCCATCCTCATGACATCCAGATCACCAAGGAAGCTCCCAACTATTCCGTAGCTGACTGATCTGGGACTGCCTGACATCATACTTTTTATATCAGAAATGACTGAGCACTTCCGTCCCCGGAGGGGGGCGGAAGTGCTGATTCTTCAATTAAAGAGTGACATAAGACGGTTTTGATGATAGAATAATCTGCGACCGTCTCAAGAATTCTGCCCGAAAGAGCTCAGGACTATCTGCGGCATTTCGGGCATTTTCGGATTTATTACAATGCTGAAAGGCGCTTCTGCTGCCCGCTGTCCGGGCAGAAAAGGACGCCCAGGACATCATAAGCGAGGAACTAAAATGAGCGAGGAAATCAGAAGCGGAGCAAACGCACCCGCAGAAGAAACAGTAAAAGAGAGCAGGAACTTCATTGAGAACGCCATCGACAAGGATCTGGCGGAAGGTGTCTACGATACCGTCCATACCCGTTTCCCTCCCGAGCCCAACGGCTACCTGCACATCGGCCACGCCAAGAGCATCCTGCTCAACTACGGCCTGGCACAGGAGTACGGCGGCAAGTTCAACCTGCGTTTCGATGATACCAACCCCACCAAGGAAAAATCCGAGTTCGTCGAATCCATCAAGAAGGATGTCCAGTGGCTCGGCGCCGACTATGAGGACCGCCTTTTCTTTGCTTCCGACTATTTCGAGGAAATGTATGAAGTAGCCGTCAAGCTGATCAAAAAGGGCAAGGCTTATGTATCTTCCCTGAAGGCGGAGCAGATGCGTGAATACCGCGGCACCCTGACAGAGCCCGGCATCAACGATCCCAACCGCGACAGAAGCATTGAGGAAAACCTGGATCTCTTTGAGCGCATGAAGAACGGCGAGTTCGCAGACGGCGAGCTGACCCTCCGCGCCAAGATCGACATGGCTTCCTCCAATATCAACATGCGCGATCCCATCATCTACCGTGTGGCCCATATGTCCCACCAGAACACCGGTGACAAGTGGTGCATCTATCCCATGTATGACTTCGCCCATCCCATCGAGGATGCCATCGAAGGCATTACCCACTCCATCTGCACTCTGGAGTTCGAGGACCACAGGCCCCTTTACGACTGGGTCGTAAAGGAAGCGGAATATCCTCATCCCCCCAGACAGATCGAGTTTGCCAAGATGTATGTGACCAAGCAGGTAACAGGCAAGCGCTATATCAAGAAGCTGGTGGAAGAAGGCATCGTGGACGGCTGGGACGATCCTCGTCTGGTCTCCATTTCCGGCCTCAGAAGAAGAGGCTTTACACCCGAGTCCATCAGGAAGTTCGTGGACCTGTGCGGCGTTTCCAAGGCCAACTCCTCCGTGGACTATGCCATGCTGGAGTACTGCATCCGCGACGATCTGAAGATCGGCTGCAAGAGAATGCTGACGGTCCTGGATCCCGTAAAGGTCGTGATCGACAACTATCCCGAGAACCAGGTGGAGTATCTGGATGCACAGAACAATCTGGAGAACGAGGCTCTGGGCAAGCGTAAGATCCCCTTCGGAAGAGAGCTCTATATCGAGCGCGCCGACTTCATGGAGAATCCTCCCAAGAAGTACTACAGACTCTTCCCCGGCAATGAAGTACGCCTTATGTACGGCTATTTCGTCAAGTGCGTCGGTATCGAGAAGGATGAGAACGGCAACGTCACCCTGATCCATGTGACCTATGATCCCGAGACAAAGAGCGGCAGCGGATTCGAAGGCCGCAAGGTCAAGGGTACAATTCACTGGGTTTATGCCGGCGAAGCGGTTCCTGTTACCGTACGTCTCTACGAGAACATCATCGACGAGGAAAAGGACGTCTACAACGAAGACGGTTCCCTGAATCTCAATCCTCATTCTCTGGTAGTCTGCAATGCACTGGCAGAGCCTGCTCTGAAGAATGCAGAAGTCTTTGAACGCTTCCAGTTCGTAAGGAACGGTTACTTCTGCGTGGACTGCAAGGATTCCAGACCCGGCGCTCCTGTCTTCAACAGGATCGTAGGCCTCAAGAGCTCCTTCAAGCTGCCCAAGGCATAAGAAGCGGAAGAGAAGACCAATAAGAAATAAACAGGGAAAGACAGAGTTCCGTAAGGATACTCAGGTCATAAACGTAAACAACAGATCATCCGGCTGCACAGGCAGCCATCAGAATACCGCTGGCCTCAGGGCACAGCGGTATTTTTTTGAGGGAATTGATGAAGCAAATCAGAAAGCGGAGGGTACGGGAAAAACGGAAGGAGACAGATTGAAGGCGAATAATCCGGAAAGGCATGAGGGTCAGAAAGAGATTCCTGACAGGATGTGAAGATCACGCATACTCTGGAGGAAGAAGAGCAGAAAAGGACGAAATGCCAGAGAAAAATAGAGAAGAATATGGAGGATCTTCAACTTCCGGTGAGTTGAAAGAGGGACTTAGTCGGTGTAGAATAGACTCCATAAGGGATGATTTTGATCATCTGTCTGTATGGATACCCGCGGAGCGCATGTGAGTAGTTTCGGCAGTTGGCAGACGGGAGCTGCTTTTATCAGGGTGTTTCGGAGCTGAAATACAGGCTATATCGTGGACTGGACCGGGATTCGGAATGAATGCAGGCTTGTTAAGGTCAGGGTATTTTGAATAATATGAACAAAATATAAACATGCCTGAAAAAGTATTCCTAAACAACATTTATCAGAATATTCTGAAAAATACCTGCATAATCACCCCTGAAAAATGGCGGAAATATGCCATTCCTGAAGGGGCAGAGTAGAAATGATGATTAGCCCGCTTAGGGCATTGACACACTCCATCTTTCGCTATAATTCTCTGCAAAAAATGTGGTAGAAATGATGATTAGCCCGCTTAGGGCATTGACACAATTTTCTGAAATTCAGCCGCTCGCGATCGGGGCCGTAGAAATGATGATTAGCCCGCTTAGGGCATTGACACTTTATATACCAAATCTTTTCCTGTGGCACGGAGTTTCGTAAAAATGATGATTAGCCCGCTTAGGGCATTGACACCTTTTACTGGATCTCCCAATACATAGTATGTCAGCTTGTAGAAATGATGATTAGCCCGCTTAGGGCATTGACACACCGCCGTCGCCGCTTCGATTCCCGTAACCAGGTGTGGTAGAAATGATGATTAGCCCGCTTAGGGCATTGACACACTGTGGTATTCCGCGGAATATATTTCTTTCTCTTGTAGAAATGATGATTAGCCCGCTTAGGGCATTGACACACCGATTACTGTTTCTTTAGCGTTTAAAAAATTGCGTAGAAATGATGATTAGCCCGCTTAGGGCATTGACACAATACTCTTGCCTCCTTGCTAAAAACAGATTATCGACGTAGAAATGACATGCTCCCCGCTTAGGGGATGGGACTGGCTCATTGGATTTGAACTCACAAAAAGAAGACCAGAGCACGATTATTATTCGTGTTCCGGTCTTCGATTCATTTCTGGCCTGTAACAGTATTCTGATTTTCTTTGTTTCAGCTTTTCAGGTTCTTTGCAGCTTTACAGTCTGTTCTGCTGTTCCTGATTTTTGGCTTTCTTATCTTAATTCTATCCCTATATATTTGTTATCCGTATGCTTCATGCCTGCAATCCGGAGCCTTCCAGGATTCTGTTGAAGCGTCTTGATTTCCGGTATTGTTCGGCTTTGCCATGTGCTTGTGTTTGAACTGACAGGTTCTGTTTTCTGTCACCGTAAGGTGCAGTGTCAGCGCTGCTTTGTCTGTGGTTCCTTCGTTTCACGCCTGTCCAGGGTGGTCAGGAAGGCGCCTACAGCGGCCCTGTACTGGTCTTCCGGGATCTTTCCGAACTGCATATAGCCGCGCATGAGACCGCTCTTGCAGAAGGCCAGCATCAGATTCAGCTGGTCCACATCTTCTTTTCTGTAGCCATGGGGGACCTTTGTCTGCTCATACAGGCCCTGGTAGGCTACCCTGGTCTTGCCGTGCAGGGTCAGAAGCGCTTCGGTTACCTGTGGATTCCTTTCCAGATCGGCATCCTGCAGAAAAAGAAGCATGCAGGGATAGGTCTTCAGGATCTCTGCTTCCATGGCCGCAAGGCGACTGTGGAGGGAGAAAAAGTCCGTTTCTTTGTTCCTGAATTCGTTTTTGACGGCCAGGAGCACATAGCGGGTGCTGTACTCGTAGAGAAAGGCATAGGTGCCCAGCTTGCTGCCGAAATAGTGGAAGAGGAGTCCTTTGCTGATACCGGCTCTTCCTACGATTTCATCGGTGCTTGCGTGAGCGTAGCCGTTCTCTGTAAAAACGGACAGGGCACTGTTGATGATGCGGTCCTGTTTGGATTTGTTCAGGTCAAAAAATCTTTCATTCATAGTGTTTTAAATATAGCACCGGCAATAGTACTTTTCAACAAAGCTTAAGGGGGATATCCGCATAAATACACAGAATATCATCTCAATAGGGACAGCTTTTAGTAAAATATAACTTTAATTTTGCTACGAAGTAGAGTATTATTTTGACTAAAGTATAGTTTGTGTTTTTAATACATTTACTGTCAATTCAGAAACCGGAGGATAATGAATCATGGGAAAATTAGGTAAGATCTTATTCAGCGCAACACTTGCAGGCGTGGCAGCAGCTACTGCTTACTATCTGATGGAAGAAAAGTCCAAGGGCGAAGCAGCAGAAGCACCCGAAAAGGAAGGGGAAGCTGCAGAAGACAGGAAGCAGACCATTAAGGAAGCTGCTACCAGGACCTATACCACCATCGTATCCAGCACCAGTGAAGCAGTCAGCAAGGCAAAGGATGTTCTGGCCGATTCCGCAGAGAAGGTCAAGGACATGCTTAAGGACGCTGAAGAAGAGATTACAGATGCTGTTGAAGCCGTTGAAGACAAGGTAGAAGAGTTTGCCGCAAAGGCTGACGAGGCAGATCCCGCCGAGGCCGTTCAGGAAGCAGTCGATGCAGCAGCCGAGAAGGCCGAAGAAGTCGCTGAAACCGTAGAAGAGAAGGCAGCAGAAGCAGTGGAAGCTGTCTGCGAGGCATGTGAGGAAGCTCCTGCCGAGGCAGAAGAAGCCGCTGAAGAGGCAGCCGAAGAAGAAAAGAAGGAAGAAGAAGCCTGATTTTTGAGAATACTGACGGAAACTCTGCCATCTGGAGCAGTTTTTTCAACGATTTTATTGTTCCTTCCACTTGACGATTAAGGGTCTCATATATAGAATAAATGGGAACTGAAAACGACATCTGGAGTGGAACGGGCAAATGTTTGCGATTCAATGTATTCGAATTGAATAGATGATTATAAAGGCACGCAAGGGGGAGTTTTTCCTCTGAGCGTGCCTTATCTATGGAATTTAAAAACTTCCCTTTTCCTTACTGATGCACATTTTCAAAATATGAGGAGGATGAGACAATGAACAATGAAAAGATCCAGATCGGTGAACAGGGCATTTACAATGCTTCTGAGCTGGGCGCAGGCAAAGTCCTGATCCTTGGCTTCCAGCATATGTTTGCCATGTTCGGCTCCACAGTCCTGGTCCCTGTTCTGACCGGCCTGAGCGTAGCCAATACCCTGCTGTTCGCAGGTCTCGGCACACTTCTGTTCCACTTTATCACCAAGAAGAAGGTCCCCGCTTTCCTGGGTTCTTCCTTCGCTTTCCTGGCAGGCTACTTTGCCATTGCCCCCAACGGTGAAAAAGAACTTCTTCCCTATGCCTGCTTCGGCGTAGCCATCGCCGGCCTGGTATACCTCCTTCTGGCAGCTGCCTTCAAGGTATTCGGCGCCAGAAAGGTCATGAAGTTCTTCCCCCCTGTAGTAACAGGCCCCATCATCATCGCTATCGGTCTGAACCTGTCCGCAACCGCTATCTCCAGCTGCCAGTCCAACTGGCCCGTAGCTCTGGTAGCCATCGCCATTGTCATTATCTGCAACATCTGGGGCAAGGGCATGATCAAGATCGTTCCCATCCTTCTGGGTGTGGTAGGCTCCTACCTCTTTGCGGCAGTGACCGGCGTCATCAACTTTGAGGCTGTTGCCCAGGCCCCTATTTTCGGCCTTCCGATCGAATATGACCGTACCGTGTTCTCCATCTTCACCGGCGGAAATACCAATACCGGTCTTCTGATCACAGCCATTATGACCATCGTTCCCATTTCCCTGGCTACCATGATGGAGCACGTAGGCGATATCTCCGCCATCTCCTCCACCGTAGACAGGAACTTCATCAAGGATCCCGGCCTGCACCGCACCCTGACCGGTGACGGTCTTGCCACCACCCTTGCTTCCCTGTTCGGCGCACCCGCCAACACCACCTACGGTGAGAACACCGGTGTCCTGACCCTGACCAGAGTTTATGATCCCATGGTCATCCGCCTGGCAGCCGCCCTGGCCATCCTGTTCTCCTTCTTCCCCAAGTTCGCGGCCATCATCGAGGTCATGCCTTCCGCAACCGTCGGCGGCATCTCCCTGATCCTCTACGGTATGATCTCCGCAGTCGGTGTCAGAAACGTGGTCGAGACCAATGTTGACTTCTCCAAGAGCCGCAACGTTCTGATCGCAGCCCTGATCCTGGTTCTGTCCATCGGTATCAACTACAACGGCGCCATCGCCTTTAACGTTGGCAGTGTCAGCATCAGCCTTTCCGGTCTGGCCATCGGTTCCCTGGTAGGTATCGTCATGAACGCCATCCTGCCCGGCAAGGACTTTGAATTCGACGAAGAAGAGCCTTCCAAGACAGGCGTCAACTTCGAGATGATCAACGGCGAGACTCTGGCAGAGCAGCTCTCCAAGAAGAAAAAGTAAATAAGGAACCTGCATACAGGCAGGAATAAAAGGAATGCTGTCAGCGCTGGCAGCATTCCTTTTTTATTTCAGTCTCTTTTATTTCGATCATTTTTTTCCGATCTCTTTTTCAGGCACTTTTTGTCTTTCTGATTTCGGTCCCGGGCCTTTCCTGCCTTACTTCCGGCCAGCCTTTCCCCTTTCTGTCCCCTGGCCCTTTACCCCTGCCCGCCTGCGCCCGCCTGCGGGATTTTTGATAAAAACAGAACGGATGTTTATTTCCTCCCCGTCCGGTGGTATACTGGTGGAGACCGGTCTGACCGGATGAGAAAGCCCCAGGGGCTTTCTCAGCAGGCAGTGTGTTTTTTGGAGAAGTATTTATGGGTTACAGATTTGTATTCGGAGCCTCCGGCTCCGGCAAGAGCACAGCCATTCATAAGAGGATCATAGAAGAGGCCGCAGCCTCCATGAAGGATCTCAGGGACCGGACCCGCTACCTGGTCATTATCCCCGAGCAGTACAGCATGCGGACCCAGATGGAGCTGGTCACGGAAAGCCCGGACCTGGGCATCATGAACATTGATATCCTGAGCTTCGGCCGCCTGTCCTACCGGATCTTTGAAGAGACCGGGGCCTCCCAGGGAAAGGTCCTGGGAGAGATCGGCAAGAGCCTTCTGATCCGGCGGGCCGCCACTGCCTGCAGAAAGGATCTGAAGATCCTGGGCAGGAATATAGGGCGTCTGGGCATGATCTCGGAGGTCAAGTCCGTTCTGTCCGAATTCATGCAGTACGGCGTGGGAGAGGCGGAGATCGACGGTCTGATCGCCTTTGCGGACAGCAGGGGCCAGAAGGCTCTGCGCCTTCGCCTGGAGGACTTAAAGACCCTTTACAGGGGCTTCCAGGAGGAAAAGAAGAATGTATTCTATACCAGCGAGGAATCCATGGACCTGCTCGCCAGGGTCATCCCCCTCTCGGAGAGCCTGAAGGACAGCGTTCTTATCTTCGACGGCTTTACCGGCTTTACGCCTATTCAGTATAAAGTCATCGAAGCTCTGATGAAGCAGGCCAGGGAGTGCGTCTTTGTTCTGACCATAGGGCCGGACGGAGGCCCCCATCCTTCCCAGCTGGGCCTTGGCGGGCCTTCCTTCAGCGACCAGGACCTTTTCTATCTGACCAGGAAGACGGTCATGGAACTGACAAGGAGGGGAGCGGCTGCCGGCATCTCCAGGCTGGAAGACCTTTACCTGCCGGAAAGGGAGGATTCTCCCAGAAGGTATCTGGATAATCCGCCCCTGGACCACCTGGAAAAGAGTCTTTCCCGCCATCCCAGAAGGGCCTTTGAGGGAGACATACAGGGCCGGATCCGGATCCTGGAAGCGGCCAGTCCCGAAGAGGAGGTCCGCCAGACCTGCATTCAGATGAAAAAACTCATAGCGGAAAAGGGCTACAGCTACAGGGACTTTGCCCTGATCTGCGGGGACCTGGATACCTACGGGGACCTGATCACCCGGTCTGCCCAGGTCTATGGCATTCCCGTCTACGTGGACCAGACCCGCAGGGTCATCCACAATCCCCTGACGGAAGCCATCCGCAGCCTTCTGCAGATCGGGATCCGGGGATTTGACTATGAGACAGTCTTCCGTTATCTGCGCAGCGGCATCAGCTCCCTGACCAGGGAGGAGACAGACCTTCTGGAGAACTACTGCCTGGAGCACGGGATCCGGGGCCGCAGGAAGTGGCGCATGCCCTTTGATGCGGAAACGGAGCCCCTGCGTCTGCGCTTTCTGGAGGAGATCGCTCCCATGGAAATGATCCTTCTGGAGAACGAGCAGGAAGAGGAAGGCGAAGAGGAAGGAAGGGATGACACGCAGATTCCGGAAGGCAGCGGGGAAGCCCCGGAAGAAAAGAAGAGGCATACCCTTACCGTGGGAGAAAGGACCAGGCAGCTTTATGCCTATCTGACAGAGGCCAAGGCCGCCGAAAAGATGGATCAGATGGCGGAGGAATTTGATGCCGCAGGAGACGTGGTCCGGGAGAAGGAATACAGCCAGCTGTACGGGAGCTTCATTGAGCTTCTGGACCAGCTCTATCAGCTTCTTTCCGAAGAGCCCATTTCCGCATCCGACTACCTGGAGCTGCTGGAAGCCGGCATTTCCGAGATCCGTCTGGGGACTCTTCCCCAGAGGGTGGACCGGGTCCTTTGCGGAGACATGGAAAGGACCAGACCTGGCCGCATCCGCGTCCTCTTTTTCCTGGGAGTCAACGACGGCATCATCCCCCGCAGCGCATCCCACGGAGGCATTCTGTCCGACCTGGACAGGGAGCTTCTGACGGAGCAGGACATTGCCCTGGCTCCCGCACCCAGAGAGCAGATCAATATCCAGAGATTCTATCTCTATCTGAACCTGACAAGACCGGCAGACATGCTGATCCTGTCCTTTTCCAGGATCTCCAGGGACGGCAAGAGCCTGAGGCCTTCTTATCTGATCAGTGAGATCCGCTCCCTTTTCCCGGCCCTTGTACCGGAAGACCCTTCCCTGGATCCTCCCATGGACCAGCTGACCGGCATTGAGGACGGTCTGACCATGCTTTCGGAGGGACTCCGCCTCTACGCGGAGGGAAGCCTGGAAGAGGGAAGCGAAGAAGAGGACTTTCTGGACCTGTACAGGAGCTTTGAACGCATACCGGAGGCGGAAGAAAAGCTCTCCCAGCTGAAGGCGTCCGCCTTCAGTCACTACGACCCTGTATGGCTCTCCAGAGAGACCGCCAGGGCCCTTTATTCCGATACCGTCAGGGGCAGCATCTCCCGCATGGAAAGAAGTGCCCAGTGCCTTATGTTCCAGTTCCTCAAATACGGACTGGGACTTTCCGAGAGGAAGGAATATACCTATAAAGCCAATGATACGGGGACCATTCTCCATGACAGCTTAAAACTCTTCGGACGCAAGCTCAGAAAGAGCGGCCTGGAATGGGACACCTTTACCAGAGAGCAGGGGCAGGAGCTGATGACCCAGGCCCTTACGGAAACGGCGGCCTCCTATCATGACCAGCTGCTCTATTCCTCCGAGCGGTCCAGGGCGGAGCTGGGAAGGCTCTGGAAGATCCTGGACAGGACCGTAGAGACTTTGCAGTACCATCTGCGCCAGGGCAGCTTCACCCCCTGGGACTATGAAAAGGCCTTCGGCATGGGGGATGACAGCGAACCCATCCGCTTTGAGCTGGAGGGCGGAAGAAACCTGGAAATGACAGGCATTATCGACAGGGTGGACCTGTGCAGGGACGGAGACAGGATCTATGTCAAGATCCTGGACTATAAGTCCGGCAGCAGGGATCTGGACCGGGAACAGATGGAAAAGGGCTATCAGCTCCAGCTCTTGGTCTATATGAACGCTGTCATGGACCAGCTGCGCAGGGACAATGCGGGGTACGAGATCGTTCCTTCCGCCATGCTCTACTATCGGCTGGACAATCCCATGACTGACGCGGATCCCGAAAATGCGGATTTCGAGGACGGCGGCTTCGTGGTCAGCGATGAGGACAGAAAGAAGCTCCGCAAAAAGCTCCGGCCCACCGGCATGGTCCTGTCCGAAGAGGACAGCATGCTGCACCTGGATAAAAACCTTTCCGGAAGCTCCGAGGTCATTCCGGTCCAGCTCAAGAGGGACCGGAAACCGGATGCCAGGTCCAGGGTCTATTCGGGGCAGGACTTCGAGGAGATCACGGAAGCCGCCAGAAAATCCGTCTGCAAAGTGGCGGAGGATATCCTGGACGGCTCCACCGCCGCTTCTCCCGTCCGCCTGGACAAGACCAGAACGGCCTGCGACTACTGTGACTATAAGAACGTATGCGGCTTCGATATCCGGATCCCGGGCTATGACTACAGAAGCTGAGAAACCCATATCTGTTCATACCCCTTAGGAGAGACAAATGGCGATCAATTTTACCGACAGGCAGAAAGAAGTCCTGGATGCCAGAAATCATAACATTCTTGTGTCGGCAGCGGCCGGCAGCGGCAAGACGGCGGTCCTGGTGGAAAGGATCGTGCGCATGATCAGTGAGGGAGACCATCCCCTGGACATTGACAGGCTGCTGGTGGTGACCTTTACCAGAGCCGCGGCCGCCCAGATGCGGGAGAGGATCGGAAAGGCCATTTCCGACAGACTTAAGGAAGATCCTCAGAACGGCCATCTGCAGAGGCAGGAGATGCTGCTTCACAATGCCCAGATCACCACCATAGACAGCTTCTGCACCTTCCTGCTCAGGAACAACTTTTCCGAGATCGACCTGGACCCGGGCTTCCGGCAGATGGACGAAACGGAAAGGGCCCTGCTGGAGGGAGAAGTCATGCAGGACTTTCTGGAGAAGAAGTACGGGGAAAAGGACCAGGATTTCCTGGACTGCGCCGAGTATTTCTGCCCCAGAGGATCCGATCAGGGGCTGGAGGACCTGATCCACGCCCTGTATACCAGGTCCACCAGCCATCCCCAGCCGGAGAAATGGCTGAAGGAGAGGGCCCTGGACTATGAGATCCACGATACAGATACTCTCTTTGGCCAGATCTGGATGCAGGCGGGCCTCCTGCAGGCCCTGCAGAGGCTTCTGGAATCGGAGAAGCAGTACGATGCCATGATCCGCATGAGCCTGCAGCCGGACGGCCCCACGCCCTACGCGGACTTTCTGGAGACGGAGCAGAGCCAGATCTTCGAGCCCCTGTCAAAGGGCAGGGCGGGAGAGCTGCTTCGCTCCATGGCGGACGGAACCGGGTCTCTTATGCCCTACGCGGGCACCCTTTCCGCGGAGGACGCGGAGATCCTCTGGGACGCTGTCTGCAGGACCTGCGTCCATAACTTTGCCAGGATCCCCACATGCAGCAAAAAGAATTACCCTCTTGTGGACGAGGAGGTCCGGGTGGCCGTCAAAGACATGCGGGATGCCCAGAAGGACCTGATCCAGAAGCTGAACAGGCATTATTCCCACAATACGCCCCAGGTCATCGTGGCCATGATGGAGCGGGTCTCCCCCTTCCTGAAGACCCTGGCAGAGGTGACCCTGGAATTTACCCAGGCCTTTGCCCAGGCCAAGAAGGAAAAGAACGCCATAGACTTTTCGGACCTGGAGCACTATGCCCTGCAGATCCTGGTGGAACCCCACGAGGACGGGACCTACAGCGCCCGTCCCTGCGCCGTGGAGTACAGGCAGCATTTCGACGAGATCCTGATCGACGAATACCAGGACTCCAACGACGTGCAGGAGCTGCTGCTGTCCGTGATCTCAAGGGAGGCCCAGGGGCGCTACAACCGCTTCATGGTGGGTGACGTCAAGCAGAGCATCTATAAGTTCCGTCTGGCAAGGCCCGAGATCTTCATGGAAAAGTTCGATGCCTACCGCCATAAGGACCCCCGGACGGAGAGGATCGATCTGGACCAGAACTTCCGCTCCCGTGTCGAAGTACTGGATTTTGTCAACCAGATCTTTTATAAGATCATGCGCCGGGAGATCGGCGGCGTGGAATATGACGAAGAGGTGTCCTTAAAGCCCGGCATGCCCTATCCGGAGGCCGGAGAGGGGACCTATGCGGCAGAGCTTCTGCTGGTGGACGACGCCTATGAACCGGAAGAGGAAGAAGGGCAGGAGGATGCTGCTTCGGATCTTACGGAAGAGGAAGAGGAGCTCTCCTCCAGAAGGCGGGAGGCGCTTGCCATAGCCGCCAGGATCCGGGAAATGGTGGGAAAATTCCCCCTGAAAGACGAGGAGACCGGGGCCCTGCGACCCGCTTCCTACGGAGACATGGTGGTCCTGCTGCGGTCCAGCGCCGGCTGGAACGAGGAATTCCGGGACGTGTTCGAAAAGGAGGGCATCCCCTCCTACGTGGACTCCAGGGCAGGCTACTTTTCCGCCCGGGAGATCCGGACCATCCTTCAGCTGCTCCGGGTCCTGGACAATCCCAGACAGGACATTCCCCTGTACGGGGTCATGCACAGCTACTTCGGCGGCTTTACGGAGGAGGACCTGGCCAGGATCCGTCTGGAAAGGCAGGACAGGCTCCTTTACGAGAGCCTTCTGGAATACATGGGCAGAGAAGAGAAGGATGAACTGTCTGTGCGGCTTGGGAAATTTATGACCTTCCTGGAGATCTGGCGGAAAAAGAGCCTTTACATGCCGGTACACGAGCTGCTTTCAGGCCTTCTGGACCAGACGGGCTATGCGGACTACTGCAGGGCCCTGCCCGGAGGCCGGCAGAGGGTGGCCAATCTCCGCATGCTGGAGACCCAGGCTTCGAATTTCGAGCAGACTGCCTTTACGGGCCTTTTCCAGTTCATCCGCTACATAGACCAGATGCACCGCTACGAGGTGGACTACGGGGAAGCCAATATCCTGGACGAGCATGCGGACGTGGTGCGGATCATGACCATCCACAAGAGCAAGGGCCTGGAATTCCCCATCTGCTTTGTGGCCGGCCTTTCCAAGGGCTACAGCTTCAAACGCCACGACGCCTCCGGCAGCCTGGTCTGTGATACGGACTGGGGCATCGGCATCGACTACGTGGATCCGGAGGGCAGACTGAAAGCCTCCACCCTGCGCAAGGACATGATCGCGGATAAGATCAGAAGGGACAGCCTGGGCGAAGAGCTCCGTGTCCTGTACGTGGCCATGACCAGGGCAAAGGAGAAGCTGATCCTGACGGCCCACAGCAAAGATATGGCCAGGGCGGTGGATAAATGCGGACAGAAGATCCAGGGCCTGGAGAGGTCCTTCCATCTGCCCGATTCGGTGATCATGGATTCCGGAAGCTTCCTGGATCTGATCCTGGAAGCCATGATGGCCATAGAAGACTCCGGCTGGGATCTGCTGGAAAGGGGGAGCTCTCTGGCTCAGGTACGCCGGATCGGGACTTCTTCCATGCGGCTGTCCGGACTGGGAGAACAGACCAGGCTGGCGGAAAGAGAGCTGGCCCTGGAGATGGCGGCCCGGGAAGAGCGGGGAGAAAAAGACCCCGTCCGGGAAGAGATCGGAAGGCGGCTTTCCGCGGCCTATCCCCATCCGGAGCTGGAAGGACTCTATACCAAGGTCAGCGTTTCGGAGCTGAAAATGGCTGCCATCCACGGGGCCCATGCAGGAGCCGGGGAAGAGGAAGCCGGAGAAGGAGAAAAGGTCCTGTTCCCGGATCCGCCCCGCACAGCGGTTCCCTCCTTTGCAAAGACCGGAGACCCGGAAGAGGAGAAGAGTTCCGGAACGGGTTACGGCACCGCCGTGCACAGGCTCATGGAGCTCTGGGATTACAAAGGCTTCCCGGATCCGGATGCCCTGACAGAGGAAGCGGTCCTTGCCTGGAGGCAGGACAGGGCCGCGGCCGGCATGATCGCGCTGGAGGACGCTGCCCTTGTAAGCCCCCGTCTGATCCTTGGCTTTCTGCAGTCCCCTCTGGGACGGAGAATGGCCCGGGCGGCGGAAAAAGGCCTCCTTTTCCGGGAACAGCCCTTTGTTCTGGGCCTTCCCGCATCTGCCATGGATCCGCGCTATCCCCAGACGGAAACGGTCCTGATCCAGGGAATCATCGACGCCTTCTTCGAAGAGGAGGGGCAGATCGTCCTGGTGGACTATAAGACGGACCGGGTGGAAAAGGGAGAAGAGCTCTCGGACCGCTATAAAGTACAGATGGAATACTACAGCACCGCCATAGAGCGGATGACCCACAGAAAGGTATCGGAAAGGATCCTTTACTCCTTCCGCCTGAAATGCGAAGTGCACGTATAAGGCGGGATGCCTTACGGCATGCATGAAAGACAGGCACTGTATACAGGAAGCTGCGCGCCTTGGCCCGCGGCTTCCTTTTTTTTTGCTGTCCTTCTTACGGAATCTTTCTTTCATTTCACAGACTCTTCACAGATTCCGCCTGTTTTTTAAGTTTCGGCTAAGTTTGGCGGCCTATTATGTGATCAGCAAGAGGAAAACAGAGAGAAAAGGAAAGACGCAGGAGACCGAAAGAAAGGGCCGCCTGCGGGAAAGGAGCAGGACATGAGCGGATTTCAGGATGTATTCGAAAGGATCGAAGTCAAATATCTCTTAAGCAGGGAACAGTACCTGGAACTCAGAAAGCGCCTTGAGGGCTATGCGGAGGTGGACCAGTACGGACTCACCAACATCCTCAACATTTATTATGATACGGAGGATTACAGCCTGGTCCGGTCTTCCCTGGAAAAACCGGTCTATAAGGAAAAACTCAGGCTCCGCTGCTACAACAGACCGGGAGAGGACAGCCTTTCCTTTATAGAGATCAAAAAGAAATATAAGGGCGTGGTCTATAAAAGAAGGACCGACATGCCCTACAGGATAGCAAAGAACTATCTGGACGGCAGGGACGCGGCAAAGCCCCTGGGCCAGATCGGATCCGAGATCGAATTCTTCAGGACCCACTACCGGGGCCTTGCTCCGGCCATGGTCATCTCCTACGACAGGATCGCCATGGCGGGCATAGAAGATCCGGAGCTGAGGATCACCTTCGATACCAACATCCGCTGGCGGACAAAGGACATGGATCTGACCCTGGGCGGACAGGGAAGGAAGCTGCTGGAGCCCGGACAGGTGCTGATGGAACTCAAGATCGCGGGATCGGTCCCTCTGGAGCTTTCCAGGATCTTTTCGGAGCTTAAGATCTATCAGACCTCCTTTTCCAAGTACGGACAGGGCTTTACGGTGCTCTGCAGGGAGGATCCCCGGGTTCTTCTGCCTGCCCCTTCGCCTCTTCCTGCGCCGGCCTGCCAGGCCGCTCCCGCAGCGGAAAGAGCCCGCCGGAGTCTCAGAGACCTTTTCAGAATGACGGTCCCCCGCGGCCGGACCGCATGACAAAAATACAGAAGACACTTTAAGGGCAGCAGGCCTGCCCCTTATCATAAATTGAGGGATCATATCCCGGGAGGAAATCAGAAATGACAGATACACTGTTCGCATCCATTATTACAGCCGGCAGTCTGACCGGCAGCAGCTTTTTCATCTGCACCGCATGCTCTCTGCTGATCGGTCTTTTTATCGGCTGGGCCTATACAAGGCAGAATCCCTGCACCAGAAGCTTTTTCATGACCCTGGTCCTTCTGCCTGCCATTGTGCAGATGGTCATCATGCTGGTCAACGGCAATATCGGAGCCGGCGTGGCGGTGGCCGGCGCCTTCAGCCTGGTCCGTTTCCGGTCGGCAGCGGGCAGAGGACAGGAGATCACATACATCTTCCTGGTCATGACAGCCGGCCTGGCGACCGGTATGGGCTATATTACGGTGGCGCTGGCCTACAGCCTTCTGATTGCGGCTGTCAGCATGGTCTTGGGGGCCGCCTGCCCGGTCTTCACGGGAAGCCAGGAAAGACTTCTCAAGATCACCGTGCCCGAGACTCTGGACTACGAGGGCGCCTTTGACGATCTTCTGGGCCGCTATACAAAGAAGGCAGACCTGATCGAGGTCCGTACCGCCTCCATGGGCAGCCTTTACCGTCTGACCTACGAGATCGTATTAAAGCCGCAGATGTCCACCAGGGCCCTGATGGACGAAATCCGTCAGAGGAACGGAAATCTGGAGATTTCCTGCGGAAGGCCCGTCGAAAACATGCAGGAGCTCTGATCAGAGCAGACAGAACAGATGCAGCACCCCCGGCAGAGCCGGCGGGTGCTTTTTTCAGTGTTCGTAATTTGGTACAAATATTTTAAAATAGTCATGGCGCTGACAGCAGAAAAGGGTATAATAATAAAAAAATTCCCCAAGGAGTATTCTGCCCTATGAGACCGTCACGAGGAAAAACCGTCCGGGCCCTTGCCCTGGTCCTGATCCTGGTGTTTATGATATACAGTCCTGTTTCTGCCGCTTCGGTGCCTTCCGTCTGTCCGGACCAGCCCGAGAGCACAAAGACTCTGAAAGTCCTGTTTGTAGGCAACAGCTTCAGCGTTGACACAAGCAGATATCTGTATCAGATCGCGGAGGACGCCGGATACAGACTGAAGATCGGAGATGCCTGGATCAGCGGCCTGCACCTGAGTGAAATGTATACCTACCTGTCCTGCAACCTGAGAAAGTTCACCTATCTGGAGAACCATAAGGGAACATGGACCACCATGAAATCGGGGGGCTCGACCCTGTGGCGGCTGACGGACGTACTGAAAAAGGCCAAATGGGATGTGATCATCCTCAATCAGTACAGTGCCGATACCGGAAATATAGGTTCCTTCTATACCAACGGCTCCGTCAGGGGAGAAAACTTCCTGAGCATGGTCACCAAGTATATCCATAAGAGGTGTCCGAATGCGGCCCTGGGCTACAACATGACCTGGGCCTTCCCCAAATATTCCACCATCTCCAACTTTGACGCCATCTACGGCGGAAGCCAGAAACAGATGTTCAGAATGATCTGCGATACCACCAAGGTCCTTCTGGACGGGCTGGAACTGAGCGACGACCTGCCGGTATACGGATCCCAGAAAGCCAACATCAAGGCGGCTGCAAAGGGAGCGGATCTGATCGATTTCATGATCCCCACCGGCACGGCCATACAGAATGCCAGAAGCAGCTACATGGGCGACACCATGAACAGGGACATGAAACATCTTTCCCTGACCTACGGAAGGTATATCGCAGGGCTTTGCACGGCGGCCAGTCTGGGCATCCCCATTGACGGGATCACAAAGCCCCATATGGAGGGCGCCGCATCGACTCTGAATATGAACCTGATGAAACAGTGTGTCGCGGACGCTCTGAAAAATCCCTATGCCGTGACCGGCCAGCATAAAAAGGCTCCTTCCCTGGAGGATCCCGAACTGACCATCCGGGAGACCAGCAAGGGCTATGTCAAGGCAAAATGGCGGATGGTCAGAGGAGCCACCGGCTATAAGGTGGTCTATAAGAAGGGCGGCAGCAATACCCTTTATACCAGGACCCTCCTTCCGGGAGAAAGATCCCTGGTCTTCAAGGGGAAAGAAGGAAAGAATTCCGTTACGGTCTATGCCATCGGAGATCCCTATATAAAGAACTCCGACAAGGCTACGGAGACCCTGAAGATCAAAGACTGAGCGTAAGGCTCAGGCAGGATCTGGAACGGCATAAGAAATCATAAAGGAAACGACGAAAAAGGATCCGGCGCCGGCCGGATCCTTTTTTGGCTTAAAATAGGGGCTATATTCTTTTTCGGATCTTTCTTCTGATACGGCCTGCCTGCTGCAGGGTCGGGCCAGAGAAGAGGAAGGCCCCGGGTCAGACCAGACCCAGGATGGGGAAGAAGAAGCAGATCAGGCCGCCCAGGACTGCGTAGAAGAGGCAGTAGATAAAGGCCTTGCCCAGGATTTTGCTTTCGCTTCCCACGATGCCGACCGCGGCGCAGCCGATGGCGATACTCTGGGGACAGAGCATCTTTCCTACGCCGCCGCCCATTTCGTTGGCCGCGCAGAGCCAGGCGGGATCCGCTCCGATCTGCTGGGCCGTCTGGGCCTGCAGGGACCCGAAGAGAACCGCCGTGGAGGTGCCGGAGCCTGTTACGAAGCCGCCGATAACGCCGATCAGAGGGGAGAAAAGCGGGAAGAAGGAGCCGGTGACTCTGACCAGGACTGCCGCAATGGCGCTGATCATGCCGCTGTAGCCCATGATCTTGGCAACAGCCAGAACGCTGCAGACGGTCAGGATGGTCTTGACATTGGTCTTTACGGTACGGCAGAGGACCTTCCACATGGTGGCCGGGGAGGCCTTCTGGATCAGGCTGCCGCAGAAGGAAGCAATAAATATGATGATACCCGGTGTATTGACCCAGAAGAAGTTGAGGGTGCCGGGATTTTCACCTGCATAGACCTGGACAGAGGATTTAATGGCTGCCAGGGGATCATGGATCACAGGGACCAGGTTGGAGGTCAGAAGAAGGAAAAGGAAGGTAAAGATAAAGGGTGCCCAGGCGGTCAGTCCCTTCTGCAGGGTCATGGGCTGTTCCTTTTTCCCCGAGGCCTTGATCAGGTATTCCGGTTCCACCTGATGGGGCAGGAGCTTTGCGGCCGCCACCATGATGACCATGCTGATGATGGAGCCCAGGATGTTGGGCAGCTCGGCGCCGATAAAGGCGGCAGTCAGGAACTGGGGAATGACAAAGGACAGGGAGGCGATGAGGGTAAAGGGGAACATGCCCTTCATGGCCTTGAGACCGCCGCCGATGATGATGACCGCCAGGAAAGGAGACAGGAAGGTCAGGACGAACTGGATGGTGGCGGCATATCTGGTCAGGGTCAGGATATCCAGGCCGGCGATGCCTGCCAGGGTGGTGGCGGGAACGCCCACGCTGCCGAATACGGTAGGAGTGGAATTGATGACCAGGCAGGCCACAACGGCCAGGATGGGATCGAAGCCTACGCCTACCAGCATGCCTGCGGGAATGGCCACGGCCGTTCCGAAGCCGGCCATGCCTTCCATGAAGTTGCCGAAGCCCCAGGCGATGATCAGCATCAGGATGCGGTTATCGTTGGAAAGAGATCCCAGCATGCGCTTGATGTCTTCCATGGCGCCGGTCTCCAGAGTCATGTTGTAGGTGAAGAGAGCGGCAATGATGACCAGAATAATGGGCCAGAGGGCATTCAGAATGCCTTCCAGGGCGGCGGTAATTGTTTCAACAGGGGTCAGGCCGAAGATAAAGCATCCTTCGAGAGCTGCGACCGCCAGAGCGATCAGGCAGGCCTTATAACCGGGAAGCTTTATGACACTCATGGCTACGATCAGCCATACGATCGGCACCAGGGCCAGTATGAAATTCATACAGTTTTCCTCCTTTTCTTGAATCCGCCGCATAAGGTGCAGCCGGATTTACAGCTTGTTCAATTCAGTGTTCATTATATCATTTCACGGTCCGTATAAGTAGTCCAAATCCATGATTCCGTTCATTTTTTGCGTCAATATGGTCGAAAAGCAGAAAATAATAAGAAAAAAATTGTGCATTATTACAGAAAACGGGGCTGCGGATGGGGTTTTTATCTGAGGATTCAGGAAAAGGCCGGAGGCCGGGGCGCCGCCTGCCCTTCCCGCTCTCCGGGAGTGCGCTTTTCCGGCCTTTTCAATATTAACTTCTTGACAGAAAGACTTCTTTGCATTACTGTATGGTTGTTAATTATATTGCTGGGGGAGCGTACGCTGAGAAACCGGTCTTTGCCGGTGACCCTTATTACCTGATCCGGATAATACCGGCGAAGGGAAGCCTGACAGTGGGAAACAGATGCTTTTGACGGGACATGTCCGGATATGTCCCGGACAGAAGATTCTGCCTGTTTACTGTCAAAAGACGCCCCCTCCTTTCTGGACAAGGAGGATTTTTTATGTCTATCTTCGTTACAGCCGACGGCGGGCTGACAACTGCCGGTTATGCACTCTTTGTTATTCTGGCTCTGGCTGCCCTGATCGGGGCTGCGGCCATCGCCGGCAAAGCTTCGGGAAAAAAGATCACGGCCAGAGTCCTGGCCTTCTGCGCCATGGGCATTGCCCTGGCCCAGGTGACAAGCTATATCAAGGTCTTCAAGCTTCCCTACGGCGGTTCCGTTACCCTGCTGTCCATGTTTTTTATCGTTCTGATCGCCAACTGGTACGGCGCCGGGACGGGTATCCTGGTTGGCTTTGTATACGGCGTCCTGCAGTTCATCCAGGAGCCTTATTTCCTGACAGTGCTTCAGGTCTTATGCGACTATCTGCTGGCCTTTGCGGCTCTGGGACTGGCCGGCTTCTTCTCAAAACAGAAGAACGGTCTGACGATCGGCTATATTGTCGGTATTCTGGGACGGGGCGCTTTCAACGCTCTGGCAGGCTATCTTTACTGGATGGAATATATGCCCGAGAACTTCCCCAGATCTCTGACAGCGGTTTATCCCATCGTATACAACTATTCCTTCATTCTGGCAGAGGGCATCATTACCCTGATCGTCATCAACATTCCTGCCGTGAAGAAGGCTCTGGGCAGGATCAGGACCATGGCGGTGGGCTGATCAGGTCTTTCGGTCTCCCCCTCCGGACGGGGCTCTGACACTTTTTAAAACGTTTGTTACACCGACGGTGTTGTGCAGAGAGCATGCAGCATATCTGTATAGGCATCGTATTCCGCCGGCCTTCGGGGCTGTTACTGAATTTCAAGGCACCATGGAGGCTCCCGGGGCCGGCGGATATCCTGCTTCTGATCTGCTTTCCGGAAGTTATCCGGGGACTCTTCAGAAATATCCCTGCACCCGGCTTCCCGGTCTTTACTCCACTCGGGAAAAGTCATAGATCCGGTGCCTTGCTTCCCTCTTTCCCTTTTTCTCATCCTGAACGGAGAGGCAGAAGGAAAGAGGGAATCTTTTTTCTGCTTTCCGCTCCGGGTGAAAAAAGTACTGAAAAGGACAGGAATAACAGAAAAAACGTGGACATCGACATGGCATTAAAAATATACTTTACTCAGCTTCGATTTACTCAGATCCTGTTACAGAGACATATGCAGCCTGGGATAAGAAAACAGCGTATCATTTCATCTGCATATAAGACCGGGGGACCGGACGGCATGCAGGAAATACGGTGATGGATCAAAGAAATGTGCTTATACGGCTGAAATCTGCAGCAGGGCAGGAGAAAACCGGGCTTTGTCGAGTTAGTCACAATCATTGATGTTTCTGTACATATGAGCAATGAATTAGCTCATAGAGGGTAAGATTCATCCGGTACAAAATCCATTGCTTCCAGCAGGGCCAGATCTTTGGTTCGTGTGTTGTGAAGTTGCCAGGCATTTTCCCGTTTCACCATCCTCATGTGCCCTGCTTTTATGAGTACATCAAAGACTGATACACTGGATTTATTGATCAGCTTAACAGCATCATTAAGTTTCTCGTGCATGATCCCTGTGACAAGCATGATGAAATCAACACCACGCTGTTCGTAATAGCCCTGGAATTTCAGGTTATTGAAATCGGCACTGCGTTTCTGCTTCGTTACTATTCACGGTTTTTGAAAGTACCTAAATAAGACGCAAAGAGCAGCCA
>CAMOGQ010000005.1 GCA_946614165.1 uncultured Lachnospiraceae bacterium
AGGAGAAGTATTTTGAGCAGATGAAGGATCAGATGGACTTCCATACCCAGGATGCCTCCAGTCAGGACGGCAGAGCAGGGAGAGCCTTTATACTGTTTGTTGCTCTGATCCTCAGTTCTACTGTACGAAGCACATGGCGGAATTCTCTGGAACTCAAAGAAATCTTCCCTGCTTCGCTGGAGATCCTGGATGAAATGGAAGATATCCGCTGGATCAGATACGAAGATGGCAGGGAAATCCTGACGGAGTTCTGCGGGCAGCAGCTAAGTATATGCAAGGCTTTCGGTATTACGGTCCCTCCGGAGTGCCTGCCCGCTCAGGAAAAAAAGGCAGTAGAACGAAAGAACAATCCAAAGAAGCGAGGAAGAAAGCCCAAAGATGCTCCCGCACCGAATAAGGTTACCGTAGTTCAGTGTTGACCAATGGTCATAGCACGACTAAGCTGGTCTACTCGGACTATTGACAATGCTTACACCACTTGTTCCTATTTGGTTTATAAACAATTCAAAAATTCGGATTATATAAACACGATCGATTTGTATTAATGTTTTCTGGCATGTCCTGCAATACTGCCGGCAGCTACAGCCCTGTTAACAATCCCCGGCATCTTACACGCTTTTCTTTTTTCTGCACTTCCATACCTTGTCATGCCCATCCGCAGCTGCGTACAGTTCGTTCACTGCAAAAAACTCATCCATTCTTTCAATGCAAAAGGAATTACCGCTTGCACATTTACAGTGTTCCTTATTCCATGAAGGGCAAACTGGGCAGATGAAGAGCCTTGACACCTCCTCACAAGTTGCGCCAAACGTATCGCCGTCAAAGCGAGAATATTGATCTACATAGTTCCAAATTGCATCTGAAACCCGGTGACACGCCAAATGAGATCGCCAGATGTCGCAGTCTCCATCGACCAAAATTGTATGTTTAACATACTTCTCGCCTATACTGATCTTTTTCCTGCACCAGTCACACTCATGCTCTTTCCGTGCGATTGCCACCCTTGTCCCCATATCAAGCACATCTGTAACTTTTCTTTCAGAAATCATTTGCCCTTCTGCAGCATCATCTCTTTTATCTCCTTTCACGATGCCAAGAATATCCTCTGGAAGCTTCAGGGCATACGCATTATGTTCTGTCGCTGACGGAACGAAATCATCTGCCAGTGACCAGCCAAACTTCTCGGCGATCATGCGGTTGCGGGGCAGATCGCGGCTTTCGTTTTCTTCGTCCTCTTCCAAATCTTCGCCCTGGTCATCTGCCCTCACCGGATATATATATGCAGCGCCGGAATAATCTTCTCCAAACCAGTCTTTTAAAACCTCCATCATCTTTGTGAATACCCCATGCCGGCGGTATTCAAAGGACACAATTACATCATTAAAAAATAAAATATTATGCTCCATGAATCTGTATCTTTCAGAATCATCCATCCTGTCAAAGATATCTTCGATTTCTTCATCTGACAATCCGCAGCCATCCAGATAAGATTCATCCATTTCTGCCTGTGGAAAGACTCTTTCCAGATATGCCAGCGCTTCGTCTCCATAAATCGCGCCTTCACTGTCAAGGTATCCCGCAATATATGCCGGGTCTGTTAACATACAATAAGGATTTGTGGACAGACCATTGATTTTTCCCACCAGCGCGCTTCCGATCCATGCTCTGACGCAGAAAGGATTGACCTCACTCTCTTCCTCCTGCTCATTACGAAAGTGGGAATACTCTGTCTCTAATATGATAATCATGTCATCGCAACGGAAACCCATTTCGGACACGGGTTCCAAGGTTATGTTCTTGTAATTTTTCATGCTATTACTCCTAAATACAACTTTTCTGTTCCTTTTTAGAGAAACAGGACCTCATCGGTCCTGCTTCTCATCATTCTTTTGTGAGCCATGCCAGTTACTTTAGATTGCAGTAGAAAGGGATCATATTTTCATATATTTTGTACTTCCCGTTAGCCGCCCCCTGGACCGTGACATTAACGGATTCCTGTGCTCCGGTCACTTTGTTCACCACCGGAACGCTCACCGTTTTCATTCTCCTCGTACCGCTCACGAAGACAGACCCTTCTGATACGGAAAGGGTAAAGGTACCGTTGACAAGAGGATGGAAAAGGTTCATTCCAAGGCTCTGGGCCCTGTTTATCACCGGCCTGCACCAGCTATCCTGCAGGAGGCCGCTGACTTCGTTGGGATTCGTATAGTATCCTGTCCCGGCGCCAATAGCTTCCAGGAGCTTTTTGGTATTGCCTGAAGAGCCTCCATGATGGCTGAGCTTGAAGATCTCCGCAGAAAGATCCAGTCCTTTTGCAAGCAGGTCCTTTTCGGCTCCGGATTCGATATCTCCTGCTGTGAGGAACCTCACACGACCGCAGGCAAACATGGTCACAAGGGAATGGTTATTGATATATGTGATGACCTGGCCATGATCGCTGGCATTCCCAGTAAAGTCAGGCGTGATCTTCTGGAAAAGGACGGACCCTTTCACAAGCCCGCACTGGATGGTATCTCCTTCCCGGATCGTAATGACCTGGGTCCCGTGCTTTCTTGCAAGTTCTACTGACTTCTCATAAATGGCCGTATGGGCCTTGAACCATTTTGTGTTCTTGTTCTTCCCATACATATATGAGGCATCCGGCAGATACAGTTTTTCCACCGTGAAATAGCTGTCCTTCAGTATCGCCGGTACGCAGCCGATGTGATCGTCATGATAATGTGAGATATAGATGGACAGGCGCTTTACACCAAGCTCTTTGAGCTTTTTGATCAGATTCGTGCTCCCGTTCGGCATAAGGGTGTCGAGAAGGAGATATTCTCCTTTCGACTCCATAAGCGTTGCATCCCCATAGTTGCTCCCATAGCTGCCGTTCGTCTTGCCATAATCGATCACTGTCAGCTTCATGGCAGGCCTGTCCTGGATATACATGCCCTTTTCATTAAAGTACGCGTAGTCCCCGTCTTCCATCTGCCAGCCGGTCACTGCATCCCCGTTGCTGTCGAACCAGTAGTAGTTTCCTTTATAAAAGACAGGCTCCCTGGCCATTTCGCCTTTTTCATGCCCTCCTTCGGAAACCGGATAATAAAAGTGCCATGTCCCGTCTTCTTCTGAAAGGCCCAGTTTTACGGTCCTGTCCATGTCCAGAGTCCCGTCCTCGTTAAAAAAGCAGGCCGTATCATCTATCGTAAGCTCACCTTTCGCGGCTGCCCTGACAGGCTGGTCTGCTGTCTTTTCAGGAAGGAAATAGTATCTCTTCCCGTCTGCCTCCTGCCAGCCGGTCTTAAGACACCCGTCTTCGCCGGCATAGTATAACTCTCCACCATAAGAGATAAGGCCGGTCTGGACCTTTCCCGAAAAGCAGATATAATGCCTGCCGTTGTAATTCAGTTTCCCTTCATGAGCTTCGAACCTGTTCGTATTGATATTGAAGTAGTATCTCTCCCCGTCAATGGTGCAGAAGCCTTTCTGGAGCTTTCCGCTTTTGTCTGTATAGAAAAGCTTTCCGCCGTGCTCATTCAGGCCGTATTTAAGATATCCCTCATTGCCGTCAAAGAGATAATACGTCCCGTTCACTGACTTGACGCCCCGCGCCGCTTCATGATGGATATGGCCGTTCTGCGTCTTACACCAGAAGTAGTACTTTTTCCCGTCTATGGTCCTCCATCCGGTCTTCAGGTGACCGTCGCTCCCGCTGTAATAGAGAACGCCCGCATCGGTCCTTATGACCCCTGTCTTCATTTCGGGATCCAGGAAGTACCAGAAGTCCCCTATCTTCTGCTTTCCTGTGAGCATGGCTCCCTTGTTCTTTCCGGACTTTACGAAGTAGTATCTTTTCCCGTTCACCGTCTGCCAGCCGGTCTTCATCTTGTTATTTACATAGTAGTAGGTCTTTCCGTTCTTATACCGAAAGCCCGTGGGCGATGCAGTATATTCGACGTTCACGTGTCCTTCCCGGATGTCATCGTAATGTGACAAAATGTGCTCCCTGCATGCAGAAGCAGCTTCAGCTCTGGCAGCAAAAGCCCCTGAAAGCATGAGTGCCGAGGCAAGGAGCACGGCCAGGAGGCGGCAAAGTATTGATGATCTTGTTATTCTCATTTTTATTTCGAGCTTAGGGCACCCGCGCCCGCATATCGCTCTCCCCTTTCTTTCTGGATATGTACGGCGCAGGGGACACCTGTCCCCTGCGCTTAAGGTCTTATGCCGGACTCAGTTCTTTACGAGCTTTCCGGCCGCATTCCAGTAATAGAAGGTCTTCAGATCATTGGGAATCCATATGGTCCCGATGTTCTGTCCACCATATTCCCATGTGTCGGATGCTTCATTGATCCATGTACGGAAAACGGCCCTCTTGCCGTCAGTATGGTATCTGTTTGAAAGGTCTTTTTCCCAGGCCCTTACTTTTTCCTTTAGGGAAGGGGCATATGCTGAGATATTGCCCCCGTGCCCGGTATCGAAGACACGCTCTGTGCCGTCGCTGCCCTGTCCCATATAGATCCAGGTATGGGTCATTCCAGTATTGTAGAAACAGGTCCCGGGGGTGAGCTCTATGAACTTACCGCCGGACTTAAAGCCGCCCTTTGCAATGAGGTCCCTGAGCTTAAGGCTGTTGACCTTATATTTCTTCCACACGGTATTGATATCCCTGGACGTGGTCCCGTTTACATTCAGTACATCCTGGACCACCCACCACTTGCAGGTGTCACAGTTGCAGTAGCGTACTGTCCTGCCGTTTTTGGAATATGCTCCGGAATTCATCTTATCGAAGCGGGCAAAGTAGCTCCCAAGAGCCCCGTGGTTCGAGTACTGCCACACATCACCTGAAGGCGCGCCCTTTTTCCCAAACCGCTCTTCAAACTTATTTTTGCTGTTCAGCTTCTGAAGCTCGGACTCGTAATAATTGAGGCAGCTCAGGATAGCCTTCTGGGTGAGTGTCTTTCCGGCAGATACGTCTCCAAAGAACCTTGCATCCGGCGCAGAAGGCGAAGGCGCGGGCGTGGGAACAGGAGCCGGTGCAGGTGCAGGGGAAGGCGCGGGCGTGGGCGTCACAGGAGCAGTCGTCATTACGCCGTATCTGTCCAGTGCCTTTCCCCCATAGGACTTAAGCGGCACGCCGCTTGTGTCCAGGTAATGTGTCACGCCGCTTATCACGGCAGTTCCTTTAGCCCTCTCAAAACGTACATGCCCATTCCCGGCCTTTTTCCAGAAATAGGCGGGACTTCCATTCACGTTCTGCCAGCCGGTCTTCAGGATACCGTCAGGTCCGGCAAGATACGTCTTCCCGCCATAGCTTATAAGGCCTGTCAGGACAGCGCCCCCTCTGCATATATAGAACCGGCCGTTCACGTTGAGCAGACCTTCATGGCCCTCATACCGGATGCTCGCCGTGTTGGAGTTGAAGTAGTAGCGTTTTCCGCCGATCGTATGGAAGCCCCTCTGCAGGACTCCGTTTTTGCCGGCATAATAGACTGTTCCTTTTTCATCCCGGAACAGTCCGAACTTCATCTCAGGCCCGAAATAGTACCAGTTCTTCCCTACCTGGATCTTGCCGGTCTTTTTCTGCCCGTTTCTGTAATAGTATTTTTTGCCGTTTACTGTCTGGATGCCGTTCCTTGCTGCCGCAGACGCCCTGGCTGAGACGGCCTGGGCCTGAACGGAGAGTCCTGATGCCTGCGCGGGGAGCGCTTTAACAGGGAGCATGCAGGCCACAGCGATGAATGCGATGAGCATCCTGATCCTTGTTTTTGTTTTCATGTTGTCTCCTATACTTGAGATGCCTGACTTCTTGCGGCCTTTTTCCATCCCCCCTTTCTTTTTTCGCCGCCCGTGCTGCTTCCAGGCAAAGAGCAGCATAAGCGGCAAAGTCCATCTCCGGACTTCTGCTATATATATGTCAGAATGCTTTTCGGATTATCTCCCGGCCTTTGATGGCAAAAAGAGTGCCCGGAGCAGCTCATATGAACTGCTCCAGGCACTCTCCTGTCTCTTATCCCTTACCGGGATATCTGTCTTTTATCTGGTCCTTTTTTTCTTCCAAAGGATGACTGCAAAGCCTCCGGCAAGCGCTGCCGCCGCCAGGATCCCCCAGAGGATCATATTGCTCTCATCACCGGTTTTGGGCGGGCTGGGAGGAGTCGTAAGCTTCACTGTCTGGGCCTCGTCGCTCAGCCTTGCATGGCTCGTGACCAGCTCGTCATTGCTGTAAAGATACTCGAACGCGACCAAGGTCTTTCCGCCAAGGCCGGATGCCCTGAAGGTAAAGGTCACGGTCACTGTGCCGTCTGCCGACTCGGGAGTGAATGTCACTTTGGAGGTCACATCCTTTCCGCCGACTTTCAGCACGTTCTTTGCATCCCTGTCCATCAGGACGCCGATGATCGTGTACTCCATGCCGGGAACCAGGTTCCTGTACTCGACAGTGTCATCCAGGGTGATGGTCCCGCCTGCCTGTGCGCTCTTTCCTCCGTCAATGGAAGCTTTCGTTCCGATCTCAGGGTAGTGGACGCTCTGGTCTTCATCTTCGATGTCCGCATGGAATGCGACCCTGACGCCTTCATGGAAGAGGTCCTCGAAGACGACGACCGTCTTTCCCGAAAGCAGCGTGGAATCCAGCGTATAGACAAGTTCTACAGTCCCTTCTGCTTCCTCTGCAGTAAACGTGCTGGATGCTGTGATCTCATTCCCTTCGCTGTCAGGGACAGACTCCCCAGTGTCCTTATTCATAAGGACGCCGGAAACAGTATATTCTTTGCCAGGGATCAGGTTGTGGTATGTAACGACGTCTACCACAGTCGCCTCTTCGGAGACGATGCCTGTGTGGTTCTTCGTAAGACCGTCAGAAGCCTCTGTCTCTACGCCAGGGTAAAAGATCATTTCCGCTTCATCTTCCATATCCTTATGCTCTGCTACAAGGACGCCCTTTCCGTCAAGGTCATCAGTCCCTGCATAGATGGACTGGAACACTACGACGGTGGAGGCGTCAAAGCCTGTCGCATTGAATGTGAACGTGACAGGCACGGAGCCGTTCATCTCCGTGTTGGCAAAAGGTACCACTGCTGTGATCTCATTTCCGTCTGCGTCTACAGCGGCTTCTCCGGTCTCCCTGCTGACTACGGAGCCGTATGCGATATAGCTGCCGGGCACAAGGTTCTCATACCAGACCATATCTGTTACTGATACTTCTTCGTCAGCAGTACCGGTCTGTGTCCCTGTCTGGTCATCTGAGGCCATGGTCCTTACTGCGGGATAATGTACGGTCTGCTCTTCATCCTCGATGTCTGCATGGAATGCGACCTTCACGTCTTCGTGGTACAGATCCTCAAAAACGACCACGGTCTTTCCGGAAAGGAGCGTGGAATCCAGCGTGTAGATAAGCTCAGCAGTGCCGTCTGCTTTTTCAGCAGTAAATGTGGTCTCTGCCGTGATCTCGTTTCCGTTTTCATCAGGGAGAGGCTCTCCTGTCTCCTGGTCCATGAGGACGCCGGATACGGTATATTCCTTTCCGATGATCAGGTTGTGATAAGTAACTACGTCTACTACAGTTGCCGTTTCGCTGAGCGCACCGACATGCTTTTTTGTATCTCCGTCTTTAGCGTCTGTCGTCACGTCGGGATAATGTACGCTCTGGGCTTCGTCGCCCAGGTCAGCATGGACCGCGATCTCAACGTCGTTATGAAGAAGGGTCTCGAAGGCTACGACTGTATCGCCGGCATAGGCTGAAGAGTCGAACTCGAATGTCAGGACGACAGAGCCTTCTGCCTTATCCGGAACGAATGCTGCTGATGCGGCTGCGCCTGTCTCCTCGCCCGTGGACTTAAGTACAAGGCGGCCTTCCACCACGTATGACTTTCCGGGAACAAGGTTCCTGTAATATACAGTATCTTCCAGGATGGCGCTTCCAGTGACTTCGCCAGTATGCGCCCCCGTCCTTCCATCGACAGCTTCGGTTCCGATCTCGGGGTAGTCCACCGTCTGGTCCTTATCTGTAAGGTCGGCATGGGCTGCGACTTCGATGCCCCTGTAATAGAGGTGCTCGAATGCCACTGCGCTCTCACCGGCAAGAAGGCTGGAGTCAAGCGTAAATGCAATGTCAACAGAACCGTCAGCGGTCTCTGCCGTGAAAACGGTCTCTTCAGAAACCACAGCATTCCCGGATCCGTCTAAGATGGGCTCGCCGGTCGCCTTGTTCATCAGCTGGCCGGATACAGTATATTCTTTGCCGGGGATCAGATCATGGTAGGTAACGGTATCGGTGATGGTCACTTCTTCACCGAGTCTTCCCACACCGTCTCCGGTCATTTCGTCAGACGCGCTGGTCTTAATTTCCGGATAGTGGACGGTCTGGTCTTCGCTTTCAAGGTCCGCATGGACCGCGATCTTGACGCCCTTATGGTAAAGGTCTTCAAATACGACGACGGCCTTTCCCTTAAGGATGCTGGAATCGATGATGAATTCCATGTCGACGGATCCGCTCTCGCCTTCCGCAGTGAAGGCCATCTCCACGGCAGTGCTGCCATCCTTCAAAGTGATGACATCGCCGCTCTCCTTGTCATGGAGGCTTCCTTTTACGGTATATTCCTCTCCTGAAACGAGGCCCGTCATCTTGATGGTGTCGATGATCACGGCTTCTTCGCTGCAAGTGCCGACATGGTCTTCTGTCTGTCCATCCTTTGCGGACGTTGCGATGTCAGGATAAGATACGCTCTGGTCCCTGTCCTCAATATCCGCATGCAATGCAACGACCACGTCGCCATAGATCAGATATTCATAAACGACTGCAGTCTTTCCGGCAAGAAGCTCGGACTCGACAGTGAAAACAAGATCGATCGTTCCTTTAGATGCATTAGCTGTAAAGGTCTTCGATGCCGTGATCTCTTCTCCTCTGGAATCAAGAACGGGCTCTCCGCTCTCCTTTTCCATCAGGGTCCCAGATATGGTATATACCTTGCCGGCGATCAGGCCTTCATAAGTCACTGTATCAACGACGTCCGTGGTCTTCGGCATTCCAAAGAGTTCCTTCAGCATGGATACGAGGCCTACATGGTCTTTGGTATGGACATCGGAAGCGCTGGTATGGATGCCGGGATAAGTGATGCTCTGGTCCTTATCCTCGATATCGGCATGGGCTGCCACTTCGATCCCCTTATGTTCAAGGGACTCGAATACGACTGCTGTCTCGCCTTTCAGTGCGGCAGCATTAAAAGTAAATGTCATGGCCACAGTGCCGTCTGCCTTTTCAGGCGTGAAGGTCTTTTCAGCTCTCACTTCAGACCCGTCCGCCACAAGGGCTTCTCCGGTGCTCTTTACCATGAGCTTTCCTTTTACTGTATAGGTCTCGCCGGGGATCAGATCCTTATAGGAAACGATATCCGTGATGGTCGCTGTCTCCCTGTCAGATGCGCCGACGCTGTCTCCAGTCATGATGTCAGATGCCTTAGTGCCTATCTCGGGGTAATGCACCGTCTGGCCTTTATCTTCCAAATCAGCATGAACTGCGATCTCCCTGCCTTCATAACTGATCGTTTCAAAAGCAACGACGCTCTTTCCGCCAAGTAGCCTTCCATCCACCTGGAAGGTGATGAGGACGCTGCCATCCGCTTTATCAGGTGTGAACTTCTTAGTGGCAGTAATGACGTTTCCATCCCCGCCCTTAAGTGCCTTTCCTGTCGCCTTGTCATACAGGGTACCTGTGAGGACATATTCTTTGCCGGGCTCAAGACCTGTATACTCGACAAGGTCCTGTACCACTGCGTCTTCTGCGGCCCTTCCCACATGGTCCTTTGTGGACGCATCCACAGCTGTTGTTTTAACAGAAGGATATGTGACGGTCTGCTCTTCATCGCCCAAATCGGTATGAGCGCAGACGTCGATGCCCTTATGATAAAGAGTCTCGAATGCGACGACCGCTTTGCCAGCGATATCTCCCGTCCTTACTTCGAATTCGACGTTCAGGGTCATGCTCTCCGCATCTGCCTTGAAAGCAAGCTCTTTCGTATAGACGCCGCCTGCCAGGGGAGCGCCTGTGCCCCTGTCCATAAGGACAGCTTTTAAGCTGTACTCCTGGTCCGGCACAAGGCCTTCCATCCTGACGGCATCTGTGATGACTGTCTTTTCATCCAGGAGCGACCCGTAGTGGGAACCAGTCCCTTTGTCAAGTGCTGTGGTCCTGACTTCCGGGAAGGAAACGGTCTGATCCTTATCATTGATGTCTGCATGGGCAGCAACTTCGATGCCCTTATGCTCCAGGGTCTCGAATGCCACTACAGACTGACCTGCAAGGATGGATGAATCGAAGGTGAATTCCAGATCGACGGTCCCGTTTTTTGCCTTTGCTTTAAAAGTCTTTTCCGCAGTGATCTTCTTTCCGCCTGCAAGGACTGCCTCTCCGGTAGCCTTGTTATAAAGCGTTCCTGTGACGGTATATTCCCTGCCGGCCACGAGATTTGTGTAGGTGACCCTGTCTGTCAGTGTCGTGGTCTCTGCAGTCCTTCCGATATGGTCTTTGGTCTGGGGATCCGTCGCATTGGTCCGTACTTTGGGCGCATATACGGTCTGGTCCTTGTCGCTGATGTTTTTGTGTTCAGCTACCAGTTCTCCTGCAGCATCGTAAAGGGACTCAAAGACGACCAGGGTCGTTCCTTCAAAGCCTTCTGGAGCCTCGAAGGTAAACCTGACTGTCACTGTCCCGTCTCCGCCTTCTCCTGCGGTGAAGGATGCAGAGGAAGTGACTTCTTTCCCGCCCACTGTGAAGGGCGCTTTTTTTGCCGCGTCATAAAGGATGCCCTTTACCGTATAGGATCCGCCTTCTGTGAGGGCATGGAATTCCACCTCGTCATCAATGGTGATGGTACCTTCAGAGGGCATCACGTTATCTCCTGTCGCAGCAGCTTTCGCCCTGGTACCGAAGGAAGGGAACCATACGGTCTGGTCTTCATCCTCCAGGTCCTCGTGCTTTGCGATCTCCTCTCCCTTCTCATCAAGGACATATTCAAAGGCAACGACAGCGCGTCCGCCAAGACCTGTACCATCCAGGGTAAATGTCATCTCGATATCGCCGCTGGGGGCAGCAAGAGTGACGGCGGTCTCCGCTTCCGCATACTGCTCCTTAGTTTCCTTATCTACAAGGATGCCCTTTACTGTGATCTTCTTTCCTACATAGTCATAAAAATCACTGATCGATACGGTATCCGTAAGCTCCAGGTCCTTCCTGGGCCTTGCGTTATGGGAACCGTCAGAAGCTGTGAGCTCTGTTTCTGCAGAAGGAGCCTTATAGTTGACGAATGATCCAATGTCTATCACGGTTTCTCCGCTGACAGTAAACGTAACGGGAGAAGAAAGCGCATATCCCTTATTGGCATCGCATTCCAGCTCCGTAAGGGTATAGGTCCCATAAGGGAGCATGCGGCGGGTCTTATCCGCATCGCGGGAAGAATCATACGTCCCGTCTTTTCCTGTCCTGACTGTCCAAGTCTTTCCGCTCTCTTTGCATGTGACTTCAAAAAGGACATCTGCCATGTTTTCCGCATTGGAATTCAGCTTTTTGAATCTGAAGGGGGCTTTAATCACTTCTTCCTTAAGAGCGCTGCCCTCTGTCAGATATGTGGTCTGGTTATCCTCTATGGTAAAGGCCACGTTCTCACCGGAGAGCTTATAGCCTTTAGAAGGCTTCTTTTCCCGGATAATATATTCGCCTGCAGGGATCACAGCAAGTTCTGCGCTGCCTTCTGCATCCGTCGTAAGTTCTGCATATACGTCGCCTTTGCTGTAGTAGGTCTCGGCATCCTCTACTCCGTCTTCGCTGTTTACGATGATCTCATATACAGCGCCTTCAAGGCTTGCGCCTCCCTGTGCGGATACGGTCTCGGAGTCCACCTTCCGGATCACCAGTGCGCCCATCCTGGAACTGTCCGGATGATCGACCACCTTTTTTGTCAGGTGGTTCAGTCCGTTTCCAAAGCTGGTATCTCTTTTAAGAACGCACTCGTATACGTCCTCATCAAGAGCAAGGCCTTTGGCCGCAGCTGTCTCCTTCAGATAGTAGGTTCCGAAATCAATGATCACCTTATTAGCTGTGCCATCAGCATTGCAGGTAAAGACAGCTTCATTGCCGTAGGAATCTACAGCAGGCTGCGTGCAGGCTTCATCCTTATAGAGCCTGTACACAGTGCCCGTGAGGTCGACATCTGTGATCTCATTTTCTTCATCATCTACTGCGCGCTTTCTGATCTCTATGACGCCAGGGGTCTCGACCCACATAAGGGGCTGGCGGTTCCCGCCGGAGCCTCCGTTCCAGAGATAGCCGATATAGGCAGGACTGGCATCCAGTAGCGCCTTGTTCTCGGGCTGCGCTGCCCATTCCTGTACCTTTGTCTTCATCTGTCTGAAGACGACGTCATACATGGGATCCTTCTTGCTGCATCCGTCATCATCTCCAAAGAGCAGGTCGGAAGCCAGCAGATGGGCTGCCGCATAGGAAAGGACGAAAGTATCAAATGTCTCTTCCCAGAAATCTGCTCTTACGAACATGGATACCATGACAGCTTTGGCAAGCTCTGCATTGCTGCCCAGACCTTTCGTGATCGGGATCGTGTCACCTGTCTCTGTCTTCTTCATCCAGGCCGCGAGGCCGTCGATCACCTCCGGAGTCAGACGGTTATAACGGATCGATGCCGTGGAGCTGGTTGGGTTGCTGGGATTGACAGGGCCAGTCGCAGATGCCCTGGCACAGACTGCGTAGTACTTGACGCCCTTGTGGGTGACCCACCAGGTACGGGTGTGGTTTACATACTTGCTGGGAAGAGGAAGGGGCGTGATGCCGTCACGTCCGCAGGTAACGTTTCCCAGCTGCTGAGGGATCGCGTTCAGGAGCGCGAGCTCCTCGGCATATTCTTCCGCCTCTTCGGAGATCTCCTCTGTCTCTTCGCCGGTTTCAACTTCTTCTTCCTCTTTAGAAGCTTCAGGAGCCTCTTCTGTGTTTTCTTCTGTAGTCTTCTCTTCCTCCTTCTCCTCTTCTCTTCCTTCTTCAGGTGCGTTTCCTTTTTCATCTTCGGCCGCAGGGATCACAGTCTCCTCACTGCTTCCTCCCTGTGGTGATCTGTCTTCATCTGCTTCCTGTGAGGCTTTATCCTCCGGGTCTGCTTCATCATCCTCCTGTGAGGTTTCCTCATTTGAAGCTTCATCCTGTGAAGGCGCTTCTCCTCTTTCAGCCTGGGAAGTCAGGGATGTGGTCCTTACTTCCCGCACCGTGATCTTCCTTCTTACGCTGTATGAAGGGCTGCCGCTTTTTGGCGTGCAGTTATACACTGCAGTATACGTACCGGGCCGGTCATTCCGATACGATGCGCCGGAAGAGTCCTGTGCGCCTTTCATCTTCACTGTGACTTTGCCCGCATCATAGGAGATGCCCTCCTTTTCGATGTCCACATCGTCACCGGCATCGAATTCGATGTCCTTTGCTTCCACGGTCTCTCCGTCTTCCAGTCTGCTTACAACGGCAGAAATGTCCGGAAAGCTCTCTTCTGCCTGCGCTCCAATGGACGGGGCGGCCGAGCTGATGACCATGGCCGACGCCAGGACTGCAGACAGGATCTTTTTCAGTGCTTTTTTTACTCCTGTTTTCATATGTCTCCTATTTAATTTGTGTCCCCTCTTTTTAGGGGAATCCATCAGGTTCCTTGGGCTTTCAGATGCAGGGCATCCTTGCCAGTCTTCTTCTTTTCATTCCTTTTCCTTTCCGCATGCCTTCCGGCTGCTTTTTCTCATCTCCTATATGTCAGAGCGGATCTGTTCCTGTGCGGGCCCTTCCTCACTCCCGGGGACCGGGTCTTCATGGAACTGCATCTCTTCCGTTCCGGCATCTGCAGGTGCTTCCCCGGCACCAGCATCCTCTTCTTTTTCAGGGCCCTCTTCTTTTTCGCTCCCCGGAACAATGGCGATGTCCTCCACATAGAAATCCAGGTACTTCCGTTTTCCGCTCTCCGTATCCTTTACCGGGGTCTGCAGGGAGAGCTGGACGATGATATTAGATCCCACAGGAAATTTAGAGATCCGGGGCCTGTAAGGAGCATTGTCGTAATAGGTACACCGGATGACATTCCTCTGCATGACCTTCTTCTCCCCTTCCTGTGAGATATCCGTCTCCGTCCTGATCAGCAGGGTCTTCCAGGGGTTCTCCGGTGACCTTGCTGAGACCCCTATGAGCTCTCCCGCCACTACTGCATATGCGGAAGCGTCATCATAGCTTCGGCCGATCCCCTCGATCCCCGATACCCGGGATATCACCGGCGTATCAAAGGTATATTTCTGGCCGATCAACACCTGTGAGACCAGGTACCTGTCCGAGAGATAGTCCCTCTGCCCAAAGGCACGGATAAAGCCTTCCGCTATGATGTGGTCCCGCCTCCTGATCCCGGCGGGAAGCCCCGCCTGGGGCAGGATCTCAGGGAGCGTGATATTCTCTTCCACTCTCCCTGCCTTCTTGTAATAGCGGACGTCCTTCTTGTACATCTGCAGCATCCGCTCGCCCTTCTGGTCCAGAAGGACCCTGTCCACACTTCCCTGCACTACGAAATGGTTGATATAAAGCATCTTTGACCTCCGATCTTTTTTTCTGATGTCTTATATATGTCAGAGCGGTCCCGCGGACCGCGTATTCCCTCATCTCCGGCTTTTATGTATCTGTCAGCCTGGTCCGCAAATAAAAAAAGCCCTGCGAGGGGCCATCAGGAACAAATGGACCCTCACAGGAGCGAAAAAAAATGTCTTCTTCTGACAGATATTCGGTGATCAGGACTTCTGATCAGCAGAAAAGAGCGCTTTTATATATTTTAGTTATTTTATATATAATATTTTTCTGCATTCCAGACAGGCATATATATGATAGAAACACATTTTTGAAAGGAGAAACCTATGAAAGACATGGCATCCATCACAAAGATCTGCTGTGACTGCGGTCATGATGTCCGACCCATGATCACTGGCGCCGGGAGGCACTATGATCCGCTGTCCAGGAAAACAGTGAACCTCGGCACGATGTGGATATGTCCCAACCGCTTCATGAAAAGCGAGGAGCACCCGGAGGGACGTGAAGGCGGGCCTGCATGCCGCAACAGCATCTCAATAAGCGACTATGAAAAGATCCTCCTGTGCATCTCGGATAAATGCAGCCGGGCCCTTCTTCGTTTTGAGGAGCCTGACCTTACCACGGAGGGGGAATTTACTCCTCCCAGAGGGAGCTACCTCCACTGCAGAGTCATAAAGCACGACGAGGATGAGATCCTGGTCTGTGTCAGGAACGGCAGGCAGACCAGATGAGCTGGAAGAAGCTCCTTACAGCATACATGGGATCCCTCTTCATCCTTGGCTTAGTCATGGCCGTGCTTAGGAAGAGGGCGGCTGCCTGCACTCTCCTGATGATCACAGCCATTCTTGCCGGGTTCCTCGTTTTTATCTTCCTCTTCTCTCCCTATAGAGTGAGCGGTCTTTCCATGTATCCCGCATATCGTCCCGGGCAGATCGTCTTTACAGCGCCTTACCCGGATGCAGGATCAGCAGAGCGGGGAGACGTGATCGTCTTCCACTCCAATGACCTTTCCGCCGATCTGATAAAGCGGATAGAGGGGCTCCCCGGGGATAAGGTGCAGATAACAGAAGGAAAGCTCTTTATAAACGGCGAAGTTGTCGAGGAAGGATTTGAGCCCATGGAGCAGGCAGGTATCGCAGCTTTTCCTGTGACGCTTAAAGAAGGCGAGTTCTTCGTCCTTGGAGACAACCGAAATGAGTCCCTGGATTCCAGGGAACTGGGCCCGGTACTTTTTTCGCAGATAAAAGGAAAAGTCAGATGAGGCAGGGACAAAACACAGAATAAAAATCTCCCGGTCCATAAATCCCATGATCAGGGGCCAGGAGTCCCGGATGGCATCCGACAGATGTCCTGTCCTTTCGGGTCTCAAAGAAGAAATAGAAAAAAGAAAGGAGACACAAATAAATGGCGAAAGCAAGAAATTCAACACCCTATGACGAATCAGAATTCTGGAAGGAGAACTGCCTTCCCCTGGTCAATAAGCTTTTGATGCACTGCCAGTGCCAGGAGATCCCGTTCTTTCTCTGCGCCGGCGTAAAAGAAAGCGGCACGGCAACGACCTATGAGACGGTCTGCAGTGGGAGCCGGGACAGCACCTATGTCCAGAAGGCCGTCATGCCTATCGAAGTCGGAAGGATCCTCTCACAGGACAGGATCGCAAGACATCTTCTTGTGGAGAGGGGCTATGTCCCCGTCCCGCCTGCAGCCAGTGTTGATTATGAAGACTTTGATGATGAGATCTTTGGGGATCTGGAATGATCCCTTCCGGATCAGGGAAATTGTGTTTCGAAAGGAAGCTAAGACATGTTTGAGAAGAAAATGCAGCCGGATCCCGATCCTTTGGATCAATATAACGAAACAGCAGCCGCACGCGTCGGCCACAGGATAAGAAAGATCAGAATCGCAAGGGGAATGAGGCAGGCCGCACTTGGAGCTGCTGTAGGTCTTAGTGCTGACAGGATCCAGCAATACGAGAACGGCTTTCGAAGGCCCAGGGCAGAACTGCTGAAAAAAATAGCCGGAGCACTCGGAGTGAGTACGCTTTCCCTGGTCGATCCTGCTGTGACCGATCCTGTCGGGGCTATGTATGCTTTTTTTGAACTGGAAGATCTGTTCATTATGAGGATCGGGGAAGGCCCGGGTGACAGAGCACCTTCACTTTGCTTATCTGTCGATGACAGAAATAAACTGTATCCTTATCTGAAGGACTGGCTTGCTGTGAAAAGCCTTGTTTCCGCACAGCTTGAGGCGGCTTCCTCCGACCAGGAACAAGATAAGATCTGGCAGGCCTACCATGCCTGGAAATGGTCATATCCTAAGGTCTCCTTCTACCCGGAGGATGTCTCCCGGGCAAAAGAATATCTCCTGAAAAGGATACGGGCTCTGCAGGAGAAATATGACAGCTTGTTATGAGTTTCCACCCCAGCGCTTATCGCAAAGCCGCGGCCCGGTCTATCAGCAGGTGCAGTGCCCTCATCCCACTGTTTTCAGAAGCAGACAGAAAACTGTTCACGAAACTGTCAAGTGGCCTTGTATACCGTTACGCATAGGCACTGGCACAGCCTAAAGGCCGTGATGCGGCGGGACTTGACCCTGGTCTGATCATACTGGCATATTTATTAACTTGCCCCATTTTGAAAGGAATGCTATCAGATGTTTGAGAAGAGAACGCAGCAGGATCCTGCTCCTTTGGATCAATATGAGGAAACGACCGCAGCCGCTCGTGTCGGCCGCAGGATAAGAAAGATCCGGCTGGCACGGGGAATGACGCAGACCGCTCTTGGATCTGCCGTAGGACTTGATGCCAACAGGATTCAGAAATATGAGAATGGCTACAGAAAGCCAAAAGCAGCGCTGTTAAAAAAGATCGCCGCAGCTCTGGAAGTAAGCACTCTTGCCCTGACCGACCCTGTTGCGACAAGCCCGACAGGTGCCATGTATGCCCTTTTTGAGATGGAGGATATGTTCGGGTTAAGCGTTAATAAGGGTTCCGAAGACAGGCTAGAATCCATCAGTTTGTCCGTTGATGACAGTTCGGATCTTTATCCTTACATCAAAGAATGGCTTGCAGTACATAATCAGGTCACTGTTCGCCTGGAAAACGTTTCGTCTGATAAAGATCGCGAAAATGTCCTGCAGGCCTATAAAAACTGGAAATTGTCTTATCCTCAAGAGACAATTGATCTGGATGAGACCTCCCGCGCAAAAGAAGAACTTTTGAGAAAAATCCGTGCACTCCAGGAAGAATATGACAAATTATTGTAAGGTTATCAAAAATGCCGAGAACACGCTAATAATGCGTGTTCCCGGCATTCGAACTGTCAAAAACCGGTCAATATAGGTGTAAATTGATTCAACGATATTTTTAAGCTGCTTATGTCTTACCTGTGAGGCACAACTAAAAAACTGTTATTGCCTGTCATAATCACTTTGTCCTTCAATTCCGAACATGTTAATCTTTAACTCATGTTATCCTGCATCAGTTAGTAGCAGAATAACTGATGAAATAGTCGGTATATTCGTGCTCCGGGATTTCCGTATCATCGATGAATTCATCTGAAAACCCATATCCAAAGGACATGTAATCTACGATAGTGTCATTATTTGTAAAAACTACATATCCATCAACAGAAACACCTTCTTTAGCGGTTGTTCTTAATTCTAAATGTACTGATCCATCGCTATTAACAGAAGATTCAATCGATAAGCTTTCGTTAATCTCCTTTGTTCTAGCCCCAACATCTTGTATCTCACAATAAAGAAGATTATATTCAAAATAATCTAAACTTACAAATTCAGCTATACAATCTGCTCCATCTTTAATATATTCTTGAATCCCACCAAATGAATTAATCTCGTTACCTTCTTCATCAAAAACTGCTCCTTCAGTATAAAGAGCTATGTCGTTTCCAGTATGATTCTTATAATGGATAAGTAACGTAAAGTCATCAAATTTCTGGACAGTCGCTTCCAATCCTTCTGGTAATGGTTCAACCCAGGGATAGTAAGGATACTCGTCATATTCTGTCTTATCTTCCACCTCAGCAACAGAATTATTATCAATTACGTCTTCCTTTAACTCTTCTGATGAAATCTCACCATTCTCTTCTTCTGTCTCATTTTCAATTGTACCTGTATCTGCAGTTGACGTACTGCCTTCTGTGCTGCCACATGAGGATAACGTGAATATGGTTATAAATCCAATAAGAACTATCATACTTGCTTTCTTCATCCAGTTTCCTCCTTTTTTAATCCGTACCCTCTCTTTTGATGTTTTGTTTTAGCCCTATGTTTTTCAGATTATTGAATCTTAATAATCTTCATTGTAGCACTTGTCGTAATCATAATTTAAGATAAAAATTGCTGTTATACTTGTAATTCCTTTCACTTTTCATCCTACAACGAACTTGTATTAACTTTTTGTTTACATTAGCCACCAAAAACCTTCTGACATGTTCTCCCATCCTCATACATAAAAATGATGCTTAAGGCAATTTGCACACCTTCCACAAGGTTTTATATCAAAGTCATCCAGCTCTTTGCGGATAAAGCTCATGTAACACTTGTCTGTTTCTATAAACTCATTAAACCTCCGAAGCTCTTTCCATCTATACCAGGACACTATTCTCGCCCTTTTCATATCACAATGCCATTCCCTGATTGTTTTAAAATAGCGTGCTTTCGTTTTATAGATATCTCCGTTAACAAGAAGGTATTTTAAGACTTTATCAGCCCATACCTGCGTAACATCCAATTTCTGCATGATCTCATTTCGGCTTAAGCCAGGGTTTTCTACAATACATTCGATAACGCTTTCCATTTCATTTTCTGTGGGAAATGCATTCATAATGAAATATCTGTTTACAGCGTTATCTTCGTCCCCGGCCAACAGAACTGCGTATGCTCTGTTGATCGCTCTTCCTGCTCGCCCGATCTGCTGGTAATATGCTATTGCACTTGCAGGCTGCTGGTAGTGGATGACAAAAGCTATATCTGCCTTATCGATTCCCATCCCAAATGCTATTGTCGCAACCAATACTTTGATTTCATTGTTTTTGAAGCGCTCTTCCGTGGTCCTTTTTTGTTCCGGGTCCAGTCGCCCATGGTAAATATCTGCATTTATCCCATGTGCAGTAAGTGTTTCTGTCACCTCTTCGCAGTCGTGTATCGTCAGGCAGTATATGATGCCAGAACCTTGAAATTTAGGAATGTTCCTGAGCAGCCATTCAACTTTGTTTTCATCCGAACCCAGATTCAGAACATCTATGCATATACTTTTCCGGTCCATGGTCCCACGTAGGATCTCCAGATCATCACCAAGCTGATGCCGTATATCTCTAACAACTCTGTCGTTTGCAGTAGCTGTCGTTGCGAGTACGGGTATTTCTGGGGGGAGTTGTCGTATTATTCTGATTATGCGCCGAAAATCCGGTCTGAAATCATGTCCCCAGTCTGATATGCAGTGAGCTTCATCGACAACAAACAGAGAAAGCTTATTGTAATAATCCTTTATGAACTCCAGGAAGACTTCATTCCCCAGCCTTTCCGGAGAAACTATAATCGCATCAATTTTATCTTTTCTTATATCGTTATAGACCTCTTTCCATTCCTTCTGTGTATCGGATGAGATCGCTTTTACGTTAATTCCAAACTTTTCTGTAGCTTCTATTTGGTTATGCATCAGTGCCAGAAGCGGGCTTATTATGATTGCAGGGCCTTTCCCCATTTCCCTCAGCTTCTTGATCGAAAGAAAGCAAACAAGGCTCTTGCCCCATCCTGTATGCTGGACTACTAACGTCTTCTTTCCATTTAAAACAGCAAGGACAGCCTCCTCCTGTCCAACCCGGAACTCTGCATTCTTTCCATATATCTGCCTGAGAGTATGTTTTATTCCAAATGTATCCTTTTCTTTATTATCTTCAATGATTCGAGCTGTTTCGATGGTAAAAGTCTGTTCTGTTTTTTCTCCGATGTATTCTGTGATATCCTCATCAGCATAGGTTTCCTCTTCAGAAAAAGCGAAGCCATTCACAGTGCTGCTTATCTGACTGTTCAATTCCTCTCTGGTGTAGTGACGGACTGAGTCTGGTCCATACTTTTTTACCATCATGGATTCAAACGTTCGTTGACTGATGAATATCATCGGATCGTTCACAAGAGACCTGTAGTAAGATTCATTTGTCATGAACAGCTCTTCCAATGTGACCTTTTTATCTTCTTTTTGCCAGACGATATCATCCACCCTGTATTCCGTCTTATTCAGTCTCGCACCCTTTGAGAAAGTAGGCTCCGATCTGTCTACTACATCTATTCCTCTTTCAAGTATTTCAACCGTTTTTTCAGGAATGGAGTATTCATCCCTCTCAATCAGATAATTAAAATAATCTGGATCCGTCCTGAAGATCGACCGTATTGTTTCCCCTGCGTGCTTCCCCCAGGGCATTACATCATCAGCCTTCATGATCAACGGTTTTTTCTTCTTTTTTGTTTTTCTTTCTGCCATACTGCCACGGCTCCTTAAATAAAAAAAGATAAAGAATTGGTTTGATGATTCGCGATCAGGACAATGACTCCCTCGCTTTAAATCGCATCAGCACTTAAACAGGGCTTGATATCTGAATGTTTTGCAGAATCTCTCTTGCGGTATTTTGATTATACTATTTTTAATATACGAGAAAGCACTGGAATAATATAAAAAGGCAAATCAAGTCGTTCGGTCAGTTTTTGGTAAAGTGAAGACCATCCTCATACACAGGATACCGCACTAAGCATAAAGATTATGGACCTAATACTGATGACGGGGATGTCCGAAGATGAACTATTGACGGCGCTTATTAATCACCAATCAAGGTGAAACATAAAACATAAAAAAGAGCCTATGCAAGGCTCTTTTTGTGTTCCAGGCTCTTGATTTCCGGTCGGACACTATTAAATAGTTCCTGCTAGAGGAAAATCTGACGACTACATCGAAGCATACCATTCCGGCTCGATAATATTGCCTGTGTTCATATCATATATTTTCTCTACAATAACAGCCGGCATTTCGTACACTCCTGAAAACCCCTGATATTCGCACAGAATGCATAAGGAGTGACCGCATAGATTCGAATACTTTTCTATAGATGTATAATAATCAAGATCTATTTGTACGAGCCACTGATTCCCTTCCTGATCTGTCAGAACAGAGATAAATGCATTCATCTTCCTTCCCAGATCTGCAGAAATATCCAATGTACTGACGTTCTCATATGATCCATTGAGCCAGATCATGGTTCCGCCAAGACCGTTTTCACTGGCATTACTGTTGAATTTCGAAAACTCTCCAAATTCATATTCTTTTGTAAATCCTGCAGGGACATCATACAGCAGAACGGTTCCTTCAGTCTCTCCGCATCTTTTGCATGTCTTCGGAGCCTCGTGTGTGGCATCCGCCCAGTCATGTCCCAGGGGGTCGCCATCAGCATAACCGCAGATTCTGCAATGCTTTGCTTCTGTGCAGGTTGCTTCTTCCCAGTCATGCTCCAACGGAACACCTTCGGTCTCACCGCAGCGGCTGCAGTGCTTTGCTTCCGTACAGGTCGCTTCCACCCACTGATGCCCAAGAGCTTCGCCTTCCGTTTCACCGCATTCAATACAGGTTTTTGGTTCAACGCATGTCGCGTCCGCCCACTGATGTTCGTGGCTGCAGCCAGCAAGGATCAGAACAAATATCATTATCATAAAGCACAGATATCTCTTCATCGATTTTATCCCCTATTGTGACAGTTTAATGCAGGAGGACCTTGTCACATTATTATCGTGACTCCGCGGCATCCTTTGCTTCTTCTGCAGCCCGCTGGGCATTTTCTGCAGCGTCTTTAGCTTCTTCCGCCGCTCGCTTTGCGTATTCCGCAGTATCTTTCATTTCATTGACAGCCGATAAAAGATCATCTATTCCACGCGCCACCGAATCATAGTTGTATTTATCACAAACGCTTTCATGTATTTCCTCTACTTTTGACTTTATATCACTGATATCGTAATTACTGGATGAGCCATCCCCAACACTGGATTTGATCTCTTCAATATCCGACGCCATCTCATCTAAGTTATCACCCATACTGTCCAGCCTTGATTTAAGGTCCGAATCATTGAGACTGTCCTGGATCGACTCGTTCATTTCATTGATCTGGCCTGTCAGGGTCTCAGTTATACCTTGGATCTTAACAGTCACATCCTGAAGGAGACGGCTCATCCGAGCAGTTATCTGATCATCAGTCAAATGCTGCTCAAGCCTGTCAAGCCGGCTGCCGTAACCATTAAGCGCGATCATCACATTGGCAAGCAGTTCCTTGTCGCTCATCCGGGAAAGTTCCTGTTTTCTGTTTTCTATATCTTCTTTTGCATGCTGTATCTGTCTGGCACATTCCCGCCTTAGCGCATCAGCCTCCCTGGCATACTTTTCACTTAAGCTCTTTTTGTCGTTTTCATAGCTTTCCATTGCCGCTTTCAACTCTGTCTGAGTTTCAGACCGGATTCTTGCCGTTTCTTGGACAGACTGTTCAGTTAGTTTTTGATTTTCTTCTTTCAGGCTTTTATTACCTGAATGAAGAATCAAAATGATTACAACAAGAACGATGATAATAAAATACAAGACCATTGATATACCTCCTGAGCAGTCATATCTCTTTTGCCAGTTTATTTCTCAGGTCCATATGGACAAGTTGATTATAACATCTTCCCGGATAATAAAACCATTTCCATAAACCGTCCTTCTCCATATCCGCGTATCTCGCGTATCTTATAGGACTTTCTTTCTGATGATAAACACAGACGGTTTATAGATCTTCCCGATTCTATAACTTCTATTGGAGAATACGCATTTGAAGGTTGCTCTGGAACTTCATATATCATTTTGCCGAAGAATATCCTAAAAATTCATGATAACGCATTCTTTAAATGTCCATCTACAAAGGTTATATTTAGAAATCCTTCAACACAGATTATTACAGATAATATTAACTTTCCTTGTGGTGAGACAATAATCAGCGGTTACAAAGGGTCTACAGCAGAGCAGTACGCAAAAAACACAGGTCTTATGTTTGAAGAGATTACATAATCACCCACAATTATTATGCTCAACAATACCACATCATAGTGAAGAATATGAACAGGCAGGCTGAATAAACAGCCTGCCTTGTCTTTTATATCCCGGGTTCCCCACCCTGATACATTTGGTTGTTTGATGATGAAAAACACAAGCCTTCTTCATATCTTCACTATATTTCTCTCAGATCATGGTCCGTTCTGAATCCTGCCGTCAGCTCCCGGATATGCCTTGCCATGATCCTTCCATACCGGTATTCTGCTCGTTCAAGCTCAATGCCATTTTCTCTGTCTTTTCTCATCTGTATTTCCAGCCTCAGCCTCCCTGTCACCAGTATCACTGCTATACAAAAAGCCAGGATTTTTTCTGTCGTCATGAATACCTCCTCCTGTCATTCTGATAGAACCCTCTTTTTATCGGGACTATCGCCCTGGTCTCATCGGCGTCATCCTCCAGGCCAAAGTCCGAAATGCTTACGGATTTCCCTGTGATCGATTCATCATCGTCCCTGTCAATTACTTCCACATCTTCTTCCAGCCTTTCAGGCTCATAGTCATACTCCTGCTTCTGCTGTGACTGCTCATAGATGGCCATCCTCTCGGCCCGCAGCCTGTCAAACTCAGATACGTCCCTTTCCGGCTCTTTCCCGGATTCTTCTTTTCTGCTCTCTTTCTTCTCTCTTTTCCGGGTCATGAGCAGAGCGCCTCCCATACAGACTGCTATCATTATCCCCCAGAAAAGAGGGGAATAATCTGCCTGTGACGGCACTTCCCACTTTTCTGCAGTCTTTTCATCTTCTGCGGGGAGCATGTCTCCTGAACCGCCTGCAAACTCTCTTTCCTGGACATCAACAGGCGCTGATGCTGTGATCTGCCATTCACCTTCCGTCATCCCCTTCATATCAAGCTGGAGATACGTCTTATTCCAGGTATAGACCACAGACATGCTGCTGGTCCTGACGCTGTCTGATGCGCTGGCTATGACAGTGACAACGCCTTTGGGGTCCACTATAGAAACTGCTGGGATCTCTCCCTGAAACATGCACAGATATGTGCAGGAGGCCTCTTGCCCTCTCACCCTGACAGGATAACGGTATCTCTGCTTTCCTGTGATCGCAGCAAAGGCATCTTCCGCTTCTTCCAGTCTTGATGCGTCCAGCCTGGTCCTTTGTCCTGCGCTCATCATTTCATATGCATTCCTGGCAGATAGGATCATGCTTTCGTCCGCCTGCGTCACATTCTCCTTATCCGGAAGCATTTCTATAGCTTTCGCGACTGCTTTCTGGACCTCTGACAGTTCGCTGCTACTCGTCTCCTCTTCTATTTCTTCACCGCTCTCCTGCTCTCTTGCAGTGCTATTTTCTTCTTCAATCTGGTCTTTTTCGCCGTTGGAAGCGGCCTCTGCCCCTTCCTGTGACTGTTCCTGTATCTGCGCTTCCTGTGCATATGCTGTACAAGCCGCCGGCGATACGATTATTATGGCAAATATGATGGACGCTAAGATCGTTCTGTGCACTTATGACCTTCCTCATAGCTCGTTAAAATGGTTTGCTCCGGATACGGCAGGCTTTTCGCCCGCCGCGTTCCGGATATCTGCTGATTTATTCTTTTCTTGCTGCAGCCTGTTACTGCTGTCTTTTTACAAAGAATGCTCCTGCCGCTGTGACAAGGGACATGATCCCGAAAGGCATTGAGGGATCCCCTGTCTGGGCCCCATCAGCAGTTTCTGTGGTCTCTTCCTCTTCTGCTTCTTCTGTCACAGCTTTTACCCTGCTTTCCGTATCTGAATCCGCATAGGAGATCACCTTATCAGCAGCTTTGGATGCAGCGCTGCTGTTACCGCCAGAATGCCCGGAGCCTCCGCCTGTCTTACCTCCTCCTGCTGTCTTTCCGCCCCCTGAACCTTCCTGGCTGCCGGGAGCATCCGGAGTCTCAGGTCCTTCCGGGTCTCCGGGATCTTCAGGGTCTTCCGGGTTTTTAGGCTCCCCAGGATCACTCGGGTCACCGGGATTGTCAGGGTCCTCAGGATCTTCAGGGTCCTCCGTATTCCCAGGACCGTCCGGATTCTCGGGGTCACCAGGGTCTTCAGGTGTGCCGGGATCTTCAGAAGCCCCGCTGTCATCTCCTGTTCCAGATCCAGTATTATCGCCCGCATTATCTCCTGTGCTGCCGCCGTCGTCCTTTCCGCTCTCTTCTTCTACTTTGTCTTTGACATCATCAACAGCATCCTGCACAGGGGAACCGCCTGCTCCGTCTTCCTCGCCGCTCTCTTCTGCTTCCTGCTCCTGTGCGACCGGTTCTGCAGCATAAACAGTCCCTACAGAAGCTGCCATAAAGGGCATACCCATACAGGCAGACACAAATACGATCCCCAAAAACTTCCTGACTTCGTTTCTTTTCATTGTTTTCCTCCTAAAAAAGATATTGATCTAAGCCGGATCATTTTCCGGCTGTCATCTATATGTCAGAACACTTTTTAATTTTTCCATCCTGTGATGGTCCTGTGCGGATCTCTATCCTGCCGCCTGTTCAGCAGAACTCCCTACCGATCCGGACCAACGATTATTTTTATGCCGGGCGGTCGTCTCTTGGTACTTAAACGTCCCGCATGACTTTCACAGCATTTCTCTTATTTTGCATTCTCCCGTTTGCCGTCATATTGCCGTCATATTGCCGTCATTCTTTTTATCCGCCCTCTTTCAAAAGACAGGTATTCCAGATGACCTGTAGCTTTTTTCTTTTCCGGCTTTTTGTTTTCCTCCTCTCTCAGAAGATGTGCTCCCTGTCAAAAGCAGGGCTGCATCCTGTGTATAATCCGGCACTGTTTTATATTTCTTCCTCCCCCTTTGGAGTCCTTAATTGGTACTCTCCCAAAATGCAAGACATATATATACTATGTCTTACATTTTTTGTACCGCCCGGATAAAGAGAAAAAGTGTCCTTATTTGCAGAGAGCGGTTTTATCTGCCCTGTCTTCTTTTTCTTGATTATTTCAGCAAAAAACGTATTCCCAAATGGATTACCGTATTCAGTATGATGCTGTTCTATGTATCTCCTTCCAGTCTTCCTGGATCCTCCGAACCCGATTATTCTGAAAAGCTGAAAGCAGCGCCACCCTGCCGTCAGAATGCCGTCAATATGCCGTCAACCCATATTCATGGCATCCATGAAGTCCATGGCTTCATCTGGGATGTCCGGGACATCCATGATCTCATCTCTTGTATCTGACGATCCTTCTGCTGTTTTCGAAGGTGTAACTGCAACAGAAAACAGCTCCTGACCTTCCTCACCAAGGCGTGCTCTGTTCAGTATGAGATTTACAAATGCATTCACTGAAAGGCTGCGGTCCTTTGTCATCCTGTGGAGCCACTCGTATAATTCCCTGTCTTCTCTTCTGTCCAGATCGAGCCTAAATGTGAACTTCTTTATTTCGCTCATCCCTTACCTCTGTCCGCGTCTCAGCTGTGCAAGCGCCAGGGCCTCATACCCTTTGGCATTGGCCCGGATATCATCGATGAACCTGCACTTCTCCCTTAAATCATCCGGCAGATACTTCCTGACCGTCTGGGCACCCCCTCCCATGAACGTATAGAGCATATTGTCGGGATCGTACTCCCACTCTCCAAGAAGGGACATAAGGTCATTCACATATTCCTGTGCGGCATTTTCCATGATCCGGATATGCTTCTCGTTGGCTACGGCCTCCGGACCTTTTTTAAGGAATTCGTCGTAGTAGCTGTAGTGTGCGTTATAGCCGGTCTCTGTGAGGATCTTCTCCCTCATCTTCCGGATGCAGACCTCTGCCCCGAACTTGTCTGTATGACACCTCTCCACGATGGGTCTTCCGTTCACGATCATGATGGTAGAAAGCGTCCCGTTCCCCACATCAATCAGTACGTTCATGCCCTTATAGCTCCTGATATCTGCGGCAATCGCGGCAAATCCCTGCGGGAAGAGCATCACGTCCCTGATGTTCACCGTCCTTGTCTCATCCCTGTATGTGAAACGGTATCTTCCTCCATGCAGGAGGTACTCTTTGAAGCTGTCCTTCTGTGATCCATACCAGAGAAGTGGGAGACCTGCCGCGATGATGACCTGGGCATCTCCCTTTATATCCCTGGTCCTCAGCTCCTTTGCAAGTGCCATCGCTGTGAGGATATGATTGTCCTCATCACCGGATTTCACGTGGGAAAAGGCTTTATGGTCTTCTCCCACGATGTAGTATCTGTCCTCAAAAAGGATGTGATCGCTGTTCAGGTAAGGTTTTGTATCGGATGCCGTAATCCCTGACCGCACCGTGTAATTCCTGGTCTTCACGTGTCCGTAGCCGTGATCGATCCCGATGATCTCTGCGCCGTTAAAATTGAATCTCTCTGCCACTTGTCTCTTTCTCCTCTTCTCTTTTGTATATATGCCTGTAGGCAAATTCGCCGCTCATGCTGTCATAGCCGGCAACTTCCAGTATCTCGTCCACCTTATAGTCCTTCAGGAACACTATGGTCTGAAAGGCAAGAAGCTCCCTGTTGATCTGATCAGAGGCTATGCCCTGATATGCTGCATTCTTCCGGACCAGGTTTGCGCATTTGGTCAGCACCGATCCTGCTGAATCGGCATGGATCGTCATGAAGATCCTGCATCCGGAGCCGGCAAGCGTGATCGCAGATGCGATCTCCGGCCCCTTGACTTCTCCTATCCCGAAGACATTGGAGCTCGTGACCAGTGCCAGCCTCCCGAGAGCCTCCAGGGGACAGTACTGCTGTCCCTCCTGCGGATGCATCATCACGTTCTCGAACATGATCCCCTTCCTGTCAGAGAACAGCTCGTCCGTCTCCTGGATGATCAGGATCGCAGCGCTCTTCTCGTACTGCTCCAGGAACCAGTTGGCAAGCTCCGTCTTTCCGGCCCCTGTGGCACCTGCGAACAGGACCGCCTTGCTGTGCAGGGCGCAGTCCGCAAGATAGTCCCTTACCACTTCATTGAACATGCCTGCTTTCAGGAAATAATCATCCATGGGCTTTTCTTTCGAGTGCTTTCGGATGGCCATGTAGGCATTCCCACTGCTGGAGATGTAATTTGCCGTAATCGTGATCCGCATCCGGTACAGAGGATGAGAATGGTCATGGAACTCCTGCTGTGCCACGTCTATCTGCCGGTTGTTCTTTATCGCCACCATGATGATGAACCTGGAATAATCATCTTCATCCATAAAGGACAGATTGGAAGCATAGGTCTTTCCGCCGATCCGGACCGTGATATCGTTCGGACCGCAGAGCTTGATGTCTGTGATCATGGGATCGTTTATGAGGGGCTTTATGATGTAATAGTCAAAAAGGGCCTCGTGGAGCTTTGCCATGACCGCGGTCCGGTTCTCCAGAGCCGTGATATGCATGGTTTTTACGACCTTTTCGGTAAAGTATTTCTCTGTCGGCCTCAGAAAGGCCCTTATCGCCTCTTCCTGGGCCTTTTTACCCAGGGTGTTGAGTCTCCATAGGAGTTTCTTGTATTCGTGCCTCTGGCCGCCTTCTGAGGCGTTTCTGAGGCAAAGGCGGAAAGCCTTCATAAAACTCTCATAGGAGCCCTTTATCGAGGTCTTAAGGAGCTTCCTGTCCAGGTCCTCTAGGTCATATACCAGATCAGCAAACGGATCCACTTCGAACAGGTCCCTCTTCTCATAATGGTCCAGCCCGTTCAGGAACGGCTTGTCCCTTGAACAGCCGGAATACTTTGATTCCTGTGCGGCCAGGTAATTGTCATGGAGCTGGATCTGCCAGTCGGTATAATATCTCCTGGCTCCGGGAGGTATGATCAGTTCCGGTGCCGCCTCTTCGATCTCTTCCGTCTCTCCCATCCCAGCATAGAACTGCCGGAATATGTCCTCTACCAGCTTTTCTATATAGGCCCTGGGCCTTTTATCGAGGTATGCCCTCAGCATCGTACAGAGCACAATCCTGCCGTCCGTGATGCCGGCTGTGATGGACAGTATGTCGATGCGGACGGTCTCAACAGACTCAAGGCAGACATACATGGCTCCTGTAATAGCAGATATCCCATGCGCGATATGATGCCTCGTGATCCCGATAAAGACCGGGTCTGCCCACTCTCCTCCCCTGTCAGGGATCAGGTCCCTGGCCAGGCGTCGCATGTTCGTCCCCTTTGCCAGAGGAACGCACTCACTTTCCGGGAATATCCTGTGAGAGCTGCAGCCTATGTCAAAGCCTGGCCATCCTGTCACTGTATATAGCTCGAACACTTTGTTGTCATCATGGCCTGTCACTGCAGCACCTCTCCTTCGTCGTAATCAGGTCCTTCCTCTTCTGCTGTACCTTCCCCTTCCGGAAGGTCTTCCTTCTCTTCGGTCTCCTCCAGAAGCTCCAGCGAGTAGGTGAATGTCCTCTCTTCCATCCCGCCTGCTGTGAGCATATAAGTCCCCTGCGTCAGCTGGCACTCTCCTTCCATCCTTCCGATATCCGTGACAGCAAGCTCAAGATCGGCGTCTTCTCCTGTGAGGATGACTTTTGGCGCAAGGGCCGTGCCGGTCTTTGTGTATTTGACGGTGATCCTGTATCTGCCAGGGATCCCGACCTGCACACTGTATGTACCGTCTGACAGCCTCTCCAGATCCGTTTCGATCTCATTACGCTCATTAAAATCAGTGCTTTCGGTATAGGAAGTCCCGTCCACATAGCGGAATACGCCCATCCCATCTACAGAGTAGTATCCGGTCTTCATCCAGTCCGGGATATGGATCTCAAGGATATTGGAGCGGAGGAAGGAATAATCGTTCACTGTAAAGTCTTCCATCGAGACCAGGCATCTGGTATCCGCTTTGATATAGAGCGTATTAAGATACGTTCCCACATAGGCTTCCACTTCATAATCACGGCCTTTTTCCAGGCTGCCGCTTTTCCCCCTGATGGTGCCGCCTCTCGTGACATTTCCGGACCTGATATAATTCCCTCCTGCCCTGTCGATGATAACGGACGATGTTCCAAGGTCCTTCAGCTTCGAAGCGTCCGAATGGTTATTCACGAGAAGGCTCTTTTCCGTGGTCGAAACGCTGTACCTTCCGGAAGGAGTCTCCGCAAGCCCGCTTATTCCAAGCGTCCATCCCATATCCTCCCACCTCATGAAATCAAAATCCTCATCCAGGACCCCTCCTGTGCAGTAGATCAGCTGGTCACCGCTGTAGAACGTTGGGATCTTCTCATAATCATCCGTGTAATAGAGCGTGTAGGAATCACCCGTCCTTTTCGGGAAATTCTTCAAAGCAAAAGAGGAATCATTTAAGTAGAGCGGCTTGTAGGCTCCGTCATGAAAGACATAAAAGCTGCCATCTTCCAGCTGTGAAAGCTCTGTCAGCATTGTTTCTTCAGTCTCTTTGCTGCTCCCGCAGCCGGTCAGGACAATGGCAGCCGTGAGGACCGCCAGTATCAGTTTGAACTTCATTAAAGATCTTCCTTTCTGTCTGGGTTTTGGAGGATCATTCATATCCCCTCTGCTATCTATATGTCAGACCCGTTCTGCTCCAGAACAAAGAAAAGACAGCCCTTTCGGACTGTCTTACCCCAAAATTTATTTTATATACAAAATACACTTAATGCATATAATATATTTTATTTATTTCTTTCGATCTGTTTCTTTGTTTCTTCCACGTAGATCTTAGCAAGGAAGTTGATCGCAACAGAGACATTCTGGCCATTGGCGAAGCACGCCCTGGTGAATTCTTCCTTCAGTTCTTCCGGAACATAGGCTACCAGCTTGTCTCTCTTTACCTGGCCGGGATTCTCGACTTCGTATTCTGTCCCGTTCACGTTGAACGTGACTGCCGGATTGTAGCTGAGAGCAGGCCTGCCGGCCTTTTTCACTTCTTTCTTTACAGTCTTTTTTTCAGGTGCGGGAGCATCTTCCTTCGTAACTGCTTCTTCCTTGGGTTTCTTTACTGCCGGTCTCTTTTTCTGCGTCTTCTTTTCTTCCTGTTCAGAAGCTGCAGGCTGTTCCTTTTCTTCTATCTCTTCCAGCAGGCTTGCCTTGAAGCCTGTATCCTTGCTGTCCTGATCGATGACCGACTGATTGAGTACACTGTTCAAAAAACTTCCAGGTCTTGCCGCTTTCGTCTTTGCCATACCATGCCCCTCTTACTTTCCATACCTTTTGATGATCTCTTTTGCTAATACCATGTAATCATCAGCCGCATTGCATCCCGGTGCATAATCCAGAAGCATCATGCCTGCAGCCTGCGCGTTCTTTACATCCTGGCATGTCCTCACAGGAGCGAAAACATGGAACCCAAGCTCCTTTCCTTTGATGGGGAGGTTTTCCTTGCAGTCCCTTCCCAGTGCAGTCCTCTGGTCATAGGCCGTGATAAAGACGCCGTAGACCTTCAGCTTGTCATTGAAAGCATCCCTGACCTGGTTTATGAAGCCCAAGATCGTATTGAGCCCGCCCAGAGCATAGATATCTGCGCTGACAGGAATGATCACGCCGTCAGCAGCAAACAGTGCCATAGAGGTATAGAATTCAAGTGTGGGGGCCGTATCGATGATGCAGTAATCGTAATCACTCTTCTCTTCGATCTCTTTGAGGGCCTTTTTAAGAGTCACAAGGTTGGCCGGTCTTGACGTATATTTCATCTGCACGCCTGCCAGAGCCGGATCGCTTGCGATGATGTCCCCGATGTCCGTATGCTGCACGGCTTCCTCAGCGCTGCATTCTCCTTCAAGCAGATCGTACAGCGTACTTTCTCCGTCGATAACAGCATGATAGGTTGCTGAGCTGTTCCCCTGGGGATCTGTATCTATGAACAGTACCTTCTTTCCTTTTTTCATAAAAACATCGGCAAGAGCAAGCGCTGTCGTGCTCTTGCCTACACCGCCCTTGTTGTTGGCGATAACTATCGTTTGCATTTATATTCCTCCTTGAAAGTGAGTTTCATCTGTATCCTGTATTGTACTCTTCTGTTTCCGAGCAGTCAATATATTTTAGTAATATAATGTATTTTGTATATAAAATATAATTTAGGAATTTTATATATAATATTGTTCTGCAAATAGAAATGCTGTTTCCGGTATTTCTGCCATCTTCCACATCTTTCTTGGGTAACTGAATGCCAGAGGGTATCCACTCCACTCCTCTTCTCTCCAGGCTGTGCTAACAGCAGATTATGAACGTATATTTTATATATAAAATAGATATTATGTACTGTTCTGTTTTCTTCATCCAGCCACTGGCCACGGGCCCGCAGCAATCGTGTGTCTCATGCCTGAAATGATACTTCCTTATGTGTGACACCCTATATTATCCCGTGTATTTTATATATATAATATATTTTGTTACTATTATGTTTTTTATCTGTTTTATGTATTTTATATATTTTGATACTTATATATATTATATACATTTTATCATTTTTATGTATTTTGATTCTTTTATATATTAAGTCACTATTATCATACATTCAGCCTTCCCGGATACTCCTGGCACGGTTATTTTAGATATATAATGTATATAATATACATAATATATTTAATTATTTTAATCCATTTTATGTTTAATATGTATTTTATATATTTAAGTGTTTTTATCAATTTTATGTTTCTAATATATTTTATATTTATATTATATTTAATGTATTTAATGATTTTTATGTATTTTAATTATTTTATATATTTTATTACCAGAGTAGTATCATTAAATCCTCCCGTATCTTTGCATCAGATGACAGCAGCACCCATGGTAAGGAGCTATAATTCAGTCAGAGGATATAAAATACATTTTATATATATAATGTATTTTATGTTTTTTATAACCATTTTTTCTTTGTCATATGACTGCGATCCTTTATAGCCGTTAAGATCCATAAGCATATCCCAATGGCATATTGCTCTGTCGGAGCCTTTCCGTATCCCTTAAGATCATTTTCAGAGTAGCTCAGGCAGCCTGGACCATCTTTCTCAAATCAGAGATAAGAGCTCCTGTGAGCAGAGTTGTTGAACTAGTTAAGTACATTTTATAGACAAAATACATTCTGGTAATAATATGTATTTTATTTCTTTTAACCATGACACTGCGCAGCGATCAGGCAATGCAAGTGCCCCGTCCGTAAGTCTGAGATGAGAGAAGGAACACCTTATCCGTCCGAAGTACCCGCAGTTGCCTCATGCAGCCTGTCTGGACAGCAGAAGGCGACACAGTCCTTCATTCCATCCAGCGGCTTACATACCCTTCTAAAGTGATTTATACATTTAATAGATATTATCTATTTTATGTATATAATTATTTTTGTTGATTAGATATATTTTATATATATTATTGTTTTTCTTTATTTTATGCGGTTTTCTGTTTTTAATAGGGGTATCAGATGTATAGCTGACGCAGGCTTTGTATATCGGGCATATGCAAGGAGAGCAGAGTATTGTATATAAAAAAGCTATCTGGAATATGCCGAGAAGAAGAGTCTGCCTCCATCATAGTTTGGTGCAAGGAGCGTGGACATGAAGAGAGGGAGGAGAGGGAAAGGATACTATGGTATAAGAGTTGGAGGAGAAGAGAAGAGTGCCGACTCCTGCTGTCTGTTCCATATGACAGGGCAGGAGAGGAGAGTATGGACTTGCATTCCGGAAATAATGAAAGAGGGCAGGAGAGAAGAGGATTGAATCGAGGATCAGAAACAGATAGCTCCACTTTGCTGTGAGGCTATTTCCGGTCAACTACCAGAAAAAGGATGACATACGAGAGCATTATTCACAGCTTTCGCTTATTAAGCATACGCATGGGCCTCAAACCCTTTCATGATGATAATTCCGGGCCCAATAAAGACATATAGAAAACCTATCTTCCAGCCCAGGACTATTTCGCTCCCATCAGATGGCTGTTCACAGAGCCTGATAATCCTTTTCTAACCAAGTCAGAATCATTGATAAGCTCTTCTTCCTGACTGAATGACTTAGCCAGGACCAGCTTCTTGAAGATATACCGTAAACAATAAATCCCTGCAGGTATCTTCAGAGATTCTATATTCTGATGCAAAGTCTTTTGAATATTTTATATCTATTATCTATAATATATACATAATATATTATATGTATTTTATTCTATTAAAATAGAGCAGGATCGGCCTGAATCCAGGCTTTTCCTGCTCTATGTCTATGCTTTTTCGAACCATTCAACTGTGATCTGCGGCCTGATATTTCCCTTATATTCGTTCTGAGAAAGACTCCCGTACAGGACCAGTTCTCCATCCGTCCCTTTAAGTGCTTCTCCCAGTTCCGGATCGAAGGTTATGGCAGATACCCCGCGGCATGTCATTTTATAGACCTTGTTTTCCTTACCGAATACAGACATCCTCTTACCGGTGAAGAGATCAGTATCCGGTATGAATCCTGTAATGCGGTAAATATTCTGCTCGCACCCTTCGCCATAGGGCATGAATCTCTTTTCCTCCGCAGCAAGGCTTCCGCACATGCGGGTATCAGCAGAAAGATCATAGAACCTTATGTCAACATCAGCCGGAACATATGCGAACATCTCTTTTTCAGCTCTGATCAGTGCCTGAAAGAAAGCTGGGACAGCTGCTTTTTCAAGTGTCAGCCCAGCAGCCCCGGCATGACCGCCATATGCCATCATGAGATCGCTTATTTCGTCCAGGAGGGCTTTTATATTGATCTCCGGCACAGATCTGCATGAACCTACCAAAACGCCTTCATGGCCCATTTTCGGGGTCAGAACGATACTCGGCCGGTTATGCTCCTCTGTGAGCCTGCCGGCAATTATGCCTGCGATCCCCGGATTGACGTCCTGGAGCACTGTCATAAGGACAGGAAAGCGGTCCAGGTGCTTTTCCTCTACCATTTCTTCTGCCTTTTCCGACGCCTCATTTACCAGCCGAATCCTTTCCTGGTTGATCTCCCATAGCTCTTCTGCCATTGGATAAGCTTCTTCATAGTCTTCACACGTCAGGAGACTTATGGACTTATATGCCCCCCGGTTAAGGAGGCGTCCAGGGGCATTCAGGGCAGGTGCAAGCTGGAACCCGATCTCATATCCCGAGATCCTGTTTTCCATCTCCTCGGCCTGCTTTTTTGCCTCTACGCGCCTTGCTTCAGGATCCTCTGTCCCGGATCTTTTCTCCAGCTTTTTTGCTGTAAATACGTTGATCAGGGCCTGCAGTCCAGGCATGATGCGCCTCTTTTCCATGCACCTGATCCCCTGTGAAACGAAGACCCTGTTCTCTTCCTTAAGAGGCATGACGTCAGCGACCGTGGTGAGAGCGGAGTAGGAGAGTAGTATCTGCGCCTTTTGCTTCCCTATCATGGCACAGATGAATCTGTATGCCAGAGCGCCTCCGCAGTAGGAGCTCCACCGCCCCTGTCCTTTGATGGCCGAAGGATCTATGATCACATCTGCCGGCGGAAGGACAGGGTTCCCTTCATAATCGACCCTGTATAAATGGTGGTCCAGAATTATGACAGTAAGTCCCAGATCCTTTGCCCTGGATACTGCCTCCACAGCCGCGATCCCGATATCTACAGTGATCATAAGGCCGTTTCCGCCGCATTCCTTGGCAAATTCTTCTATGGCAGGGACCGAGACCGTATACCCTTCCTCATGCCTGAAGGGAGGCCTTACGACCTTCGTGGGACCGTTGTCCCGGCAGTACCTGAAACCTGCCATTTTGAGTCCCAGATAAAGTATAGCCCCTGCCCCTACACCGTCTACGTCGTAGTCGCAGAAGACCCTTATCTTCCTGTTTTTGAAGGTCAGGGCAAGGTCTACTGCCTTATCAAGGTCCCTGATCCAGTATTCCCCTGCGTATGAAGACTTGTACCAGGCGTTGATCTCATCCGTGTTCTCTACGCCCAGCTTCTGCAGGTAGCATTCCTGAGCCGTATTTCCTGTGATTCTAGGTCTTTTTTTATAGGTGATCTTCCTGTTCATGTAAATGTCCTCCTTGTTGATTTGTTTTACTTTATCCTTGTCAGAACAGGAGATTATTAATAATTTCTCTCCCTGTGGAAAGGGAAGCGCCTTATCTCAGCATATACAGGATAAACAGTATAAAACAATATACTCAGTATTGGGGAAACGGCCTTCGGAAAAGCTTGCAGCTGCGCGGTTTTCTGGCATTCTGCCGGAATGAGGGATTTCCATTTCTGCGGCAAACTTTTCTTTTGGGAAACGGGCCTTTCTCTTGTGGAAGCATGCTTTTCTTTTGTGGACCTTTCTCTTTCCTGTGGGCATGATAGTTTTTCCATTGTGGATAAAATGGCGCCCCGGAAAACACCATTTTCAGGGATAGCACAGGGGCTGATCCGGGCGTTTTTTGCTTCATGGGCGGCACTTTGCGGGGCAGGAGAGAGGAGAGAAGTAAAAAAGCCCACTAAAAAAAGCCTGTCCGGAGGCAGGCTGAAGAGGAAATAGCTGTATTCAGTTGTTCTTATGCCGGCAGGATCTTTATATATCCGGGAGGAAGCGCTGTCTGCGGAGATCCATCTGAATTTCCTGTATGGAAGATCTCCCTTGCGATGTTCCGGATCGCAGCCTTGATGCTGTGAACGGAGTTCAGATCCCCTTTCAGGATATAATCTGTGATGAATTCATCGACCGCACTGACAACGACAGAGACAGGATATTTCTGGCCCAGATCCTTAAGGCTCATTATTTCCGGGATGAGCGAGTTGAACACGTTCGCGTTCAGCTTCATTACAGGCGATTCCGGATCCCTGGTAGAATTCATATGCATCACCAGGCCCCTTTCACACTCGGATTCAAGCTGTCTGGTGAGTGTCAGAGGATCATATTCGCTCTTTACTCTGACTTTTGCGTTGTATTTTCCAGGAACGACATTGAAAATTGATGTAAAAAGACTTCCTTTATCAACGATGTCTCTTACATTTCCTCTTGTGATGGATTTTGGCAGGCCGTTGCGGTAAAATGAATACTCAGGATCCTTGGGAAGACGGTCCTTCGAGAGAGCAGACTGATCAAAGAGGACGCGGAGAGCAGTCCTCATCTCGTTGATGTCCCTGCAGGCTCTGACTTTTTCAAGGATATCCCTGTGAAGGACACTGTAACCAGTCCCGCCTTCTGCAGCCGGGAGGAAATATTTCTTATAATCGCTGATAAAGATGTTGTAGATCCCAGGATAACCTGTGCGTGACATAGAAAGGAAGCCTGCAGAGGAAAGCTGATGAAGGTTATTCATGACGGTCCTTCTGGTGCAGGCGATGTACTGCGCAGCTTCTGCCGGATCGAAATATCTGACCAGGCCGTTGGTATCAGGGTCACAGAAATGAACATAGAGCAGGAGCGTGAGTCCGGCCCTGCTTAATTTGCCGATACGGGAAGTGTATCGGGAGCTTTCATATATGCGGTATTTTTTTTCTTCCTGGTCCCCGGCCTCGGATCCATTTACGTCTGTATGAGAGTAAACAGTCCCGGACTTACGGAGACCGATCGCACAGCGCAGTACTGACTGGCTGAGCTTCGCTGTTCTGGTGAGCATGGCATACGTCCTTTGTTGATCGTATTTATTTGGCGTCTGTTTTATATATGTCAGACTGCAGCGATAAACATTGAAGTTTTGACAGAGGGAGAGTTCCGCATATCCCTTTCTGCCAATTATTATATGAAAAAGGCCAGATCCTTGTAAAATCAGGGAAAAGTAGCCGGATAACATGCCAAAATTTCTTTTCGCGGGCTGTGAACATGCCAAAATTTTTTGAGCGGGGTTTTCTGCATGCCAAAATCGACTTTTGCATGCTGTGAGGATGCCAAAAAAATTTTTCACAAAAATGAAAATTTTTCAGGTCGAAAAAGCAGAAAAAAACGGAAAATAGGTGCGAAAAATACGTATTTAATTTAAAAATGGCATGTAAAAACCCCCCGTTCCTAAAAAATGGCATGCTGTAAACAGTCAAAAGTGGCCATTTTGTGCAAAATCACAATAGATCCCGGGAACCTGCAAAATGGCGTATTTTTGTAAGAGGCATGGAAAATGCCAAAACCGCCCTAAAACAGTGATTGACTTAACCGGTCAATAAAAAAGTGGCATGCATTCTGGCTACAAAAAATGATTTTGGCATGCAATACAGCTACAAAAAATGATTTTGGCATGCTGAGAGCAGTCAAAAGTCTGATTTAGTCAAAAATAATGGCATAATCAGCGTGGAAATGACATGCTTTTTCCAATTGTCAGGATGCCAAAATTTGCTCGGCTGCATTGACCTTTCCAAAGCACAGCGATTAAAATACATAAAGACAGAAAAGAAATAATTCTCTGGAAAAGGAGAAGTGAATGGGCAAAAGCATGATCTCAAGACCATCGATCAGAGACATTCTCGACAGTATCGTTCCGGATCTTGAAAAGTTTTATAACAGGGAAAAAGCGGCCGGCAACAAGAATTTTGACGAGCCTTATGATGATATGAAGGCAGGGATCCTGAATGATATTCTCACAGGAAACATTACTTCAGACAGCCTTCAGAGAAAGAGCTATGCCCATATCAGCCAGTGCAACCGGAAAAAGAAGAGATGGGCAAGTACGTTCAGATCCGCGATGCAGCAATACAAGCTGTCATCTCCGAAGAACCCTCTTCATGAGCTGAGCGAAGATTATGAAAGCAGTTCAGAATCAGCAAGAGGAAAAAAGTATGGGGATAAGAGCCTCGATGAAGTGATTAACGAATATATGGAAAAGGTGGACGCCTGGGCAGAGGAGAGTGTCAAGGACGGAAGCTGGCTCATCTTATATCCGCAGATCGATACGCTGACACCCAAAAAGAGATATGACGCCCTTTGTTCAGACCTGGAGACCGGTATCTATAATGGTATCAGGGAGAAATTCGGTGAGAACATGGATGTGGATGCGGCGTTGCAGGTATATATCCGTGACATAGATGATTCGGGTCCTATCTTTGCAAACACGTCCAGGAAAAAATACCCTGTTTCACCGGAGGATGGCATCCTCTCTATCGTTCCTGTGAGTGAAGACGGAACAACGAAGATGGTCATAACAGTAGGTACGGATGTGATCCTGAACAGCAAGAACCTTTCGTCGATGTCCGTACTGGACTCAAAGGATCAGGATCTCTTCCTATATATAATACAGAAGGCGGCATCCGGAAAATCCTTCGCGAGCCCGGAACAGATCCTGGAAACGGCTGAGCTGGGAAGAGTGCTCGCCGGGACCAGCAATACCAATGCAAGGATATACAGTGATGTAGAGGCCAGGATCTTCAAACTCGTCACGCTGGGCTATGCGCTTTACAAGGATAATCCGGACGGAACAAGGACCCAGTACGGTGCCATCAACTTCCTCAGCAGTGCCTTTGCAGAGACAGACAGCTCCGGGAAAAAGATCATGCGTATCACGCTGAGCCCTATGGTTCAGGATGCGATCATCAATAACCGGCTGCGGAAGTTCCCTAAAGACACCTATGACATGATCGAGTCGCCCCTTGGAAAAGCGATCTTTACCAAGATCCAGAGAGACAGGGTCAAGGCGCATCTGAACTCGGAAGGGAATCAGGGCGACTGCTTCACGTATTATGACAAGAGTGCAATGATGCGGTATATCAATTCGGCGTCGATGCCGAAGAGGCAGCTGACCAAGGAATTTAGAGCCGTTATCAACGAGTACTATGAGAAGAAGATATTCGTCAAAAAGATGGAATATGATTCGATCGGCGAGATCCTGAAAGTTATTTTCTTCCCTCTGAGCGAGGATGAGATAAAGGATCTGAATAATATGGGCTTTGAAGACGAGAACGTCATTGATATGAACTAAGTACAGGAAAAGCTGAGGGTGGAAGGCTCTCAGCTTTTTTGGTAGATTCCGAGAATTGTGGAGGAACAAGTTTTGTTAAGGTGGGAAGTGCATATGAAATTGATATTAGATTTTTGAAGAGGGTCGTAAGGAGAGGAGTCAGTAAATCTGACAGCGGGGGCCCTCCTCTCTTTGTCGATGGGTATGGTATAATGATTAAGCAAAGTAAGATGCCAGAGCATATAAGAAAAGCCGGTATGAAAACCGGCATCTAACTTTACAATTATTGTACCGAACCGCAAGAAGAATTCTGGAAAATGCTCCTATATATAATTATTCAAAATATATAACTACAAATAACAGAAAGTCTAATATCGTATATAACTACAATTTTTTGAGAATGAATGTGTCAGCCTTATGTGGGGAGATAATAAATAATATATGAGCAGTATCGAACGCAACATAGCTAAAATTGTATATTTAGACGCAGACGGCACGGAAATACCAAGCGGTAATGCTGTGCTTATTAATGGACAGTATGCCCTCACGGTAAAGCATTGTGTTGAAGCTATAAAAGATAAACAGATGTTTCTTTACTGCTATGATGTAGATGACTATAAGCTACGAGGAGCTGAGCTTGTAGATTGTTCCGACGATGGAGACGGGTTTGCTTTGTTAAAGATAGAGCCGGGACTTGTGGTGGAAGATGTAGAATTGATTTCTTATAAAGCGGCTCCTTTTCAAAATTTTGTAACATTTGGTTTTAATAGGAATCAAAGTGCACGGCCTATATGGCGTGGTCTCAACAACAGAACGAGTTCAAATTTCTCTTTAGGTGACTTCACAAGTGATTTGATATTTAAAGATGATACTAAAGAGAAAAGCTTTGATGGTTTATCAGGAAGTCCTATTTTGCAAAATAAGGATTCAAATCAGATTATCGGTTTGATTTCCCAGCAATATAAAGAAAATGGGAAAGTGATATATCTGTATGGAATCAGTGTAGCTAGCCAGAGTATTTTTTTGTCAAGGCTGTCCAACTTGAGGTTGATGGTTGGAAATATACCAGAAGAAACAATTGATAAAATCTCCGGCGAAGGCATATTCAGTTGCTTTAAAGCATCAAATCCATATTTCTACAATTATTTCAAGCATGAGGATCGCTTGTTTTATCCAGAAAATGCAGTTAAAGATTGCCTGATTAAGGTTAATTCACGTGCGGCTGTTATTATAAAGGGAAGACAAGGTTCAGGGAAAACAACCCTTGCTCTCAAATTGGCAAAAATGTATCAGGAGGAAAATCCGCAATATGTCATTATGTATACTAATATTGCGACCAGTTGGTATCATATTCTGTCACATATACAGTGTATACGTAATTCCGTGCCAGATGCTCGCTTTGTATGGGTGATTGATGATATTCATAAATCAGTAGAATTTGAAACTGAGATTGTAAATTGGCCTTTTTCTAGTATTGATAAATACATTTTTGCTACAAGGAACAGCGACAAAACAAAGGGAAATCCATATAGAGCAGAAAGTTCCAGATGGGATGATGAATGTGTTATCAAGCTTGATATTGACAACCTCACATTTTCTAAATATCTTTACGCAGACCCAAGGTATGTTGAACTTCCATATAGGGATGTAGAAAAGATTTTTTCGATGTGTGGAGGTGATTTAACGCTTCTTGAAAACTTTAAGGTCCTTTACGAAAAAAATATTTCTGCACACTTTGGCAATGAACAGGATATCTTACGGGACATTTTTTCCTTTTATTTTCCTAATAGTCGTTATGCTGTACAAGCGAATGAATTTAAGGATGCGCTTAAGATGCTAGTAATGGGTATGCTCGATTTTCCTATTCCACCATCTTTGCAGAATCGTACATGCAACACTATCCTTGCTCAGTTTTTTTATTCCAATATAAAGGGTGAGCTTGAATTTGACCATGCTTCCATTGCTGAACTTATTTTCTCATGCATTACTAATTATCTCCAGTTGGATTTCAAGTTGGAGTATGAATCTCTTGTCAGAGAGATAAGTCAAGAGCTTGTATCGCCTAATACAAGGAAGGATGAAATTGCCAAGCGAATTAATACGTTTTTGCAGTCGATGCTTACGTATAAATTTGTTTTACCAATTAACAAAAATAAAGCAGTTTCCTTAAATGATGATGCGGGTAATGACGATACAGTATTTATTCTGCGAACACATAATGAATATATATCTTCTAGTACTTGGAAACTGTTGGTTAATGACAAATTTCATCGTGACCAGAACATTAACCTTTTTATCAGCAGTATCAACAGCAATGGATTTATAAATGCGGTCTTAAATAGTCGAGATTATAATTTTCGCTTTATATATAGAGTGCTTCCTAAAAGAGAAGTTGACATAATAAATGACGGAATACTACGAAACATGAGAGAGGTTGCAGAACAAATGGACAATAGCTCGGTGTTTGTCCTTTTGATTCGTTCATTGAAAGATGATACAGCGATAAAATTATTAGAAAAGCTTGATCAGGAAACTATCTTGAGAGCGATTTCCAACAACAGTGATGGATACTTTGGATTTAGTTGTGGGTTGCATTATTTTAATTCCTCGGTTAACAAAAAACTGGAGGAGAGAATTGGAGAAGAGAATCTAGAAAAAATAATATCGATTTCCTCAATGTCAGCTATTTTACAGTTCTTAGAATACTTCACACTTCACAGGGATTATATATTTGAATTAATACGGAAAAATAGAGAAATAATACTTGAAAACCAGATAACCAGGGGTTATAGCGTTCGTAGGGCAAACGAGATACTGAACACTATCAAACGTGTGAGTCCAGATCTGTTAGTAGAAATTGAGAATGCGTTTGGAGAGGATTTTTACATCTCACTATTGGAGAGAAAGGGAAACATTCAAGATTTATATGATATGCTTGTCAGTTGTAGTTTCTTATTGAGGAAAAGAATTCTAGATTATCTTCAAGAGGATAGAAACCGTACTATAGAGTTACTTAATAGAGTAGTTTTAAATACTCGTTCGATCGGTACTTTGAATTTAAGCTTGAAATCACTAATGACGGAGTCGAAAGATAATTTTGAATGTTTGGATAGAATAATAGACTCTAGCATGTTCGTCTATTTGATTGCTTACAAAGGTAATGCAATGGATTTGTTACGAATCATCTCGAGAACCACTAATAACACAGCTAATGCTATACTGGACGCTTTTGTGCAAGACGGCAATACGTTTTCAAAAATCATAAGACGAACGATTGAAAATCGCATATCAATTGGAACTATGGGACTGGTTCTACATAGTTTTCAGGATGATTTGCTTGATAAAATTGAGAAGTTATTCACTGCAAATACATATATGGAATTATGCAGGGGAAACGGAAACCTCCCTATTTTAATGGGAATAATGCAACATTCTTCATCAAAAATGCAAATTGAACTTGCTGTGATGCTGAAACAGAATCCAAGGTATAAGGATGAACTACTGAATAATACCATAGAAGATCAGAAAAAAATTGGAACATTTGCTTTATGTTTGAGAAGTCTCAAGGACGAAAACGAAAAATGTCATTCCATTTTTGAAGAGGCAATCGGAGTTAGCGGTTTTATGCGCTTAATCGGTAAACGAGGAAATATCGTTATCTTATCTAGATTCTTGCAGTATATGAGTGATGGAATGCGCATTCAGTTCATTGAGAAACTCAAGAAAAATCCCATGTCGTGTGATGCCATATTTGATAATACTTTTATTGAAGAAACGGCAGTAGGTAATTTCCATTTCTCTTTGAGAGATATGGACAAACAATCCAAGGAAATACTAAATGAGTTTGAACATGTTCTGGGAGCACCACGATATTTAAGGATTATAAGCGAACTTGGCAATTTGACGGTTCTGTTTCAAATATTGCAATACTCCACTCCTGAGTTTATGGAAGAAATTGCGATGGAATTTGAGTCGGACAAAATAGCCTGTGAAAGAATGATTGACAGAACCATTGCACGCAGAGCCTCAATTCGGGCGATACCTCTACCATTGAAGGAAATAAATAGGAAAAATCCACGCATGATGGAACTGATGGATAGAATTATCAGTGCAGAAAGTTGGATTAACTTGTTTGTCAAGTTAGGGGATATTATGACGGTTTTTGGGTGCATATCGGAGATGTCTGATGGCATGAGAGAATCTATCATAAACAAGTTGAAGAATCGTCAGGACGATTTTTCTAAAATAGTGTCGAATACTATAGAAAATAATATTTCTATAGGAACACTACCACTTCGTATCAGGAGTATCAACGGTTGTGTTCCTAATATCACGGGAAAGTTTGAGGCTCTTTTCTCACCAGAAGTTTTCGTCTCATTAATGATTAATCAAGGTAAATTGTCAACATGGTTTCTTTCTCTAGGAGAGCTGTCGGTCGAATATATATGTTCGATACAGTCAATGGAATTATATCCTATTATTAATCGCCTTTTTGAAAGGTCACTTATTGAGAAAGATGGTCTTTTTAATGTTCACTATGGGGTTAGAAGTCTTGCAGTAAAAAATTATGTCCTACTAAACATGATTGAGGGCTGTATAGGAAGAAAACGGTATAAGCAGCTTTTTATTCATGTATCGTCTCTTTTTAATGTGTTAAGAATAGCTTCATATTCTACAATTGGAATGGAGTTATGCGAAGATATCATACAAGATCAAGACTATTTCGACGCTTTGATTAAGAATACTAGCGGAGACGAATTGTCCAATGGATTTGAATTGGATATGTACTCTGCAATTATGAAGAGGAACAGTAATTTGGAATTCATTCTCAACAATTTAATCTCTGATGAATTGTGGATTTCCTACTTTGAAGAAAAATGTAGTTTTCACGTATTTCTTTGCATTATAAGGTGGCTACAGGGAGAAAAAATCGGCAGAATAGCTGATATACTTGTATCAAACGAAGGACATACACATTTTTTTCAAAAAAAATGGCGTGATGAAATAATAATTGAAGATTGGAATTCTAAGTTCTCGGCGGATGCACTAGATGTTCTTAGGCGCTATGGCAAATCACTTGCCGAATTAATAAAGGATATTGTTACACAATCTCAGGTAAATGGAGCAGCATCACTTCAATAACAGAATAATGATGTTAAGATAATCTGTGGATATATAAAAAGAAAAATGGGTCAAGATGCGCAAGGTGTACGCGATTAGGAATCTGTTAAAGAATCTGTGATCACATATATAGGAGCTATCATGAATGAGAACAGATGGAATTGAGATAAAAATGTTTCCGGCTCAATCTGGGGATTGTATTTTGATTAGCTTTATTAAGGAGGACTTCAGGATTCTTATTGACGGTGGATATGGCAGAACATATGATGACTACTTAAAACCACACCTAATAAAGCTTGCTAAAAAGGGGAAAAAGCTAGACCTGGTAATTGCTACACATATCGACAGAGATCACATTGGGGGTATTAAAAAGTTGCTAAAGGAAAACGGAAAAGCGGATGCTCCCGAGGTCATTCCTATAGGCGAAATCTGGTTCAACGGATTTAAAAATGTGCCTGCAATAAAGAAAAAACCAGGAGACAATTCACTTGCCATGCAGTGGAGGCTACAGACTATGGCCGCCAATAATTGCGAGGAAATTGAAAATGGCACTGAAAATATCAGTTATCAGGACGGAAACTGTTTGGCAGACCTAATCAATGAAAACAGATATTCCTGGAACAAAGCGTTTTCGGAAATTAAAACAACTGATGCCATAAATATTAACGTAGGGGTTGTCGCAAGGGATGTTCGAATGAAAGTTGAATATGGAAAAATCCATATCACTGTGCTAAACCCCACGATAGAGGATCTAGACAATCTTGGAAGAGAATGGATTGACGTGCTAAAGCAGAGTTGCAAAGGTGATTTTACAATACAGGACAACCATTTGTTTAGCAGTGCATTTGAAGGATATTTTCTTTTTGATAAGGATTATAATTCTTATTGTGAAAATGTCAGCTTTTATACAGAAAAAGAGATTAACTGGATAATAGAAGCAGATGAGAAGGATGCCGCCAGAGACCGTTCACTACAGAACCAATCTAGCATAGCGATTCTGATTGAGTATGAAGGTAAGACACTACTATTTCCCGGTGACTGCGCGATCGAAAAGATACTCGATTATCAGTCTAATGATAGTTCGGGCTGCTTGCCGGAATCGATTGATGTGGTAAAATTGCCCCATCACGGCTCAGGGAAAAGCAATCTAAAGAATTTCATCAGAAAGTATGCAGTAGGATATTATCTGCTTTCATCAGATGGAAGTTATGGACATCCATCTAAAATGATTATAGGAAATATTATTTGCAATGCTAAGGGAAAAGCCGAGATTGTTAAGAACTATGATCTACCGATGTTGAAGGGTGTCGGAACTATGTGGAGTGAAATGAATAATATATGAGTCTTCCCATCTTGAAATTAATCGTAGCTATAAGTTCCCTGAACTTATCAGATCTCAGAGTGGCCTCATTCCGAGCAACGACCTTTACCGGGAAGGACATCCGAGGAAAATTTCTCCTGTCCAGATCCAGTACGCCATGTCCCTGTTGAACGATCATTCACAAGCAGGTGGAAGCCATGACCGGCACATCCGTTCCAACTCTTTCAAGGGAAAGGAGCCGGCAGATTCTGATTGCGGCTAGGTACAAGGCTTCGTCTGAAGAAGAGATCCTCAATGCTTCTTTGGATAATCAGATGTGTATCACCGATTTTCTGGAGTGTATACCTGTCTCTGACTGAATCGGTTTTGCAATATTATTTTTGACTACAAAAAGGACCCACAGGAATCTATCAATGGTCATCGTAAATTAATCCGCTCTGCCGGATGCCATCGCCACATAGATGGTCAACGTCTGTATCAATGCTTATGAATAACTATACGACAAGCCACACCTGAGGTTGTACTCCGTTACTGCGAAGGCCTGCACAATCTGTCTAAAAGTGAACCGAATTTAGGAGAAAAACGTAGTTGTATAGTAATGAATGCCATAAAATTTGCGTGTTGCCATGGTAATGCATTATTTAACAGTAGGTTTTGCTCGATATCGGTGATTCTGGAGTTTGCTTTCTGAATCACCGATTTTTAATTTTGATCCGTTCTGCCATGTACTATGCGTACGGAGGTGGTGGATCTGTTGACAGATAAAAGAAAAGAGACCTTCAGGAAAATATACCCAAAGACAAACAGGGAAGCGGATAGGCTGAAAAAGTCTGTGGACATACTCAGGGTCCTGGACTACTGCGGAGCAGATATTAAGAAGAAAGGCAGCGCCTATTTCCTGAGATGCCCGGATCCGGAGCATCAGGACCATGCACCCTACCGCAACTGCTACTGTCATACAGGTTGGAGCAACGTCCTATGCAAAAGATGCGGAAAGGCTTTCAATGCTGCTGACCTGATCATGGCCGAAAAGAAATGTGATTACGGTACTGCTATGGACATACTGTGGGAGCTGGCGGGAAAGCCGGAGTGGTACCAGAGCAGGAGAGGAAAGCCTGCTGATCCTTCACCGGTCCTTTTTGAACTGACAAGAGAGGAGAGGAGACTTCTGGGGATCCAGCTACCGATATCCTACAGTCCCCCCTGCAGCAAGCAGGAAGGTGACCATGCAGGGCAGGAGAGCAGGGCCCGGCTTTGCCTGAGCGACATCATGGCCGAGAAGGACTATATTTACATGGTCCAGGAGAAAGCTGCTGAAAAGATCAGGGAAATGGAAGAAATAAAGAAGGAGATAGCTTTGGCGAAGAAAACTGCAGCATACACAGGGGAAGATGAACTGACACTGGCGGCAGACGAAGCGATACGGGTCTGCAGAGAGATTCTGGCTAGGTCAGGACAAAAAATAACAATAAAAAAGGACTTCTTACGAAGCCCTTTTTTACAGACGCTTGCTCACTCACAAGAATGAAGATCGTGTGCTCATCACGATTTCATGACTAGAATATAACATACAGAACAAACAAATGCAACAAATATTGTAGACAAAATACAAAAAATATATTTTATATATAAATATAGTAGCACATCACTATACACGCATCATTAAATTCATTTTGAATATTAAAATGCCGATATATATTTGATTATCAAAGTTATCATTGAATTAAATTTGTCTTCAGCTTCTTTAGCATGTTGTTGTGCAATAGCAGAGGATCGTTCTTCTCCAGGTGCATATGATATAAACTGTCCGTAAGAAACGATAAACGCATTATAGATATCAACAAGTTGCTTTGCTTTTGCTGCGTTTTCTTTATCAGAAAACTGATTGAACTCATAGAACCTAAACACCTGGTCCATGCAGGTATTTAATGATGATGATATAGCGTTGATTTCCGGAATATTACCTCTTCGTGTGGCGTCTCTATAAGCAACCGAATTTTGATACAGTTCCATAAGTAATGTATAGAATTTCGTTGATTCACTGTTTTTGTAATTTGCAGTTTCTCTTTGGTATGGATTAGCTGATGGATTAAAATTCAGTTGTTTCATTACAAACGTTAACGTGCAAAATGCATTATCACAGGCAAATGCTTGCACACAATTCTTAATAGTCTCTCCATCGTAATCTTTGTATCCATCTCCGATAACTTCTTCCCAGCCATTTTTTACTGCGCCCCAATCACAAATCCCTTTTATAATCATAAATGGAATATGTCTGTTTTTTCGCTTCTGGCAAGCATAGTATATACCACTTGCTTCCATCTCTCCACCAACTACTGTGTGCCCAAGATTTTCCGCTGCTTCTACTAATTTCCCTCTTTCCGCGGCGTCACTTAAAACGGTTCCTCCTGTAAGCATAGATCCAAAATACCATTTAAAGCTGCCCACTTCCTTGGGTGGAGTATTCTGATCAAGTCGATGTAATTGAGAGCTGAGATTTGGGTCAATCCGATACGATTCGTGGGGGCTGAGTTTAATCTTTCCGTCTGTCACTTTATTAAAATGATCATAAAATACAAGACCCTTAGAAACTAAGACGTCACCTAAGGATTGATTGACGGGATTGATTCCAAATGCGACACCAACTGACATAACATATTTGGGAGTTACTTTTTCCAATGCTGCTTCTAAAGCACTGAAGGATCCGTACTGTGTAAATGATGCTGTATCGGTAGGCCAAATATGGCAAACAGGAATCTTATCAATATATGCAAATTGAAACAAATGTCCTTCATACGGCCATGCATCGAGTGCTGTTGTTCCGGAGGATTGCATCAACCGCCACGACAGAATCGAACCTTCAACGCTGTTAGCGCTGAGAATAAGAACTTGACTTTTTTCCAGTTCCTTAATGAAATCTTCTTCTGTCATTTTATTAGGATTTGGAGTGCACAACAAAGGATTATACTGTTCAATTATACGTACACCTTTTTCGGACCAGAAGGATTTCAGGTTATTTATCACATCTTCTCTGTATTCAGCTTGTTTAAGTATCCTATTAGCCAATTGTTCATCTACTTCAACCATTATTTTACCTGTTTCGTCATTCATTTTTGTGTTCATGCCGGGCGTCGCCCGGCCCTCCTTTCAGTCGGCCGGCT
>CAMOGQ010000006.1 GCA_946614165.1 uncultured Lachnospiraceae bacterium
TTGGCTGCTCTTTGCGTCTTATTTAGGTACTTTCAAAAACCGTGAATAGTAACCTTTTATGCCATCCGGCCTTCGGAAATGGCAGACAGAAGCGCAGGGGATACCGGAAAGAATTTAAAAAAATTTAATGACACTTTTCAGTATTTTCGTATATTATGTTTAGAAAACGCCGGATGGCCTGCCGCTGGGCAGAAAAAGGCCTTCGTACGGCGCAGGAAGATATAAGGTAAGCAGATGAAAAAGATCGGAATAATTCTGTTGGCTGCCGCGCTGGCGGCAGGAGCATGGCTCTGGGACCGGGGGGAGGCCTGGCAGAGAGAGAGGGAAGAAGCCGCCGCAAAGGAGATCGAGGAAATGAAAGCCAGGGAAGAGACCGGCCCTTCAAGGCCTGTCCACGAGATCCACGCCTGGGGCGATTCCATGACCGCCGGATCGGGCAGCGGGGGCAAGTCCTACCCCGATTTCCTGGGAGAGCTGACCGGCATTCCCACTAAGAACTTCGGCATCGGGGGAGAGGACAGCATGGAGATCCTGAAAAGGAGCCTTGCCTACGGCGCTCAGAAAGAGGACGTATTGATCCTGCAGATGGGAGACAACGGCGGCTGGGAGGATCTGGAAGACCTGATCGATCAGTATAAACGTCTGATCCGGGAGGCCAGGTGCGACCGCTATATTATCATGAGCTCCACCGACGATCCGGACGACTACGACCAGATCTGGGCCTATACGGATGAACCCATCGGCCTGGAGGACACCTGGTACGAGGCCAGGTACCGGGAGGTCTTCGGCGATCATCTCTTCGTCGGAAGGCAGTACGTGATCCGGCACGGGCTGGAGATCAACGACCTGGAGGAGACGGAGGTGGACAGGATCAGGGCCGAAAAGGGAAATATCTCCCTGCAGCTGAGGAACCCCGAGATCGACAACACCCACCTGAACGAGATGGGCTACAGGGCCGTGGCCCAGGGCGTCTATGAGCAGGGAAAGATCCTGGGATACTGGAAATGATACTGAATACCGGAAGACAGCCCGGGAGACCTTTTACGGCGGGTTCCAGGGCTGTCTCTTTTTATGCCCGCCCTCTGCCGCGGCGCCGCAGGCACGGTCCGGATCCCGGGAGCAGCCGGCGCTCTCCTGATGCCCTGCCCGGTAATGTTTAGAGGCGGCACAGCATCTGCCATACCGGAGATTCACAAAATCTGTATGGCGTCCCGGGCTTTTTCGTGGTATACCATAGTGCGCAGGATGAGCGGCGGCCTCTTACGGAGGAGTAAGTCCTGCGGAAAAAGCACTGCGCTAAAAAGGAGAAACATGAACGACAGCAGGGAAATTGACAGTATTATGGAAGAAATCTGCGCGGATCCCCGCGTACAGGAGATGAAACGATACATTCAGCATGGCAGGGTCACCACCTACGAGCACTGCAAAAGGGTCACGGGGCTCAGCCTGAAGATCGACAGAAGGCTCCACCTTCATTCGGACCTGCCGACCCTGGTCCGGGGAGCCATGCTGCATGACTTCTATCTTTACGACTGGCACAGCGAAGATAACGGAGAGCACAACTGGCACGGCTACATCCATGCGGAAAGAGCCAGAAAAAATGCCGAGAAGTATTTCGGAGCGGACGAAAAGGTCCAGCAGGTCATCTACAGTCATATGTGGCCCCTGAACCTGACCCGGATCCCCGCAAGCCGGGAAGCCTGGATCGTCTGCCTGGCAGATAAATTTGTGTCTCTGAAGGAGACCTTTCTGGAAAGATAAAAAAGAGAAGAAAAGAGATGTGCGCCGGCCCGCGGGCAGGTCCTTTCGGGGACTCTGCCTGCGGGCTTTTCTTATGCCAGGCGGGCAGGAAATATTTTTCTGCTGCCGGGGCCGGAAGAGAAAGCACACCGCGGCGCCTGCCGCGGTGTGCTTATAAAAGGACTGTTTCGTAGCTGAAAAGGATATTATTTACCGGCAGGTCTTTCCTGAGGCCAGGTGCTGGAGGGCCAGGACTCTCCGCCGGCAAGGGTCTCGTAGGTCTCGATCACTACGACCGTTTCCTCGGTGACATGCTGCATCACATATTTCATGTACTCTTCGGGGATGGCCACGCAGCCGGCGGTAAAGGGCCTTGCGGGGCCGAAGCAGTGCAGGAAGAGTCCGGATCCCAGACCGGGGACACATTCCTCGTTATAGCTGATGTTCAGGCAGTACTGATAGTGGTAGGGGTAGTCCATGATGTGCTCCGAGACATCCTCGCTGACGTCCACATCGGGATACTCTTTGGTACTGATCAGTTCATTATAGTGGCCGCCGTCGTTACAGTCTCCCGACCAGTAGTAATCATCATCCACCTTGACATAGGGGATGGCGCAGCCGGGGTCGTCCGCAATACCGAAGGCCCTGTTGAAATGGTAGACGCCCTGGGGAGTCTTGCCGTCGCCTTCCTTGGTCTTGCCGATCCCGCTTCTGCCCAGAACGCCGGGGGTGGTCATGACCATGTGCCAGGAGCCGTCGTCTTTCTTTTCATGCAGGGAAACCCAGCAGCCGACAGATTCCTGTCCGTAAGCCGCCACAATAAGGACCTGATCTGCGTCCTGAACGGCCTCCAGATTCCCCACCCACTCGGGAGAATCTACGTCAATTCCGGGATAGCCGCTTTCGGCTTCCTGAGGGGCTTCCTGTGCGGCCTCCTGCGGGGCTTCCTGCTTCTGGGGCTGTCCGCCGCATCCGCTCAGGGAAAAGAGAAGGATCAGCCCTGCCAGGGCAGCTGCAATCATTTTTTTCATACTCATATCCTCCTTGATCTGCCGCGGGACATACTTCCCATCTTCTTAATAAAGTATACAGCGGAAGCAGGATTGCGTCAATTTAAGAGAAAAATATCGCTTTCATACATGTTCCTGTTTCTTTCCTGTTTTCTGCATGAGAAAGAGCCTGAGAATCATGTATAATATTGGAAAGCTTTCTGATACGGGAACAGCATTCGGGATGATATGCAGCAGGAAGGAGAAAAACATGCAGGATTACGAACGAAAACATCTGCGTACGCTTCGCAGGAGCCTGGCGGAGTGCACGGTTCTTTTAAAGAAAGACGGAAGCTTCCCTCTGGAGGGGCCCTGCAGTCTGGCCCTCTACGGCAGCGGGGCCAGACATACGGTAAAGGGCGGCACCGGATCGGGTGAGGTCAATTCCCGCTTCTTCATTACGGCTGAGAGGGGACTTGAGAAGACAGGATTTAATTTAACCACAAAGAAATGGCTGGACGCCTATGACCGTGTCAGGGTAAAGGCAAAGGAAGATTTCCTGAAGGAGATCCGCCAAAGGGCCAGAAAGAACCATACCGCGACGATCCTCGAGGGGATGGGAGCCGTCATGCCGGAGCCCGAATACGACCTTCCCCTGGAGGGAGAGGGAGATGCGGCCGTCTATGTCCTTTCCAGGATCTCGGGAGAGGGAAACGACAGACAGGCCGTAAAGGGAGACATCCTTCTGACCGACACGGAGGTGCGGGATATCCTTGCCCTCAATGAGAAATTTGACCGTTTTATGCTGGTCCTCAACGTGGGCGGGCCGGTGGATCTGACCCCCGTGGCGGAAGTGGGAAACATCCTTCTCCTTTCCCAGCTGGGAGTGGAGACGGGCCGGACCCTTGCAGAGATCCTTCTGGGAAAAAGGTACCCCTCCGGAAAGCTGACCACCACCTGGGCGGCCTGGGAGGACTACCCGCAGATAGGCGATTTCGGGGATCCCGATAATACCAGATACAGGGAAGGCGTCTATGTGGGCTACCGCTATTTTGATACGGTTGGAAAGAAGCCCCTTTTCCCCTTCGGCTTCGGCCTTGGCTACACGGATTTTGAGACAGAGGTCCTGAAAGCGGGAGAGGATTACGTCCAGATACGGGTAAAGAATATTGGAGCCTTCCCCGGAAAGGAGACCCTGCAGATCTTTGCGGCGCCCCCCGGAGAAGGGCTGGATAAGCCGTTCCGGTCTCTGATCGCCTTCCAGAAGACCGGAGAGATTGGGCCTGGAGAAGAGGAGACCCTGGGGATCCACTATTCCCTGAAGGACGCCGCCTCCTACGACGAGGAGGCCTCTGCCTGGATCCTGGACCGGGGAGACTATCAGATCATGCTGGGAGATGAGACTTTCCTGACCCTCCGCCTGGGAGAGAAGGTCACGGTCCGCACCTGCAATAAAGCCTTCGGAAAGCCTGGATTTAAAGAATGGGTGCCGGAAAAGAGGCAGGAGGCGGAGGGCTGCGGAAGAGCCCTTGCGGCCTACCCCGGAAAGCTTGCGGATACGGAAGTCTGTAAGGCTCCCGTTCCAGAGATCCTTCCCGAGATCCGGGCTCTTACAGACGAAGAATTGGCCGGCCTTGCCGTGGGATACTTTGCCCCGGGAGGCGGCATAGCCAGCGTGATCGGGTCTGCCGCGGCCACCGTCGCCGGTGCGGCCGGAGAGACCAGCAGGGCATTCCCCGGAGGAAAGGGCCTTGTCATGGCGGACGGTCCTGCGGGCCTGCGCCTTGCTAAAGACTATTTCCTGGATAAAGACGGGGCCAGATCCCTTGGCTCCTCCATGCCCGAGACCATGGCGGACCTCCTTCCCGGGCCGGTCAGGCTCTTTATGAAACTGACAGCGTCAAAGCCTCCCAGGGGGTCCAGGGTCCGCCACCAGTACTGCACGGCCATCCCCATCGGAACGGCCCTTGCCCAGTCCTGGAACACGGACTTTGCCCGCGCCTGCGGCGATATCGTGGGTGAAGAAATGGAGCGGTTCGGCGTCCATCTCTGGCTGGCTCCCGGCATGAACATCCACAGATCCATCCGCTGCGGCCGGAACTTCGAGTACTTTTCGGAGGATCCCCTGGTGACAGGCTCCTTTGCCGCCGCCATAACAGAGGGCGTGCAGAGCCATCCCGGATGCGGGGTGACCATCAAGCACTTCGCGGCCAACAGCCAGGAGACCAACCGCTACAATTCCAACAGCATGGTCTCTGAAAGGGCCCTCAGGGAGATCTACTTAAAGGGATTTGAGATCGCAGTGAAGAAGGCTTCGCCCCATGCCGTCATGACCTCCTACAATCTCCTGAACGGGATCCATACCTCGGAAAGAAAGGACCTGACGGAGGATGTGCTCAGAGGAGAGTGGGGCTTTAAGGGGATCGTCATGACAGACTGGGTCATAGGCGGCGCTTTCAATAAAAACGCCGTCTATCCGGCCCCGGAGGCCTGGAAGGTGGCCGCAGCGGGAGGAGACCTTTTCATGCCCGGATCCCAGGCGGACCTGGCCAATGTACAAAAGGCCCTGGAGGATGGCTCCGTTGACAGGTCTGTCCTCGAAAAGAACGCGTCCCGGGTCCTTGCCATGATCCGCACTCTGAACGGACAGGTATAAGGAAAGAATGTATGTGCGAAGATGACAGGAAGCTGATCGAAGAAGCAAAAGCCTATGCCATGGCTCTTTTTGAGAGGGCCGGCGGCAGCCATGACTCCGGCCACACCCTCAGAGTCTTTGAAAATGCCATGAGGATCGCGGAGGGGGAGCCTTCCTGCGACCGGATCCTGATTGCCCTTGCGGCCCTTCTCCACGATGCGGACGACCATAAGCTTTTTGCCACAAGGAATCAGGCCAACGCCAGAGCTTTTCTTGAGGCCCATCACGTGCCTCCGGAAAGGACAGATAGGATCTGCAGGGACATCGCCTCTGTATCCTTCAGCAGGAACCGGGGAAGAAAGCCGGAGACCCTGGAGGGAAAGATCGTGCAGGATGCGGACCGCCTGGACGCCCTGGGAGCCGTGGGGATCGCCAGGGCCTTTGCCTACGGGGGAGAAAAGGGCAGGCCCCTCAGAGACTCCGTATCCCATTTCCATGAAAAGCTCCTGCTTTTAAAGGGCGAAATGAACACGGAGGCCGGAAGGGCCATGGCGGAGGACCGCCATGCCTTCCTGCTGGCCTTTCTGAAGGAGCTGGAAGAAGAGACAGGAGGCCTGTAACAGACAGGGCCTATGTGTAAATGGTATTTCCGCCGCCGGATGATACAATGGAGACAGCCGCAGTGCATGCGGAAGAGTCACATCTGAAGTTTCAGGAGGTACATATGAAACAGGAAGCACTGGAAGTATTAAAGAACCGGAGAGCCATCCGGCAGTTCAAAAAGGACCAGATCACGAAGGAAGAGCTTGCAGCCGTGCTGGAAGCCGGCACTTTCGCGCCCACAGGGGCAGGCACCCAGGGCGTTCAGATCGTGGCCGTGCAGACCCCCGCTTATCTGGAGAGGGTAAAGGCGCTCAACGCTCAGATCCTGGGAAAGCCCGGCATGGATCCCTACTACGGGGCCCCCACGGTCGTCCTGGTCTTTGAGACCGAGAAATGCTACACCCACACCCTGGACGGGGCCGCTGTCTGCACAAACATGGTCAACGCAGCCTACGCCGCGGGCCTTGGCTCCTGCTGGATCCACCGCTGCAAAGAGATGTTTGAGACTCCGGAAGGAAAAGAACTCCTGAAAGAGTGGGGCCTTCCGGAAAATCTGACCGGCGTCTCTTCCCTGGCCCTCGGCTATGCGGACTGCCCGCAGCCCCAGGCTGCCCCCAGAAGAGAGGGCTACGTCCTGATCGTCTGATGTCCTTTTTCCGGCCTCATGCGGGATGCCCTGCATGAGGCCCTTCTTTTCCCGGAGGACTTCCTATGAATACCTTTTTTGACAGTCCGGGACTTCGGAGGATGGACGAGGGCCTCATGCTCTTTGTCCAGGACCGGTGCAGGAACCGGATCTCCAATCCTCTCATGATCCTGATGACCCATCTGGGAGGCGGCGTCATCTGGTGCTGCCAGGCGGGCTATTACTGCTTCTTTAAGGCCAGCCGGCCCCTGGGGATCTGCTGCTATGTTTCTTCTCTTGCGGCCTGGCTGATCTCTTCCCAGCTCTTAAAGCGGCTTTTCGGAAGGCCCAGGGTCTACGCCACCATGGAGCAGGTGGTCCCCCTGGTAAGGCGGCCCCAGGACCTGGCTTTTCCCTCTGCCCATGCGGCGGACGCCTTTTCCGTGGCGATACTGATCCTTCTGGAAAGGCCGGGAAAGGAAGGGGCCATCGCCATGATCCTGGCTTTGCTTACGGCCTATTCCAGGATCCATGTGGGAGTCCACTACCTGACAGACGTAATTGGAGGAGGGATCTTCGGCACCTTCTGCGCCCTGGTTACCAGGGCCCTGCTTCTATAGTGATCCTCCAGGGAGGCAAAGGAGTTTTTTATGGCAGGCTATGACAGATACCCGTCAAAAAAGATGGAGAATACCGGAGGATCGGTCTTTCAGGGGGAAGCTTCCATTCCGGAAAGGCTGAAGGAAGAGATGACAGGGGACTGCCGGATCCTGGTCCTGGAGACTTATCCCGGCGTCTCGGAAGAGGAGATCATGAAGCTTGTCCGGGGCCTTGCCCCGGACCGGGTCTTCTCCGCTTCGGATATGCTTATGGACCGGGAAAGGCTGCAGCCCCTTCTGGATAAGATCCTTACGGATGACAGGGTCTTCGGCAGAATGTACCGGGGAGGACTTTCTGACTTTGCGGACCCTGAAAAGAAAAAGGCTCTGGAAGAAAAGATCCGTTCTACCCGGGGCAGGACAGTGGTCTGGGGATTCGGAGCCAGTCTTCTCTGCGCTGACCTGCTCCGGGAAAAAAGGGGAGGCGGAGACGGGAAGAAGAAGGCCCTTCTTGTATACTGTGACATCACAAGATGGGAGATACAGCTGCGCTTCCGCTCCGGCATGTCCAGCGCCCTTACAGAGAATCCGGGGGAGGATATCCTTAAAAAATACAAGCAGGGATACTTTCTGGAGTGGCGCCTTGCCGACAGGATCAAGGAAAAATGCCTGAAAGAAATGGACTGTTACATGGACTGCACCAGGGACGGGGACTTTGTCATGATCACGGCAGGCCTCTTTGACAGACTTCTGGACAAAGAGGTATCCGGTCCCTTCCGCCTGGTCCCTTATTTCGATCCCGGGGTCTGGGGCGGCCAGTGGATGAAGAAGGTCTGCGGCCTGGACCCGTCCGCTCCCAACTATGCCTGGAGCTTCGACGGAGTCCCGGAGGAGAACAGCCTCCTCTTTGACCTGGAGGGGACTATGCTGGAGATGCCGGCCATGAACCTGACCCTGATGCGGCCGGAGCAGCTTCTGGGAAAGAGGGTCTTTGATATCTACGGGGCCGAGTTCCCCATCCGCTTCGACTTCCTGGATACCATGGGAGGGGAGAATCTGTCCCTCCAGGTCCATCCCACCGGGGAGTATATTGCCTCTGAATTCGGCATGGCCTATACCCAGGACGAGTCCTACTACATCCTGGACGCCGGGGAGGGAGCCTGCGTCTACCTGGGCCTTAAGGAAGACGCGGACAAGGAGGAGATGTTCCGCGCTCTCAGGCGGGCGCAGGCCGGAGAGGAAATCTTCGATGCGGAAAAGTATGTCAATAAGATCCCGGCCGCAAAGCACGACCATTTCCTCATTCCCGCCGGCACCGTCCACTGCTCGGGGAAGAACGCCATGGTGCTGGAAATCAGCGCCACCCCCTTTATCTTTACCTTCAAGCTCTGGGACTGGGGGAGGCTGGGAATGGACGGAAAGCCCAGGCCCATCAACATTGAGAGGGGAGAGAAGGTCCTTAAGGAGAGGCGGACAGACTGGGTCATGGAAAACCTGGTGAACCGGACAAAAGTCCTCAGGAAGGAGAAGGGATTTACCGAAGAGCATACGGGCCTTCACCAGCTGGAGCCCATAGAGACCAGGCGGCTTTTTATTGAGAAGGGAGCTAAGGTCAGGGTCTCATGCCACGGCAGCGTCAATATGCTGAATCTGGTGGAAGGAGACGCCTGCCTTATTGAGAGCATAGGCGGAAGTTTTCCTACTTTTGAAGTGCACTACGCCGAGACCTTTATCGTGCCGGCCTGCGCAGGGGAATTCCTGCTTCGGGCAGAGAAAGGCCCTGTCATTCTCATGCAGGCCTTTGTACGCTGGAATAGTGATCGAAGACTGGTGTATGAAACATGAGGAGACAAAGAAAGGCAGGTTTTTTGCGGGACCCGGATGAATTCCTCTTTGGCTGGTAAGACCATGACAGAAAAGCAGGACGGACTGTAAAGATCCTGCATATAAGAAAAAGATACTTTATTTCTCTTTTACTAACGAAGCTGGTGTGTTACCATGGGAAAGCAACATTTTTATTTCCAAAGGAAAGGATTTTTAATGAAAATAGCAGTTACCTATGATAACGGCAATATCTTCCAGCATTTCGGAAGAACAGAGAATTTTAAAGTATACGATGTAGAAGACGGAAAAGTAGTCTCCAGCGAGATCATCGGTTCAAACGGCATCGGCCACGGTGCCCTGGCAGGTCTTCTGGCGGAAGGCGGCGTGCAGGTCCTGATCTGCGGCGGCCTGGGCGGCGGCGCTTTAAACGCCCTGCAGAGCGCCGGCGTTGAAGTATGCGCAGGCGCTTCCGGCAGCTGCGACGAGGCAGTGGAAGCCTATCTGAAGGGCGAGCTGGTGGACACCGGCGCAAACTGCGACCATCACGACCACCACCACAGCGAAGAGGAAGGCGGATGCTGCGGCCACCACGGCGAAGAAGAAGGCGGATGCTGCGGCGGAGACGATGAAGAGTGCGGCGGCTGTGAGGAAGCCGGCGGCTGCGGCGGATGCTGCGGAGGCGGCCCTGCCTATACCATGGAAGGAAAGAACGTGGGAAAGAACGTGAAGGTCCACTACAGAGGCACCCTCAACGACGGAACCCAGTTCGACTCCTCCTATGACAGAGGCGAGACTCTGGACTTTGTCTGCGGCGTGGGCATGATGATTCACGGCTTTGACAGGGCAGTGGCCGACATGGAGATCGGCCAGATCGTAAACGTGCATCTGATGCCCGAAGAGGCCTACGGCCCCGTGGATCCCAGAGCCATCTTTACTCTGGAAGTCAGTCAGCTTCCCGGTTCCGAGAACTTAAAGCCCGGCGACAAGGCCTATCTGGCCAACGGAGCAGGCCAGCCCTTCCCCGTGACCGTGACCGCCAAGGACGAGAACTTCATTACCTTCGACGCCAACCACGAGATGGCCGGCAAGGAACTGAACTTTACCATCGAGCTGGTGTCTGTGGAAGACTAAGCAGGCAGACATTTTTTATTCCGGCTGCGGGGCAGCGGAAAGGGTTCCCTATGCAATACAGACAGGACAGGTACGGAAACAGACTGTCGATACTGGGTTTTGGCTGCATGCGTTTTACTAAAAAGGGAAACAGTATAGACACGGAAAAGGCGGAGCAGGAGATCCTCTCCGCCTTTGAAGCCGGCGTCAACTATTTTGACACGGCATACATTTATCCCGGGAGCGAGGAGCTTCTGGGACAAATCTTCGAAAAGAACGGGATCCGGGAAAGGATCCATCTGGCCACCAAGCTGCCCCAGTATCTGATCGGGTCCAGGGCTTCTCTGGATAAGTACTTCGGCGAGCAGCTGGCCCGTCTCCGGACGGACTATATCGATTATTATCTCATGCACCACATGACGGACGTGGCCATGTGGGAGAGCCTCAAAAAGGCGGAGATCATAGACTGGATCGCCGGGAAGAAGGCATCCGGCGCCATCAAAAACATCGGCTTTTCCTACCACGGCAATACCGAAAACTTCCTGAAGATCTTAAACGACTATGACTGGGACTTCTGCCAGATCCAGTACAACTACCTGGACGAGGTGGCCCAGGCCGGCAGGGAGGGCCTTATGGCCGCCGCCCAAAAGGGCATGGCCGTCATGATCATGGAACCCCTCCGGGGAGGAAAGCTGGTGAACATGCTGCCCCAGGGAGCTCTGGACGTCATGAAAAAGAGCGGCAGAGGCTGGTCTCCCGCGGAATGGGGCCTTCGCTGGCTCTATGACCAGAAGGAGGTCACAGTGGTCCTCTCCGGCATGAACTCTCTGGAAATGGTAGAAGAGAACTGCCGGGTGGCATCCGAAGCGGAAGCGGGGCTCATGACCCAGGAGGATTTCGCTGTCCTGGAGGAAGTCAAAAGAGAGATCCGGGCAAAGGAAAAGGTGGGATGCACCGGCTGCCGCTACTGCATGCCCTGCCCCAAAGGGGTGGATATCCCCGGGATCTTCCGCTGCTACAACGCCATGTATACGGAGTCCAAGAGCCTTGGGCGCTTCCAGTTCGCCCAGACCGTGGGCCTTACCAGGGAGCCGGCCTTTGCCAGCCAGTGCGTGAAGTGCGGTAAGTGCGAAAAGCACTGTCCCCAGAACATACCCATCCGGGAAAAGCTGGCGGAAGCGGACAGAGCCCTGCGTCCCCTGCCCTATAAGATCGGCATCAATTTCGTCAGATACTTTATGTTCCGGAAGAAAAGAAAGTAATCAATAAGAAAGAAATGCGGACACAGACACCTGCCGGGTGTCTGTGTTTTTTTCATATTACGGGAACCGGAGCATGGAAGTGTCGCCGTTACAGCGACCATTTGGAAAGCCCTTTCCTCTATAATTTTTAACACAGGTCCTGTTCCGGTCTGATGTTTCTTTTTCCGCAGGCCGCAGAACAGGAAAATGAGAGTCAATAAGGAAAGGGGAAAAGAATGAAGAGGAAGATATTCAGATTGATCCTGGCAGTAAGCATGCTGGGGATGCTGCAGACAGGATGCGGACAGAAGTCGGAAACAGAGACGCCGTCCGGGAAAGAGGCAGAGGAAGATGCGGGAGAGAATGAAGGGACAGAGGGACAGTATGATGCCCTGCTTTCCCGGGGCGGAGAGATCTCCGGACAGTCCTATATCTCGGAATTCGGTTTTACTCTGGAATTTCCCGGGGAGTGGGAGCCCATGGACAGGAAAGAGACAGCTGCTTCCCTGGGCTATGATTCTGCAGAAGAGGAACTTATGACCGACGGGAGACTGGTGGATGCTGCTTTTGTAAACGGTGATGATGCTGTAATCATCAACTATGAAATCCTGGACGAATCACAGAGGGGGGAAGGCGACATAACCTCTTATCTGGGCTCTTTTTTTGAATATACGCTGCCGGAAGAAGAAATTGAGATCCTGGAAGCGGAGTTTGCAGGTGTCCGGCGGAAGTACATTAAGGAAACGGACCAGACCGGCGTTCCCACTTACTGGCTTCCCTATACAGATAAAGAAATCATGATGAATGTGATTTTCAAGGCAGGGTCTGGAAGTAATACTTTTGAGGATTTTCTTGGTTACGCCTATGACACGGAAAAGGGGAAGAAGAGAGAAACGACTGCTTATGAAGCCTACATGACGGCTGTCAGTCTGACCGGGGAAGACCTGGAGGGCGGCTCCTATGAGGATCTGCTCCTTTTAACGGAAGACAGGGACTGGGTGCACAGCCCCGCCAATAAGGAAGGTACGGTAAAGGACGGTGCCCTTTACCGGAAGCTGGGAGCTCTGATTTGGGGCAATTCCTCGGAAAGAGGCCATAATGAGAGCTGGACCATCGTATCGGAATATGTGCTGGGCCATGTGGCGGACAGCTACAGTGAGTATCTCCCCTATGCACAGAATGCCGCCAGGTATTTCCTGTACGGCGATTTTACTCTGGATGATGTGGTCTCTCCTCTTCTGGAACTGGAATCCGTCCGTGAGACAGGAGCGAGGGATCCTTCCCGCTATGAATATCACTTCAATATCCCGGATCTGAAAGCCTGCGCTAAGGAGATGCAGGTGACGGAAAAGGCCCTGGGCTACCTGCTGGCCCAGCTGAACGAAAGCGGAGCGGATATAGAGATCTCCGAAAACACCTTCACCTTTCATTCCGGCGGTTATGACAGAGAAGAAAGCTCCGGCAGCGGAACGGCCGCATCGGGATCTGACTATTTTGATGAAGCACCGGAGCTGCTGCGGCCGGATGCCCTGGACGTCTATCAGTACGATCTTGGACCGGCAGATATGAACGGCCTGACAGGGTATAAATTTACTTTTACGGGAGACGGATCTGTCATCAACAACTACCTGCTGTATGTGATGGTAAAGGATGGTGTGACTTACAGCGAAGAGACAGCTGACGGCAGCACTCTGTATTACCTCTATAAGGACGGGAAGCCTCTGGCCATCATAGGATCTGTGGACAATGGGAAAGCCCTGGTGGTACTCATGCAGGGACAGTAACTTACTTCCGACTGTCCCGGAGGCGGAAAAGGAACGTTGCATTTGCTCCTCCTGCGTGATATTTTTGAAAAAACGAACGGGCCGGCTGCCCCTGAGGGACAGGCTCCGGCTCTGGCTGTGCCCAAGCGTATATATCCGCCGGGCATCTGATTTAGGAGGTCAAAATGAGAAAGATCCTGATCGTCATCGATATGCAGAATGACTTTATAGACGCGGCTCTGGGAACAAAGGAAGCCGTTTCCGTCGTGGAGGCGGTAAAGGACAAGATCCGCTCCTATGCCCCGGAAAATGTGATCGCCACCATGGATACCCACGGCGAAAACTACATGGAGACCCAGGAAGGCAGATATCTGCCCGTCCCCCACTGCATTAAGGGATCGGAAGGATGGAAGATCCGCAGCGATATCGCTGCCCTTCTTGAAGGCGCAGAGATCTATGAAAAGCCCACCTTCGGCAGCACTGCCCTGGCGGCGGACCTTAGGGAGCTTTCCGAAAAGGAAGAGATCGAACTGGAGCTGGTGGGCCTTTGCACGGATATCTGCGTGGCATCCAACGCCCTGCTCCTTAAGGCCTTTATGCCGGAAGTAAAGATCTCTGTGGACGCATCCTGCTGCGCCGGCGTGACGCCCGAAAAGCATCTGGCCGCCCTAGAGACCATGCGGTCCTGCCAGATCCAGGTGACAGGAGCCTGACCTTATGGCACTGTACGCGATCGGAGATCTGCATCTCCACTATCAGTCGGAGCTCAAGGCCCCGGGCCAGCTCCATGACCCTGTCTGGAAGAATCACGAAGAACGTTTTCTGAGAAACTGCCTCAGGACCATAGATGAGGATGATACCCTGGTCCTGGTGGGAGACCACAGCTGGGGCAGGAACCTTAAGGAATCGGAGATGGATCTGGATTATATAGCCTGTCTGCCGGGCAGGAAGATCCTGACCCGGGGCAACCACGACATGTTCTGGGGGATCCGGAAAACGGCGGAACTGAATGAGATCTATCAGGGAAAGATGTCCTTCCTTCAGGGAAACTTCTATATGTATAAGGACATCGCCCTGGTGGGGACCAAGGGCTTTACCTTTGAAGGCCCCTTCTATCTGGACAGGAACCGGCGGATCGTGGGCCTGGACGAAACGGCCCTGGCCCATGCAAAAAAGCTGGTGGACAGGGAAGCGGGGAGACTCAGGGAATCCCTGGAGGCCGCGCGGGGCGCAGGCTGCCGCCGCATGGTCATGTTCCTTCACTATCCCCCCACCAACATCCTGGAGGAGGAGAGCGTCTTTACCAGAATGGCGGAGGAATACGGCGTTGAGCAGGTGGTCTACGCCCACTCCCACGGAAAGGACCGCTTTCACGACAGCATCCAGGGCTCCTTCCACGGGATCTACTACCGCCTGGTCTCCGGGGACTTCCTGAACTGGCAGCCGGAAAGGATCCTGGACTGAAGGAGCCGGAAGGACGGAAATGCATTTTTTTACTGTGAAACAGGCCTGTCTCTCCCTGAAGGCAGGCCTGTTTTTGTGCAATTTTCACCTTTTTCCTCTGGATTTTTGGCAAAATGACTAACAAACCTTCATTTTTTGTTTGTGAATTTGAATTGTCAGAAGTCCCCTGCAGGGGGTATACTGAAAGGACAAACGATAAATTGGAGCAGTGCGACCTGATGGATGACCATAAGGGCCATCGCAGGGGACCCTGCTCTGAAATGAGAAACATAAAGGAGTGTTTATGGCTAAATTAAATGGGGATGCGCTTGGCAAGATCGACGAGATCGTTGCCAGGCACAGAAATCAGGCGGGTCCCTGCATCGAAATGCTTCATGAGGTCCAGAACGAACTGGGCTATATTCCTTTTGAAGCCATGGAGAAGATCGCAGAGGCCACTGGCACCAGCGTAGCGGAAGTCTACGGTGTTGTCATGTTCTACTCTCAGTTCACCACAGAACCCAAGGGCAAGCATGTCATCAATGTCTGCCTGGGAACAGCCTGCTACGTCAAGGGCGCACAGCAGCTGGTCGACCGTGTTGAGAAGATGACAGGCGCAGCTGTCAACAAGACATCTGCAGACGGCCTCTTCTCTCTGGACGCCACCAGGTGCCTGGGAGCCTGCGGCCTTGCCCCTGTCTGCATCATCGACGGCAAGGTATACGGCAATGCTCTTATGGGCAACTCTTTCACCAATGAACTGCGCAAGATCATTCTTGCAGAAAGAGGGGCCAAGGCATGAGAGAAAGAATCACAACCATTGAACAGCTCAATACCGTAAAGGAAGCCGAGAAGAAGTACCTGCATCTGAGACTGCAGGGCAACATCGAACTGACAGACGACGACCAGCTCTTCAACATCCTGGTCTGCTCCGGTACCGGCTGTACCGCCGGCGAATCCGCCAAGCTTCTTGAAAGACTGGAAGAACTGGTGGAAGAGCACGAAATGGAGGACAAGGTCCGCATCATCAAGACAGGATGCTTCGGTCTCTGCCAGAAGGGCCCCATCGTCGCTATTTTCCCTGACCGCGTTTTCTATACCCATGTCAAACCCCAGGATGCCGACAGGATCATCCAGGAGCATGTCATCGGCGGCAACATCATCCGCGACATGCAGATGTTCGACATCGACAAGGAGACCGGCGGAAAGATCTACGACATCGAAAAGATCGGCTTCTATGAGAAGCAGCACCGTATTGCCCTTCGCAACTGCGGCAAGATCAACCCCGAGAACATTTACGAGTACATCGGCGTCAGCGGCTATCAGGCTCTGTACAAGTGCCTGAAGACCATGAGCCCTCAGGAAGTCATCGACGTAGTCAAGGCTTCCGGCCTCAGAGGCCGCGGCGGCGCAGGCTTCCCTACCGGCGTCAAGTGGCAGTTCGAAAAGAACCAGCCCGGCCATGAGAAGTACGTCATCTGCAACGCCGACGAAGGCGATCCCGGTGCATTCATGGACCGTTCCATCCTGGAAGGCGACCCTCATGCCATCCTGGAAGGTATGGCCATCATGGCTTATGCGGTAGGCGCTCACCACGGCTATATCTATATCCGTGCAGAGTATCCCATCGCCGTATCCAGACTCCGCATCGCCATCGCGGAAGCGGAAGAGCTGGGCTTCCTTGGCAAGGACATTTTCGGTTCCGGTTTTGACTTCGATCTGGAGATCCGTCTGGGCGCAGGCGCATTCGTATGCGGTGAAGAGACAGCCCTGATCGCTTCCATCGAAGGCAAGCGCGGCATGCCTTCTCCCAAGCCTCCGTTCCCTGCCGTAGCAGGCGTATGGGGCAAGCCCACATCCATCAACAACGTCGAGACCATCGCCAACATCGCCATGATCCTGAGAAAGGGTGCCGAATGGTACTCTGCCATCGGCATGGGCAAGTCCAAGGGCACCAAGGTCTTCGCTCTGGGCGGCAAGATCAACAACACCGGCCTGGTGGAGATCCCCATGGGCACCACCCTCCGCGAGATCATCTATGACATCGGCGGCGGATGCCCCGGCGGCAAGAAGTTCAAGGCGGTCCAGACCGGCGGTCCTTCCGGCGGATGCCTGACCGAAAAGGAACTGGATACTCCTATTACCTACGAGAACCTGATCGCAGCCGGCTCCATGATGGGCTCCGGCGGTATGATCGTTCTGGATGAAGACAACTGCATGGTAGACGTGGCAAGATTCTACATGGAATTCATCTGTGACGAATCCTGCGGCAAGTGCACTCCCTGCCGTGTCGGTACCAAGCGCCTTCTGGAAATGCTGACCAAGATCACCGACGGCGAAGGCACCATGGAAATGCTGGACGAGATGGAAGAGCTCTGCAACGAGATCAAGGATACCGCTCTGTGCGGCCTTGGCCAGACAGCTCCCAACCCCATCCTTTCCACGCTCCGCTATTTCAGGGACGAGTATGAAGCTCACATCCTGGAGAAGCGCTGCCCTGCCCACGTATGCAAGAACCTGCTGACATACTCCATCAATCCCACCAAGTGCCGTGCCTGCTCCATCTGCGCGCGCAACTGCCCTGCAGAGGCGATCACCGGCAAACCGGGCAAGGAAGTATACAAGATCGATTCCACCAAGTGCATCAAGTGCGGTCTGTGCCTGAGCAACTGCCGCTTCGGTGCCGTGGAACGTCATTAATCAGGAGGGCATGCTATGGCTGAAGTTCATATTAAAATCAATAATCAGTTCGTAACGGCCGAAGAAGGCGACACCATTCTGGAAGCCGCGAACAAATCGGGAATTCAGATCCCCACACTCTGCTACTTAAAGAACGTGATCCGTTCCGGCGCCTGCCGTGTCTGCCTGGTGGAAGTCAAGGGCGCAAGAGCTCTGCTGTCTGCCTGCACCACTCCTGTTTCCGAAGGCATGGAAGTATGGACCAACTCCGAGAGAGCCATCCGCGGACGCAAGACCACTGTCGAGCTGATCATGTCCAACCACAACAAGAACTGCCTCTCCTGCAAGCGCAACACCAACTGTGAGCTGCAGAGGCTGTGCGCCGAGCTGGGCATCCGCCAGAACCGCTTCGAAGGCGAGCATACACCGCCTACCTTCGAGGACGCCAGCTGGGGCATCGTTCGTGATACATCCAAGTGCGTGCTCTGCGAGCGCTGCATCGGTACCTGCCAGAACGTGCAGGGCATCGGCATCCTGGGCCTGCAGAACCGCGGTTTCAAGACCATCTGCGGACCGATCTACAACGGCTCCTTCAACGACGTCAACTGCATGCAGTGCGGTCAGTGTGTCATTGCCTGCCCTGTAGGCGCTCTGACAGAGAAGGAAGAGATCCACGAAGTCATCGAAGCCATCAACGATCCCGACAAGGTCGTCATCTGCCAGACTGCTCCTGCAGTCCGCGCTTCCCTGGGCGAAGAGTTCGGCATGCCCATCGGCAGCCTGGTCACCGGCAAGATGGTAGCAGCTCTTAAGCGCTGCGGCTTCGACAGAGTCTATGACACCAACTTCGGCGCCGACCTGACCATCATGGAAGAAGGCACCGAGCTCCTTAAGAGAGTGACAGAGGGCGGCACCCTGCCCATGTTCACCTCCTGCTCACCCGGATGGGTCCGCTACATCGAGTATGAGTATCCTGAGCTGCTGCCTCATCTGTCCAGCGCCAAGTCCCCTCATATGATGTTCGGTGCTATCTGCAAGACCTACTGGGCCGAAAAGCACAACGTAGATCCTTCCAAGATCTTCGTCGTTTCCATCATGCCCTGCATCGCCAAGAAGTCCGAGGCCAGAAAGCCCGAGCTCCATACCGGCGAGTACCAGGACGTGGATGCTGTTCTGACCACAAGAGAAGCCGGCCGTCTGATCAAGATGTACGGCATGGACGATCTGGATGCTCTGGAAGACGAAGCATTCGATCAGGACCTTCTGGGCGAATACACCGGCGCAGGCGTCATCTTCGGCGCTACCGGCGGCGTTATGGAAGCAGCCCTTCGTACCGTCAAGCAGAAGCTGGACGGCAAGCCTCTTGAAAGAGTAGACTTCATGGAATGCCGCGGCATGGCAGGCGTCAAGGAAGCTCAGATCGACCTGAACGGCACAAAGATCTGGATCGCCATCACCTCCTCCATGACATGCGCAAAGCCTCTTCTGGAGGATGTCCGCGCCGGTATCTCCAAGTATACCTTCATCGAGGTCATGGGATGCCCCGGCGGCTGCATCAACGGCGGCGGCCAGTCCATCGTTTCTGCCAGAAAGAAACACGGCAGGATCGGCTATACCTACAAGGACCGCAGAATGAAAGCCCTCTACGACGAGGACCGCTTCAAACAGAAACGTGTTTCCATGGACAACTCCCAGATTCAGCAGCTCTATGATGAGTTCCTGGGCGAGCCCGGAAGCGAGATCGCTGAAAAGCTCCTGCACACCACTTATTCTCCCAAGCAGAAATTCCATCTGGTGGGCATGGAAGAATAAGGAAAATGCATGATCCTGACAGGATTCGATAAGAAATGAATACGCCGGGAGATCACCCGTTTAAAGGTGGTCTCCCGGCGTTTCTGTGCCCGGATCTCCTTAAAAAGAGCGGGATCCGTATTCACGTTCTGCCTGCATGTGCTGTACAATGTACAGGAAAAGGAACCTTTAACAGAAGTGAAACAAAGCGGCAAAGAACCCGCAGGGAGGCAGAAATGCTTGTAAATTTAAATGAGATCCTGGCCATGGCAGAAAAAAGAAAATGTGCCGTAGGGGCCTTCAATACGCCCAACCTGGAGTGTATAAACGCGGTCCTGGACGCGGCGGAAAAGCTTGGCGAGCCCGTCATCCTGTCCCACGCCCAGCTCCACGAAGAAATATCGCCCCTTAAGGTCATAGGGCCGGTGATGGTCCTTCTGGCGGAGAAATCTTCCGTTCCGGTCTGCGTCCATCTGGATCACTGCGAGACCCTCTCCTACATGGAAAGGGCTCTGGAGATCGGCTTTACCGGGGTCATGTACGACGGCAGCACCCTGCCTTATGAGGAAAACGCGGAAAATACCAGGAAGGCGGCGGAAATGATCCGGGGCTATTCCTGCGGCCTGGAGGCGGAGATCGGCGCCATGGCATCCAGAGAAGGGGGAAGCGGCCCCGCCGCCGGCCCTGTCTATACGGATCCGGATCAGGCGGCGGCCTTCTGCCGGGAGACGGGCATAGACGCCCTGGCCCCCAGCTTCGGCACGGCCCACGGGATCTATAAGGCAAAGCCTGTGCTGGATTTTGAAAGGGTCAGGGAGATCTCCCGAAAAACGGGCCTTCCCCTGGTCATGCACGGGGGAAGCGGGGTAAGCCCCGAGGATTACAGGAAAGGGATCGCCTGCGGCCTTCGGAAGATCAACTATTACAGCTACATGGCAAAAGCCGGTACATCCGCTGTAAGGGACATGCTGGAAAAGGAAGACGTTACCTTTTTCCACGACCTGGCCTTCAGTGCTCAGAAAGCCATGGAAGCGGACGCGGAAAGAGCGATCCGGATTTTCCGGATGAAAGAAGAAAAGTAAGATCCGGGGATAAAAAGAGCCGGACTCCCTTTCAGGATCCGGCCTTATTGATGCTCATGAGATTGTAGTAAAGAATGCCGCAGATGACGATGGCAGCCCCGAAGAGGGACAGCCTTCCCAGCATCTCCTTATAGAAGACGGCCACCAGGATGGGGTTCAGGATGGGCTCTATGGCGTTGATGATGGACGCCGTGACCGGATCCGTATATTTGGTTCCGGTGGTAAAGAAGATGTAGGCCAGGCCCACCTGGACGGCGCCCAGGACAAATACGGCCGCAAGGACAGGAAGGGAAAAGTCGCTCTCCCCAATGACCATGGGAGAGAGGAAGACCCCGCAGGCGAGCTGGCCGAAAAAGACGGAGGAGAGGGCGTCGCCCTTTTCAAAGCTGTTCAGCATGAAGACCCCGGCGTAAAAGATGCCGGATAAAAGGGCCAGGAAATCGCCCAGCCACCTGCCGGTGGAGAGGCCTTCGAAGAAAAAGCAGAGGATGCCGGTCAGGACGAAAAGGATGGAGAGAAGGGCCCTGCGGTCCGGTCTTTTTCCGAAGAAAAGGAACATGAGGATCACGATCCAGACCGGCGCCGTATACTGGAGAATGATGGTATTGCCGGCAGTGGTCAGCTTGTTGGCCATGGCAAAGAGGGTGGTGACCCCAGCCATGGAGACAGCCCCCATAAGGACCGTCAGGTTGAATTTCAGTCTGTGTCCCAGGATCCGGATATAGAGCCCAATCACCAGGCAGGCGATCAGGTTCCTGACCCCGTTGATGGCCAGGGGATTCCAGGGGATCAGCTTTATTAGAAGCCCTCCTGTGGAAAAACAGAGGGAAGCGGCCAGCATGGCGGCTGTGCCCAGAAAACGGGTATTCACGGCAGGTGCGCCGCTGTCTGAAGAGATCTGTTTCATAATGGTCTGCTGCGTCTTGAAAAAATGGTCTTCCGGAAGCGGAAGATGTATGGGAGCTGCAAGCTTTAGTATACAGAAAAAGAACATCTCCGCAACAGGCTTTTTGCGGGGAAGAGTTCCCGCTCTGGGGTAAAAATTCATTTGGGAGGAATTTAAGACCATGTTTAAATTTGCATACCGGCATCCGGTGATCTTTGAAATCATACTGATCATCGCGGCTTTTGTCCTTGCCCTGATCTTCATGGTGCCTCTGCAGGTCCTTACCTATGCGCCGCCGGAGATCTCTTCGAGCTTTGGACGGCTGGCTGCGGCCCTGGTCCTGTTCCTTGTCTTTATCAGGGCTTTCAGGCCGGAGAAACTTTTTTCGGGCCTTGTCATCATGCTGCCGGCCCTGGGCTTTGCCCTGTGGAACGTTATCAACTGCTTTTTAACGGGCGGAGGAAATATGACGGCGCCGGATCTGGGGATCCTGATCACTGCAGCCGCGCCCGCTGTCTTTGAGGAGATCATCTTTCGGGAGATCTTTATCCACGACCTGGAAAAGGCGGGGCAGGGCCCTTTGCCTGCCCTGGTCCTTTCCGCTGCGGTCTTTGCCCTGGTGCACCTTACCAACGCGGTGGGAGGAGCGCCCCTGCAGACCCTGATCCAGACGGGCTATGCCTTCGTGGTAGGCCTGGTCCTGGGGGCCGTCTATATCGTAAGCGGGGACCTCTTTGCCGTGATCCTGGCCCATCTGGCCGTGGACCTGACCAGCCATATCTTCCCGGGGGGAAATACCACGCCCATTCCCGTGATCGCCGTCTTTCTGGTCCTTCTGGTCATGGAAGCGGCCTATGCCTTCTGGCTGATCCGGAAAAAGAAAGCCCGGAAGTAAAAGATAAAGACAGGAAGAAAAGCAAGTAAGGCACCTTTCGCGAAGCCGTACGGAAGGCGCCTTTTCTCATCTGTTTCTCATTTTTTTCGATTATAATATCTATAAGGAAGCATCCGGTTTTTGGGCAGGAAGGAGGAAGGGAAAATGAGAATTCTGGTGGCGGAAGACGAAAAAGACCTGAACATGCTGATCTGCAAGAAACTGCGGTCCCAGGGCTACTCCGTGGACAGCTGCCTGGACGGGCAGGAAGCCCTGGATGCCCTCTCGGCGGCGGACTACGACGGGATCGTGCTGGATATCATGATGCCCGGGGCGGACGGTTATGCGGTCCTTTCCGCCCTCAGATCCGGGGGAGATATGACTCCTGTTCTTTTCCTGACGGCCAGGGACTCCGTTTCGGACAGGGTAAAGGGACTGGACAGCGGAGCCAACGACTATCTGGTAAAGCCCTTTTCCTTCGAGGAGCTCATGGCCAGGGTCCGCAGCATGACAAGGCCCCGCTTTGCCATGGCGGACAACGTTTTAAAGGTGGGGGACCTTACTCTGGATACGGCATCCCACAGGGTGACCAGAGGGGGAGAGGAGATCTCCCTTACCTCCAGGGAATATAAGCTTCTGGAATATTTGATGCTCAACCGTGGGATCGTACTTTCCAGGGAGAAGATCGAGAACCATATCTGGGACTTCGACTACGAGGGCGGGACCAACGTGGTAGACGTATATATCCGGTATCTCAGAAAGAAGCTGGATAGGGATCCCGGAAAGAAACTGATCCATACCGTGCGGGGCAGCGGCTATGTCCTGCGGGAAGGCTGAGCCGGGGAGAGGCTCCGGAAAGGGGGAGGCATGCTAAAAAATCTTTCTCTTCGCACAAAGATCACCCTGTGGATCGGGACCCTTCTGGGGGTCCTGGTCCTTTTTACCTATATGGCATTTTTCATGGTCGCCAGGGGGGTCATGATGAAGAGCCTTCAAAATGATCTGGTCAGGACAGTGGCCCAGAACTATGACGAGATCGGATACCTTCCGTCGGGAACGGAAGGGGGACAAAGCTCCGACACCCTCCTTCATATCCCCTATAAAGGAGGGGCTCTGGAGGTGGAGGACGACTTTTTAAAGTCCGCAGGAGGCATCACCACGGCCCTGTGCAGGGAGGACGGGACCCTTCTGTACGGGGAAAACCCCATAGCCCGGGGCATGACAGAGGAAGAAAGAAGGACTTTCCTGGACGGGCAGGTAAGAGAAAAGAAACTGGGTTCCATCACCTGGTACATCTATGACAGGGCCCTTTCGGGAGAAAACCTGGAGGGGCTCTTCCTCAGGGGCATGGTGCCTTCCGTACAGGGAGAAAGGGAACTGGACGCCATCATCCGTTATCTTCTGATCATTCTTCCCCTTCTTCTACTGGTGGGCCTGCCTGTGGGATACCTGATCGCGGACCGGTCCCTTCTGCCCGTGCGCCGGATCATAGGGACGGCGGAGAGGATCAGCAGAGGCGATGACCTGGGGCAGAGGATCGGCCTTTCCGAAGGAGGAGACGAGCTCCACCGCATGGCAGGCGCCTATGACGCCATGTTCGAACGCCTGGAAGAGTCCTTCGAGGCGGAAAAGAAATTTACCTCCGATGCCTCCCACGAGCTTCGGACGCCCCTTGCCGTGATCATGGCCCAGTGCCAGCTGGCCCTGGAGGAAGATCTTTCCGCGCAGGAGTATAAAGAGGCCCTTGTCCTCATCCGCCGCCAGGGCAGCCGTATGTCTGCCCTGATCGAAGATATGCTGAGCCTCTCCCGCATGGAAAGAAAGACTGACCGCTATCCCATGGAGGAGGTGGACCTGAGCGGCACACTGGAAGAGCTGTGCCGGGATATGGACCTTGTCATGGAAAAGGACATTTCTCTGACGGCGCAGATCGGCCGGGGAATCAGAGTGCGGGGAAACGAAGAGCTGCTCCTTCGCATGGCCTCCAACCTGATTTCCAATGCCTGCCGCTACGGAAGAGAGAAGGGGCACATATGGGTCCGGCTTTACCGGAAGGAGGAGGGGATCTTTCTGGAAGTGGAGGACGACGGCCCGGGCATTCCTCCGGCGGAGCAGAAAAAGGTATTTGACCGCTTTTACCGGGGAGACGCGGCCAGATCCGGCCCGGGAAGCGGTCTTGGCCTTTCCATGGTCCGCCAGATCGCTCTGACCCACGGGGGAAATGTATCCCTGGAGAGCCGTACGGGAAAAGGGTCTCTTTTCAGGGTATTTCTTCCCGGCGGAAAATGATCCCGGTATGCCCGGTTTCCGCCTGCTTTTTCAGATACGGAGCATAAGTCCGTCAGAGGCGTTTTTCTCAGAACGCCCCGGCGGGCTTTTTTACGTGCCGCCCGTGTCCGCCTGCCCCCTGACGAAAAGGCCGGAGAATTATTATGCCACTTTTTGTGTGCATACAAAAAATATAGAAGTCATATGCAATATATACTTTACATCATAAGGAAACAGGGAGGTAATACGCATGCGCAACCTTAAGATGAAATTCCGGCGGATCGAACTGGAAATGTCGCAGACAGATCTGGCAAAAAAGGCCGGCGTCACCAGACAGACCATTGGTCTGATCGAAGCCGGGGAGTTCAATCCGTCCATAAAGCTGTGTATCGATATCTGCAGAGCACTTGGCGTCACACTGAACGATTTATTCTGGGAGGAACCCGAAAATGATCTTCTGAAAATTGAACATGTCGGCTGCTGGCTGGCCTTCTGGGGCCTTCTGGCATCCATCTTTGTACAGCTTTACTTTATGGACAATTCCTTTGACCAGGTGGCCGGGGAATGGATCCTTTTCATGGTCCTGGCCCTGTACCTGACCATTGCCTGCATGAGAAAAGGCATCTGGTCGAGAAATTACAGACCGGAGCCCGGGGTCAGCCTTTTTTTTTCCGCTGCGGGAGCAGCTGCCGTCGCGGCATTTTCATTCCTGACCATCTACAGACGGTCCGGAGGGTCAGTGAAGGTCTCTTCGTCTGCGGCCCTGATGGGCTTTATCTTCACCTTTATCCTGATCTTTGCGACCCTGTCCGTCTCTGCCGCAGCCTACAGGAAAAGGCAGGAGCAGCTGGACCGGGAGCCTTCGGATCCGGAAGAGGATCTCTGAGACGGCTTTAAAAAAATCAGAACTCTCATTTTTCTTTAATCTCCGCCCTGCATGATAAAGACAGAACAGAAACAGGAAGAAAAAGAAGAGAGAGAGGTAAACGCTATGAAGAAACTGTATCTTGGAATCGGAATGGTCCTGGGCGCAGCCCTGATCGGACTGACAGGCTATGCGGCAACGGGGCGCTCCGGCTTGAGCGCAAAGGTGATCGGAGAGGAAAAAGCGGAGGAGATCGCTCTGGATGACGCCGGCGTAAGCCGGGAAGAGGCCCTGATGCAGGGCACCCTTCTGGAATATGACGACGGTCAGTATGTCTACGACGTGGAATTTTCTTCCGGCACCGTCTCCTATGACTACGACATTCTGGCATCCGACGGGAAGATCGTATCCTCTTCCCGGGATGAAATACAGGCCCCGGTGCCTGCAGAAGACCGGACGGAAGAGGACAGGGCAAAGGAGGAAGCTCTGGAAAAGGCCCTGCAGGAAAATAAGGAAGCCGCGGAAGAGGCTGCCCTGGAAGAAGCCGAAGCGGCCCGGGAAAGGGCAGAGGCAGGGGGCTTTCTTACAGTGGATGAGGCAAAGGCCATCGCCCTTTCGGATGCGGGATACGATGAAACCGGCGTCATCATGGAAAAGGCCAGATTCGAAAAGGCGGACGGGGACGATCCGGCCCAGTATGAGATCGAATTTACGGCGGGCGGCATGGAGTACGAATACTCTATAGACGCTCTGACGGGAAAGATCCTGGAAAGAGAGTCCGATCAAGAGGATGACTGACCGGAAGAGAGCGCTCCTCTGAGAGCAGCCCGAATAATGAAAAAACTGAATGCAGGACCGGCATGGCCGGTCCTGTTTTTTATGGCCTAAAGAACCTTCCCTGTGGTAAGATGCATGGGAGACGTTTTTTAGCCGGAGAAAAGACGGCAGCAGGAAAGCTGTCAGTTTATCATGAGAGAGGAAGCCTTATGTATATCAGAAAATCGCAGGAAAAAGACCTTGCCCGTATGGAGGAGATCTACGCTCTGGCCAGGGACTTTATGAGAAAGAGCGGCAATCCCCGCCAGTGGGGAAACAATTCCTGGCCGCCCTCAGACCTGCTCCGAAAGGATATTGCTTCCGGGAACAGCTATGTCTGTCTGTCGGAGGACGGAAGGGTCATAGGGACCTTTTATTTTATATACGGACCGGACATCGAGCCCACCTACAGAAAGATCACGGAGGGGGAGTGGAAGGATGAGAGCCCCTACGGGGTCATCCACCGTCTGGCGGGAGACGGATCCGAAAAAGGAATCGGGGCCTTCTGCATCGACTGGGCCTATGAACAGTGCTCTCATCTGCGCATCGATACCCACACAGACAACAGAGTCATGCAGGCCCTGGCGGAGAGGCTTGGCTTTGTCCGCTGCGGCACCATTTATGTCCTGCAGGACAAGGATCCCCGGATCGCCTATGAAAAGTCAGAAACAGTCCATGCATGAGTTCAGGAGAAAGGACATCCCATGAGAGTCAGCGGCACATGTGCGGAATGCCTCTTTGACAAGCAAAGGCATCTGAAAAACGATCCTGCCTACCTGGAAGAGGTCAGGCAGATCCTGGAAAGCAGAAGAGAAGAGGATACCTCCCCCTACCTGGTCTACCTTTTCAACCAGGCCAGAGAGCGCAGGTTCGGAAAAGAATCTCCCTACGGAGACGTCAAAAGAGAGTTCAATGCCCTGGTCCTGTCCATGGAGGAGGGAATCAGGAAAAAGATCCAGGCCTCCCCGGATCCCCTGGCGGCGGCCCTGGTCCTGGCCCGGATCGGCAACTACATTGATTTCGGCGCCATGACCCATGTGGACAGGGATACCTTTCTGTCCCTTTTTGACGACCTTTCCCTGAGCCCTCATGACAGGGAGACACTGGGGTCCTTCCGCCTGGAGTGCGGATCCGCCGGCAGCTTTCTTCTGATCACCGACAACTGCGGGGAGATCATTCTGGACAGGCTCTTTCTGGAGGAACTGAAAAAGGAGTTTCCTGACCTTTCCCTGACCGTCATGGTCCGGGGAGGGGAGATCCTGAACGACGCCACTTATGAAGACGCCCTTTATGCGGGCATGGACAGGGTGGCGGAGATCATCACCAACGGAGCTCCCGTGGCAGGCACGGTCCGATCCATGCTGGGTGAGGAGGCCGGGAAGGCCCTGGACCGGGCAGACGTGATCCTGGCCAAGGGACAGGGCAACTATGAGTCCCTTTCCGGCCAGGGAAAACATGCCTTTTACTCCTTCCTCTGCAAGTGTGATCTTTTTACCTCCAGGTTTTCCGTTCCCCCTCTTACGGGGATGTTCGTGGAAGAAAGGGAATCCGGAGAAATAAAGTGATTTCTTCCCGCCGGAGCCATGGAAGAGGGGACGGCGGCATGTTACTATATATCTGGTTTTACATTGATCAGGCAGCGCAGCAGGGAAAGGAAAGAGCCCATGGGCAGATATAAGGCAGATCATGTCATCAAAGTGAACGGCGTACGTCTCCATTATGCCGTGGAGGGAAAGGGAGATCCCGTGATCCTTCTCCACGGCAACGGAGAGGACCACAGTCTTTTTGATCTTCTCATCGGCCAGCTGACAGAGGCGGGATACAAAGTCTACGCTCCGGATTCCAGAGGGCACGGAGAGAGCGATCCGGTGGACGAATTCCACTACAGCGAAATGGCGGAGGATATCTATCAGTTCATTGAAAGCCTCGGCCTTGAAAAGCCCGCCCTTTACGGCCACAGCGACGGAGGCATTATCGCCCTGCTTCTGGAAATGAACCATCCGGGGACCCTGGCAGTCATGGCGGTCAGCGGGACAAACCTGCATCCGGAAGGCCTGATCTCCTCCTTTATCGAGGAGTTTACACAGATCAACGAAACAAGGCACGATCCCATGATCACCCTGATGCTGACAGAGCCTCAGATCAGACCGGAGGAGCTTGGGAAAATAAAGATCCCGGTCCTTGTAACGGCGGGAGAAAATGACCTGGTCCGGCCCGAAGAGACAGAGCGCCTCTGCGCGGCCCTTGCCGACGTGCGAAAGGTGATTGTGGAGGGAGCAGACCACGGAAGCTATATCCATAATTCCCCCCTTATGGGAGAGATACTTATGGATTTTTTGAAAGACAGATGGAACAGGGACTGAAGAGAGGAAAAAGAGAAAGGAGGAGGCAGAGCGCCGGATCGTTCCGGGGATTCCTGCTCTGCGGTTAAGATATGAAGAGTGATGTGATCAGTGTTTCCAGCATGAAGGATCAGACAGACGCCGTCATGGAGCAGGCGGAAAAGGTGGCCGTCTATCAGGGCCTTTCCACAAAAAATGCCCTGCACTTAAGACTCCTTGCGGAAGAGATGATGAGCATGATGCGTGCCATCACGGGAGACGTCAGAGGACAGTTCTGGATCGAAAACGAGAAGGACCAGTTCCAGCTCCGGCTGAATGTACGGACCCAGATCGATTTCCGCCAGAGAGAAAAGCTCCTTTCAGCCGCATCCAGCGGAAAGAACGAGGCCCACAGGGGATTCCTGGGCAAGATCCGCGCCTTCTTCGAGCCCATCGAAGGGACCCCTGTCTATTTCGATACGGCCGTCAGCACCACGCCCCAGGAGATCGGCTGGTCCATGAATACCTATCAGAAGCAGCTGGAACAGATGGTCAGCGAAAAGCGCGAGGGTGCGGCAGAGGCCTGGGACGAACTGGAAAAGTCCGTGATCGCCCATGTGGCGGATGAAGTGAAGATCAGCATCCACGGATACGACGTGGAGATGATCGTATTCAAGAAATTCTGATAGATCTTCAGAGGAAAAGATATAAAAGTACTTCGAATGGAACGGGAACAGAAGCAGGCAGACTGTTTTCGGGCAGGGCTGAAATGCTGCTGCCTTGGAAAAATGAATAATAAACGGACTCAGCCGACTGAATGAAATTGCCCGCTCATAGTTTACTGAGGACCGGACAGGCATCTTCATGGAAGAGGCTGACAAAGGAAAAAATCGTGAAAGAACACAAAATCCGTACAAAATGGGGAGAGAAGACGATTAAAGTCTTTTGCGGAAATCTAACAGCGATACCGGAATCGTTCGATCTGCTTGTATGTTCAGCATTTAAAAATGATTATACTCCGACATTTTCATCGATAATCGGTAAACTGTATTGGGAATTCGGCATTTCCGTGAAAGAGCTGTCACATACGCCTGCTCTTAACCTGAAAGATCTCGGAGTCTGGATCTCAGCACCTCTTGATACCGGACTTTTTAAAAGAATAGGCTGTGTGGAAATACTGGACTGTTTCTGGCAGGATGTATCTGAAAATGAGTTGAGAAGTCTGTATGATACCCTGTTTTTTGCTGTTAAAAAGAGCAGAGAACGGGGATTCCCGGTTACTTCCATGGCCATGCGTGTTCTTGGGACAGGTGACCAGCAGATCGAATTTGAAAACAGCCTGGTGCCTCTCCTTACGGAATGCATCTCAGCGCTTAAATCGATTGAAGAGCTGCGGACGGTTATTCTTTTTGAGCAAAGCAGTAAGCGCTGTCAGATGATCTCTGAGAAAATTGCCGGCAGTGCTTCTGATGTAGGCGACGCCATGGTATTTATCAGCTATAGTCACCGCAATCAGCAGATAGCCAATTTTACCGCGAACAGACTGGAAGAATGCGGAATCAAGCCATGGATCGATCACAGGATGATTCGCAGCCCGGATTTTGGAAGAGATATTGCGGAAGGTATTTCGGAATCCAGGGCTTTTCTTCTGCTTGTCAGTTCATTTTCCATGAAGTCCCCTGATGTTCTGCGGGAACTTCGACTGGCAGGCTGGTATGCTGATCATAACGGCCTTCTCATTTATCCTGTTCTTTTAGAGAAGATACAGTATCCTCCTGAATACGCTTTCTACCTGACAGGGCTTGACTACAAAGATATTTCCGATCCTCCTCAGGAAGAAAAAGTATCAAGCCTGTGCCGGAATCTGTGCGACCGGCTGAGAACGGGACAATAACCATCAGCTGCATATTACAAAGCGATGAGGAAATCTGCGGATCATCAGCATCTGAGACTTTTGGAAATACAAACAGCAGTCTCAATAATATCGGAACTGAACCAGAAAGACGCCGTCCGGGTAAGGAAGTGTACCCGGACGGCGTCTTTATTTGCTTTCCCGGCAGCGCACATGATACTGCCCCGGCGCTGCTTTGTCTTTGATATCCTATTTCTTTTTCTGCTCGATCTTTCTGCTGGTCTGGGTGGTCCTTACATACCGGTCCGTGCTGAGGCCGAGCCGCATGCCCTGGGAGGCGGAACCTCCCACTACATATTCGTTGGCCTGGCTCTTCTGGACCACGGGCTTCATGCCGGAGCGCATAACAAGGACCACGATGCCGGAGATGATCAGGGCGATGATCAGGGGCAGGGCGATGGAATCCTTGAAAAGCAGGGTCCCGATAAAGAAGAGAGCGGCGGCAAGGACTGCAAAGAGTCCCGCGGTCTTGGGAGTGGAAACGGGAAGGTCTCCCGTCATCTTTCCGGACTGGCCGTTCATGGCGAAGAGGAAGTTTTTGCCGTCCCACTTTGTGGACAGCATCCAGACAGGCATAAGGGCGTACTGGGTGCGGCCGAAGGATACATCCTCATGGTGGACCTTTGTGTCTACGGAGTCATAGCCCTTGACGGTGCCCTTCAGGGCCTGCTCTGCCGTATGGGCGGCCCGCTTTCCGGCCCTGTCCCGGCTTGCCTTTTCGTCCACGTCGTATTTGTCGGCCAGATAGCCGGGCAGATAGGACATGGAGAAGGGCTTCAGCTCCTTATAGTCGTAGGGCTCTATGGAATCCATCAGATCGTCGGGCATTCTGGAGGAGGCGTCGGCCGGGATCTTCTCGAAGCCGATGGTGCCCTCTCTCCTTACGTCATAGATCTTTTTGGTGGTGATCTCCGTGTCGCCCCTTCTTTCCTTGTGCTCCTGACAGGCTTCGTAGGTGCCGGAGGCGTTTACGGTGCCGTTAAACATCCAGAAAGGCACATAGACGCCCTGGATCTCCTCGATATGATTGCCGCTTTTAAAGCTTCCCGGCAGCAGGAAGCGCTTTCCGTAATAGTTCTTCAGGGCAGCTACGGCTTCTTCTCTGGTCTTTTTGAAGGGAAGCACGTAGTCGGGCTTCATGATGCCGTCGAACTGGCTGGGAATGATGGTGGGGTTGGCGCAGTAGGGGCAGACAGTGGCTGCGGTGGACTTTTCGCAGATCAGCTCCGCTCCGCAGGACGTGCAGGAATAGGCCTTCATTTTGGCGGCGTCCTGTCCCCAGGAAGCGACCTCATCTGCCGTGAACTCTCCGGCAGAGCCGGTATTCTGAGTTTTGGCGGCCTGGGCGGCCTGCTGGTTTTTGCCGGCGTAGAGCTCCTCGATCTGTTTCACATCATAGGCGGACCCGCAGTATTCACATACCAGTTTTCCGGTCTTTCCGTCGAAATGCAGGGGTCCCGTGCATGCAGGGCACTGATAAGAGCTTGTCTGGGATGCCATGGTAGTTTCCTCCTGATAGTTTTTTTAGTCTGATCGAAAATAACCGCGGCCTTATCCGCTGTCGTTTCCGAAGGTCTGTCCGGTCTCCCGGTCAGCAACATTTTACCATATGCGGGGAGGAATCGTAACAATTCCCCGTCCGCAGGGGAGAAAATCCGTTAAAATATAGAACAGGCAAAAGGGTGCCTGCACGAAAGGCCCCCTGCTTTCCTTCCTCAGATGTTCAGAAGGACCAGGGAAAGGGCGATCACGGCCATGGCAAGAAGCTTTCTCCTGCTCAGGGCTTCCCTGAAAAGGAGGAAGCCGGCCAGAGAGACCGCGGCGATGGTGCCCACGCTGACGGCGGGATAGACGACGACGGCCGGGAGGCTTCCCAGGGACAGAAGCAGGAAGCGGGAGGAAAAGTAGTTGGGGATCCCGATCAGGATCCCGCTGATGACTTCCCACCTGCCCATCCGCTCCTTTCTGATCAGAAGGAAAAAGAGGGAGATGACAAAAGCCGCCGCGAAGATGTAGAAGAGATAGTAGTCTCTGATGGCAGGGTCCCCTGTCTTGTCAAAAACGTTGGCCATGGAGTCGGTGATGCCTCCGAAGACAAGAAGGAGGGGCAGGAGCCATCTGCCGGAAGAGGAGCCTCCATCTGCCTTTTCCGTATGGATCATGAGGATGGAGGCGGCGGCCAGGGCTATGCCCAGGATCTGAAGGAGGGAAGGCACCTCCCTGAAGACCACGACGGCGATCAGGGTGGAGATGACGACTCCCAGCTTCATAAAGGTGGAGGCCATGGCCATGCCGTTCTTTTCTATGTTGAGACGGTAGAGGACAAAGTTCAGAAGATACAGGGCGCCTGTAATGCTGCCGAGGACCATGGCCCTGCCAAATCCGGGCAGAGGGGAAAAGAAGGCGATCCTGCCCGCAAAGAGGCAGGAGATGACAGAGCAGACCAGGTAGTTGACGACGAACATTCCCATGGCGCTATCCCGCTTTTCTTCCGTGGCCCGCATGGCCACGGCAATAAGGGAGGAAGAGGCAACGGCCAGGATCAGAAACAGCATAGGGCAGGGCTCCTTTGAATCAGAAGTATCTCAGGGCGGATGCCCTGTGTGAGGTCCAGTATATCACAGAGAAGAGGGCAGAATCAGAAAATGAAAGAGAAAGAAAAAGGTATGGAAGAGAATCTTTACGCGGCATGCAGATACAGGGGAGAGAAGGTCTTCAGGGAAGAGGACGCCCATGACCTGAAAGACCTGGAGGAGATCGTGGCCATCCTCAGGACCCACTGCCCCTGGGACAGGGAGCAGGACCTGGAGAGCCTTAAAAAGACCCTTGCGGACGAAGCGGCGGAGGTCATGGAAGCCATAGACAGGGACGATGCGGACAATCTCTGCGAGGAGCTGGGAGACCTGCTCTTCCAGATCGTATTCATGTCCGGACTGGCCGGGGAGAAGGGACTTTTCACCCTGGACGACGTGATAAGCGGCATCGGCAGCAAGATGATCCGCAGGCACCCCCACGTGTTCGGAGACCAGGAGGTAAAGTCCAGGGAGGAGATCCGGGCCCTCTGGGGAAAAGTCAAGGCGGCGGAAAAGGAAAAGAAGGCCGGAAGGGCCAGGCGGAGCCTGAAGGGAGAAGAGCAGGGGACAGATCCCGGAAAGTGTCCCTCATAAGGCGCCTGAAAAAGGGAACTCTTTCTTGACGGAGAAAACAGATTGTAGTAAAAACAGATTGTAGCAAATTAAATTTTACAAAATGCAATTACAATCTCAGGAGGTTTATCATGAAAGTCGCTGTCAGATATTTTTCCAGAGGCGGAAATACAAAGAAGCTTGCAGATGCCATCGCTGAGGCCGTGGGAGTCGAAGCCCTTACCACGGAAGTTCCTCTTTCCGAGGATGTGGACATCCTCTTCCTGGGCAGTTCTGTCTATGCCTACGGCGTGGACGAGAGCGTAAAGAAGTTCATCGCGTGCAACAAGGTGAAGATCGGAAAGGTCGTGAATTTCAGCACGGCGGCCCTGATCAGATCCACCTATAAGCAGGTAGGGAAGCTCCTTAAGGAAAAGAACATCCCCATGGCGGAGGAAGAGTTCTACTGCAGAGGATCCTTCGGCCCCATGCACAAGGGAAAGCCAGACGCTGCGGATCTGAAGAGAGCCGCCGGGTTCGCAAAGAAGATCGCCCGCTGAGTTTTCGCCGGGATATCTTGTGGGCCGATCCCTCCCGCCCTATAATAGAGACGTAAAAAATCAGGACAGGACCGGCTGTGGAGCGCTCCGGTCCGGAAAGAGAGGATATCATGCTGCTGGAAGTCGGAACAAAGGCCCCGGATTTTACACTGCCGGACCAGAACGGAGAGATGCATTCCCTGAAGGACTATAAGGGACAGAAGGTCATTCTGTATTTTTATCCCAAGGACAGTACCGCCGGCTGCACAAAGCAGGCCTGCGGCTTTGCGGAGCGCTATCCCCAGATCCGGGAAAAGGGCGCCGTGGTCCTTGGTATCAGTAAAGACTCCGTAAAGTCCCATAAGAACTTCGAAACAAAGTACAGCCTTCCCTTTACCATTCTTTCCGACCCGGACCACGCCGTGATCGAGGCCTACGGGGTCTGGCAGGAAAAGAAGAACTACGGTAAGGTGTCCATGGGCGTGGTCCGCACCACCTATCTGATCGATGAAGAGGGCGTGATCGTAAAGGCCATCGGTAAGGTAAAGGCCGCGGACAATCCCCAGGAGATGCTGGACGCCCTTTCCTGAAAGTGTCAGGGACAGGCAGAGAAGTGATCTTTAAAAGGATCTGAAAAAAGGGTCCGGAAGGAAGCAGAGATGTGCTTTCCTTCCGGACCCTTATGTTTTCTTATTGCACAGGCAAAGGCTTCGGGGATTCGCTTAGGATTCGCTGAGGATCCCTTTTTCTCTTACAGGGAAGTGACCTGAAAGGGGCGGAGGATCTTTCTGCCCTGCGGGTCCCTTTCCAGGCGGATGACGAAGGGGAAGCGGTCGCAGGATACGCAGAAGGCGAAGTCTTCCATGGGGAAGGCGGTCTGGTCCGGATCGAAGAACTTGGCGCCCTCCGTATAGCGGAGAGCGTCCGCCAGGGGCTGTATATCCAGAGGCTTATCCTCCAGAAGGCTCTTTATATATTCTGCGCAGAGCACGTCCTCTCCGGCCCTGCGGACCCCTGCGTTGCCCATGGCCACCAGGGATACCTTCCGGGGGGCCTTCTGCCGGATGTAGGCGGCCACGGCCCTGGCGTTCACAAGGCTCCCTGTGATGATCTCATCTGCCATCACGGCGTTCTCAATGCCCTGGGTGCCGGCGCTGGTGGTATGGATCAGGGTCTTTCCCCTAAGGTCCAGGCCTGCGGTCTCCGAGGGGGAGTTTCCGTACTCGAAGCCCTCTATGATGGCCCCGCCACGCTCTCCGAAAAGGATCCGGCGGGGATCCTCCCTTTTCAGGGCCAGGGCGTCCTCCACCTGGCCCACGGGATAGATGCACTCCGCGCCCCGGGAAAATAGCCAGCATTCCAGGGTAAAAGCCCTGAACACGTCTATGACCACCGTAAGTCCCTCTGCCCTGCGGGCTCCTTCGATCAGTTCCAGAATCTGTATATCCATCTGTCCTTCTCCCAAAAATTTCTTCTTTGTTCTTTGATATCTGATCTCTGCGGATCCTATGTATTGTACCACGAAAAGTCCCGGACGGGAGACTTTCCTCCCCGGGAAAGGGAAAGTTCCTGCCAGGGAGTCCTGCCGGGGGATGTCCGCCGCCGGCGACCTCCGCACTTTTGCCTGGAAGTGCTTTAACACGTTGCAATGTAAAATAATCATACTGGAAAAGATGTTCTGTAAGGGATATAATAGGACTTGGGGGAAAGAAGGCTCCGAAGGGGGCGGCCGATATGTGCCGCAGGGGCCTGTCCGAAGCCTGAACATAAGCTGCAAAAGCGCAGCGGACAACAGGGATGGAGGAGGAACAGATGAAGAAAAGCCTTAATAAGGAAACCGTGGAACAGCTTTTCAAAGCCATACTGACACTTCGGGATATGGAAGAGTGTCATCTCTTCTTTGAAGATATCTGTACGATCAACGAGCTCAACTCACTGGCGCAGCGCTTTGATGTGGGCAGGCGGCTCCTGGACGGGCAGACCTATCAGACCATTTCGGAAGCGACTTCCGCTTCCACGGCCACCATCAGCCGGGTAGGAAGGCTCCTGGACGACGGCAGGGAAGGCATTGAGATGGCCGCGGAAAGGATCCGGGAAAAGGCGCAGGAAGAATAAAGGCTCTGTCTGAGCAGAAAAATGTCGGCAGCAGTACCTCCGGGTACTGCTGCTTTTCTTGTGGGGAAAAGGCCCGGAAGCGAGGGAACGGGACAAGGAGAATGGAGCAGAGGCGTAAAGAGGAACAGGAAAGCAGTGGCTCAGGGGACAGGAAAGCAGGCATGCAGGGGACAGGAAAGCGGGGGTGCAGGAGGCAGGAAATCGCAGGATCGGACCATAAGTGAAAAGAGACATCCGGACCGGCCGGATGCCTCTTTTCACAGGAAAATCCTGAAAGGAATAGGAGTATGGCTTTTTATTCTTCGTTGTCGCCAAGCATCTTGGATCTCGAGACCATGACCTTCTCGTCATAGCATGCAAAGGCTTCTTCCACGACCTTTCTGTTGGGCTTGGGGGTGAACAGAGAGACCATGGGAACGATCACAAGGCCTGCCAGCATGCAGAAGGCGCCGGCGTTGATGGGAGACTGGAGCAGGGCCGGGAAGCTGGACCGGACGAACATGTTGGCCAGCATGACCACGGTGGAGAAGATGAAGCTGCACCAGCAGCTGATCTTTGTACAGCCTTTCCAGTAGAGGCCGTAGAGGAAGGGAGCCAGGAAGGCACCTGCCAGAGCGCCCCATGATACGCCCATGAGCTGGGCGATGAAGGTGACGTTGGACTTGTACTGGATGATGGCGATGATGACGGAAATGGCCACGAAGACCACGATCAGGCAGCGCATGATGAAGACCTGTTTCTTTTCGTCCATGTCTTTGACCACATAGCCTCTGAGCAGGTCCAGAGTCAGGGTGGAGCTGGAGGTCAGGACCAGGGAGGACAGGGTGGACATGGAGGCGGACAGGACCAGGATCACCACGATGGCGATCAGGATGTCCGGAAGGCCTGACAGCATGGTGGGAATGACGGAGTCAAAGCCGTTTGCCGCAATATCGATCTTGTCGGAGAAAAGTCTGCCGAAGCCGCCCAGGAAATAGCAGCCGCCTGCCACTACAAGGGCGAAGAAGGTGGAGATCACGGTACCGGTGGAAATGGACTTCTCACTCTTGATGGCATAGAACTTCTGGACCATCTGGGGAAGGCCCCAGGTACCAAGAGAGGTCAGGATGACGACGCCCAGAAGGTTTACGGGATCGGGCCCCAGGAAGGAGGCGAAGACGCCGGGCGTGGTGGAGACGGTCTCGTCGCTGACTCTGGCCAGTCCGTCCAGGGCTGCCAGAAGACCGCCCTGGCTGTTGAGTACGGCCAGGATGACGGCGGTAATGCCGAAGAGCATGACGATGCCCTGTACGAAGTCGTTGATGGCGGTGGCCATGTAGCCGCCGGCGATGACATAGATGCCGGTCAGGACGGCCATGACCACGACGCAGATGGTATAGTCCACGTTGAAGGCCATGCCGAAGAGTCTGGAAAGACCGTTATAGAGGGAGGCGGTATAGGGGATCAGGAAGATGAAGGTAACGACGGAAGCCGCGATCTTCAGGGAGGAGGATCCGAACCTGGCCTCGAAGAACTGGGGCATGGTGGCGGAGTCCAGGTGCTGGGTCATGATCCTGGTGCGTCTTCCCAGAACGACCCAGGCCAGAAGAGAGCCCAGAATGGTGTTGCCGATGCCGGCCCAGGTGGCGGCGATGCCGTATTTCCATCCGAACTGACCTGCGTAGCCGACGAAAACGACGGCGGAAAAATAGGAAGTACCGTAGGCAAAGGCTGTGAGCCAGGGACCTACAGAGCGGCCGCCCAGAACAAATCCGTTGACATCCGTCGAATGCTTTCTGCAGTAGAAGCCGATTCCGATCATGACTGCAAAAAAGACGATCAGCATCAGTACCTTGATGAACATAAAAGTTTCCTCCCTCAATGACTTGATTTAATGCGTTTATGCTTAAATGCTTTACAGTGCTAAATTATATGATGCGGACTGCCGGAATGCAAGCATTTATTGGGAGAAAATTTTACCGGAATTCCAAAGCTTTTCCGCTGCTTTTTCTTGCATCACCTGCCTCTGCATTATTATTTCCCGTCACACTCCTCCTGCTCCTTCCCAGGCAGATTCCGGGGAAAGTCCCTGCGCGCCCCAGGAAATGCGGGAATGCCGCCTTGTACACAGGCCATGGAGGGGAGTAGAATAAAGATGGACTTATTTTAACTTCAAGGAGATATGCTTTATGATCATGAGAAAAGACGTGGACCCGGCCCTTACGTGGGACCTTTCTTCCATATATAAGACGGAAGAGGACATGTACCGGGACGCGGAAAAGATGAAAGAGATGGCAGAGGCCATTGAAAAGGAATACAGGGGAAGGCTGGACAGCCCGGAGCGGATCGCAGAGTGCATGGACCTTTACAGGGAGGTCTATACTCTGTCTGTTCTGACCGGGAACTACTGCGACCTGGCCGTTTCTGTGGACTACTACGATACCCATAACCAGGACCGCAACGACAGGATCAGCCGCCTGATTGCGGATATCTTCAGCCGTCTGAGCTTTATCCGGACAGAGCTGTCCGCCCTGGACACGGCCCTTCTGGAAAAGGCAGGGGAGATCTCACCCGGGAACCGCCTCTACCTTATGGACATCGTAAGGGAAAAGCCCCACATGCTCTCCCCCGAGACGGAACGCGTCCTGGCAGCCCTTTCTCCTTCCATGGAGGTGCCCTATCAGATCTACAACATGGCCAAGCTGGCGGATATGAAGTTCCCGCCCTTTGAGGCCGGGGGAAAGGAATATCCCCTGGGCTATTCCATCTTTGAGGACGACTACGAGTACGAGAAGGATACGGAGATCAGAAGAAAGGCCTTCAGGGCCTTCTCGAAGAAGCTCCGGGACTATGAGAACGTGACGGCGGCCGCCTACAACGCCAGAGTTCAGAGCGAAAAGGCGGAAAGCACCGTCAGAGGCTATCAATCCGTTTTTGACTTCCTGCTCTTTCCCCAGAAGGTAACGGAAGAGATGTACCACCGCCAGATCGACCTGATCATGGAGCATCTGGCCCCCCATATGCGCAGGTATGCCCGCCTGCTCCAGAAGATCTACGGCCTGGACAGGATGACCTTTGCGGACCTGAAGATCGTGGTGGATCCGGATTTTGCCCCTAAGATCAGCATTCAGGAGGCAGGAGAAAGAATAGCGGAGGGCCTTTCCATACTGGGAGAGGACTATACGGACATGGTCCGGGAGGCTTTCCGGGACCGGTGGATCGACTTTGCCTCCAACCAGGGCAAGTCCACGGGCGGCTTCTGCGCCAGCCCCTACGGGAAGAATTCCTTCATCCTCTTTTCCTGGAACGGACGCATGTCGGACGTCTTTACCCTGGCCCATGAGCTGGGCCACGCCGGCCATTTTAAGCTCTGCAACGAGGCCCAGTCCATCTTTGACACCGACGTCTCCACCTATTTCGTGGAGGCTCCCTCTACCATGAACGAACTGATCCTGGCCCACTATCTCTTAAAGACCAACCCGGACAGGCGTTTCCGCCGCTGGGTCATTTCCTCCATGGTGGGAGACACCTACTTCCATAACTTCGTGACCCACCTGCTGGAAGCGGCCTACCAGAGGGAGGTCTATCAGATCGTGGATCAGGGCGGCAGCGTCAGTGCGGATAAGCTCAGCGCCATCATGAAGGATACCCTTAAGAAGTTCTGGGGAGACGCGGTGGAAATCGACGACGACGCGGCCCTGACCTGGATGCGCCAGCCCCACTACTACATGGGCCTCTACCCTTACACCTACAGCGCCGGCCTGACCATAGCCACCCAGGTCTGCAGAAGAATAGAGACCGAAGGAGCTCCTGCCGTGGAGGACTGGAAGAGGGTCCTTTCCGCCGGCAGCACGAAGGATCCGGCAGAGCTTGCCGCCATGGCGGGCATCGATATCACCACGGACGGCCCTCTTCTGGATACCATCGCCTATGTGGGGAGCCTCATCGATGAGATCGAAGCCCTGACAGAGGAGCTGGAGAGCGGGGAATGAATCAATGAGCATTTTTCTGATCGGAATGCCCGGCGTGGGCAAGAGCACCATCGGGGTGATCCTGGCCAAGCAGCTGGGGTATGATTTCATAGACGCGGATCTGGTCATCCAGAAAAGAGAGAAAAGACTTCTGTCCCGGATCCTGGAAGAGGAGGGGACAGAGGGCTTTCTGAAGGTCGAGGCGGAAGTCTGCGCATCCCTTGCCGGGGTCACTGATACGGTGGTGGCCACGGGAGGAAGCGCCTGCTACGCCGGGGAAGCCATGGAAGCCTTCGGGAAAAACGGGACCGTACTCTACCTGGAGGTCTCCCTAGAGACCCTGAAAAAAAGGCTCCGGGACCTGAAGGGGAGAGGGGTCGTCCTGAGGGAGGGCCAGACTCTGGAGGATATCTGGAAGGAGAGGATCCCGCTCTACGAAAAGTACGCGGACGTGAAGGTATGTGAAGACGGGCTCTCCCTGGAAGAGACCCTCTCGGCCGTACTGACAGCTCTGGATCAGACATAAAACAGAAAGAAAGGGAATGACAGCATGCCTTGTACGACTCTGCTGGTGGGGAGGAATGCCTCCCACGACCAGTCCACAATGATCGCAAGAACCGACGACGGTTATTATGACGTAAAGAAAGTGATCCTGGTAAGACCGGAGAACCAGCCCAGGAAATATAAAAGCGTTCTCTCCCATGTGAGCATAGACCTGCCGGAGGATCCCATGGCCTATACGGCAGCTCCCTCCGTGGACAGATCGGAAGGGATCTGGGCCGCTTCGGGGATCAACGAGGCAAACGTTGGCATGAGCGCCACGGAGACCATCACATCCAACCCCAGAGTCCTTTCGGCGGACCCCCTGGTGGTCCTGCAGAAGGCAAAGGGAGGAAAGAAAGAGGTCCCCGGAGGCATCGGGGAAGAGGATCTGGTGACCCTGGTCCTCCCCTATATCCGTACGGCCAGGGAGGGCGTCCTTCGCCTGGCCTCCCTCCTGGAGCAGTACGGCACCTATGAATCCAACGGCATCGCCTTTAACGACGAGAGGGAAGTCTGGTGGATGGAGACCATAGGCGGCCACCACTGGATGGCCAGACGGGTCCCGGACGATGCCTGCGTGATCATGCCAAACCAGTTCGGCATGGACGCCTTCGACATGGAAGACGCCATGGGAGAGGGAAAGGACCACCTGTGCTCCAGGGATCTTCCCGATTTTATCAGAGATAATGACCTGGACTGCAATCAGAAGGGAGCCTTCAATCCCAGGGACATCTTCGGGTCCCATACAGACTGGGACCATCTCTACAATACCCCCAGGGCCTGGTACATGGGCCGGTGCCTTACCCCCTATTCCCACAAATGGGAGGGGGAGGGGGCCGAGTTCGGCCCCGAGAGCGACAACATTCCCTGGTGCCTGGTGCCGGACCGGAAGGTGACAGTGGAGGACGTCAAATACATCCTCAGCAGCCACTTCCAGGGAACGGACTATGATCCCTACGGGAGGAAGGATACAGGCAAAAGGGGTATGTACCGGTCCATCGGCATCAGCAGGACCGGGGTGACCGCCATCTGCCAGATCCGGTCCGGAGTGCCGGAGAAGCTGAAGGGCATAGAGTGGGTCATCTTCGGATCCACCACTTTTGCGGCGGCTGTGCCTATCTATGCTGCCGTCCGGAAGATCCCTGCATACCTGAGCCGGGTGACCCTGGACGTATCCACAGACAACCTCTACTGGGCCTCCCGCCTTCTGGGAATCATGGCAGACGCCCACTACGGCGCATGCTTCCCCCATATGACAAGGTATGAGAACGCCGTCATGACAAAGTGCCGGCAGATCCTCAGGGAGTATGATAAAAAGATGGAAGAGACGGGGGACTTCTCCCTGACGGAAGAAGCCAACGAAAAGATCTGCGCGGCGGTAAAGGATCTGACCGGGGATACCCTTAATAAGATCACGAAAGAGACCTCTGCCCGCATGAAGAACGAATACAGCCTGGCAGACAACTGACAGGGACAGGTAAAGACACAAGGATAAGCGAAGACCCGAAGGCATTGAGAAAACACTTAAAAAGTGGAGGCAGAGATGGTAAAAGAAGTCAATCCCATGATCCATGTCAACGAAAGAGACTATCCGGTGGACGGCCACCACTGCGACGATCCGGAAAAGGCGGCTCTGGTCAGGAAACTGGCCGTTATGATCACCGACAACATTCCCAGGAAGCGGCCGGGCGGCATGAAGGAAAACCATATGGATTTCTGGATCCTGGACCGGCTCCTGACAAAGAGGGAGGTCAGGTTCCTTTTAAGCTTTAAGAAAAGGCGCACCGGACTGACCACAAAAGAACTGGCGGAAAGAAACCATATCTCGGAAAAGAAGGCCCAGAAGATCATCGACCACCTGCTCTGGATCGGCATCCTGGAGCAGAACAGGGACAACGAGGACCACCATATCCAGTACTGGGTCCCCAAGTGGGTGGTGGGAAGCGGCGAATACATGGTAGAGCATCCCACCCTGGCGGACGAGCATCCCGAGGTAGCCACCATGTTCAACCTGGCCCCCCAGGAGCCCCTGGAGCTGGCCGCCAAGCTGGTGCCTCCGGGAGGCGCCGGTATCGGCATGCACGTCATCCCGGTGGAAAAGGCCATCGATCCAAAGGCACAGAGCGTCAGCGTGGAATACCTGTCCCACTGGCTCAACAAGAACGATACCTTCTGCAAGATGGTCTGTGCCTGCCGCAAGGCCCAGAGGATCCGGGGCGAGGGCGTCGGCGACATCGAAGGCTATATGTGCATCGGCGTGGGCGACATCGCAGAATACCTGGTCACCTCCGGCAAGGACGCCCAGTATATCACCAGGGAAGAGGCCCTGGAGATCATCGAAAGGGCGGAGAGAAAGGGCTATGTCCACCAGATCACCAACCTGGACGGCCCCGAGCGAATCGTGGGCATCTGCAACTGCTCGCCCGGTTCCTGCTACGGCCTCCGCACCAGCCAGCTCTTCAACACCCCCAACATGTCCCGGTCCGCCTACAGGGCCCACGTGGACCCCGAAAAGTGCGTGGCCTGCGGCAAGTGCGTGGAGGTCTGCCCTGCCGGCGCGGCAAGGCTGGGCCAGAAGCTGTGCAGGAAGGACGGCTCCAAGGTCATGTATCCCATGCACGACCTTCCCGACGACAACGTCTGGGGACCCGACAGGTGGGACCCCAACTACAGGGATACCAACAAGATCAACTGCTACGACACAGGCACCTCTCCCTGCAAGAGCGCCTGCCCGGCCCACATCGCGGTCCAGGGCTACATCCGCATGGCGGCAGAGGGCAGATATGAGGAAGCCATCCGCCTGATCCGTCAGGACAACCCCTTCCCGGCCGTCTGCGGCGCTGTCTGCAACAGACGCTGCGAGGACCGCTGCACCAGGGGCACCATCGACCAGCCCGTGGCCATCGACGAAATCAAGAAATTCCTGGCCAGGTGGGAGCTGGACCATCCCGCAGAGTTTCCCGTCATCGCGGAGAACGGAGACGGAAACGAATGGACAGACTATAAGATCGCCGTCATCGGGGCAGGCCCAGCGGGCCTGTCCGCGGCCTGGTACCTGCGGACCGAAGGCTATCCCGTTACGGTCTTCGAAAAGGAAAAGAGGCCCGGCGGCATGCTGATGAACGGCATTCCTTCCTTCCGCCTGGAAAAGGACGTCCTAGCAAAGGAGATCGAGATCATCGAAAGAGCCGGAGCGGAGATCCGCTGCGGCGTGGAAGTGGGCAAAGACATCACTCTGGACGAACTCCGTGCCCAGGGCTACAAGGCCTTCTATCTGGCCATCGGCCTCCAGGGCGGACGGATGGCCGGCGTTCCCGGCGAGGACGCCCGGGGCGTTCTTTCTGGCGTGGATTTCTTAAAGCAGGTCAACCTGAGCGATGAAAAGCCTGTCCTTTCCGGCGACGTCGTGGTGGTCGGCGGCGGAAACGTGGCTGCCGACGTGGCAAGAACGGCCCTTCGCTGCACGGAGGGCAAAGTCACCATGCTCTGCCTGGAGAGCAGGGAAGAGATGCCTGCGGCCAAAGACGAAGTGGAAGAGCTGGTGGAGGAAGGCATAGAGCTTTCCTGCGGCTGGGGCCCCAAGGAGATTCTGACAGAGGACGGAAAAGTGACCGGCATCGTCTTTAAGAGATGCACATCCGTCTATGATAAGGATCACCGCTTTGCCCCCGTATACGATGAAAACGACACCGTGACCATCCCCTGCGGCCATGTCCTTATGGCCATCGGCCAGAAGGCCCTCTGGGGAGATCTTCTGAAGGGCAGCAAGGCGAAGACCAGAAACGGGGGCACCGTGATCGCAGATCCCCTCACCTGCCAGACCGACGAGCCCGACATCTTTGCCGGCGGCGATATCTTCCACGGAGCGAGATTTGCCATCGACGCCATCGCCGACGGCAGAGAAGGCATGGTCTCCATCAACCGCTTCGTCCATCCCGGCCAGTCTCTGACCATCGGCCGTGACAGAAGAGAGTTCATCGAACTGGACAGAGACGACATCCGCATCGAGTCCTTCGACAACGCCTCCCGTCAGAGACCGGGCATGAAGAGCGGCGCGGCCAGGGAGACCTTCTCGGACCTGCGCCTTCCTCTCACCGAGGAACAGGTGAAGAAGGAAGCCGCCAGATGCCTGAAGTGCGGCGCCACCACCGTAGACCTCAACCAGTGCATCGGCTGCGGCCTCTGCACCACCCGCTGCGAATTCGACGCCATCCACCTGACCAGAGACATTCCTGAAGCCAGCACCATGCATACGGCGGAGGAGATGATGAAGGTGGTAGGCCCCTACGCCCTGAAGAGAGCAGGAAAGATCCTGGTCAAAAAGGTGACGGGCAAGTCTTCCTATCCCACAGAGCAGTAAGAAAGAGGAAGGTCCATGGACAGAGACCGTTTCGAAAAACAGGTCGCTTTCATCCTGGAAGCCGACAAGGAAAAAAATATCCTCCGCCAGACCCACCTTACGGGCCGCGGACGGAGGGAGAACGACGCGGAGCACGCCTGGCACATGGCCATGATGATTTATCTTCTGCGGGAATATGCAAATGAAGAGATCGACGTGGCCAGGGCCATGATGATGGCCCTGATCCACGATATGGTGGAGATCGACGCGGGCGATACCTATGCCTACGACGCGGAAGGGGCAAAGACCCAGAAGGAGAGGGAGGAAAAGGCGGCGGACCGCATTTTCGGCCTTCTGCCGGAGGACCAGGAGGCAGAGCTGCGGGGGCTCTTTGAGGAGTTCGAAGCGCGCTCCACCCCGGAGGCCCGCTTTGCCAGGACCATGGACAACTTTCAGCCCATCCTTTTAAACTGCTCCAACGGCGGATCCGACTGGAGAGAGCACGGCGTGTGCCTCTCCCAGGTCACGGGACGGCATGAGAGGAATAAAGAAGGATCCCGGGTCATAGGCGACTATATCCAGGGAATCATCGACGACAACGTCAGAAGGGGAAATATAGAAGAACGGTAAAATTTTTTTCCGGGACTGGTGGTCTCTGCCAGAGATATGCATTAGTAATCCTTACAGAAAACAGGACGGGGGGATGCGCCGTGCGCATCCCCCCGTGTCTGCATAAAGATCCGGCATTCAGAATGCCCTACGATCATACCGAGTTGTTTCTTTTTCGTCTTTCTCCGCTTCTTGTTGCCTGAATATTTGATTGATCTATGACCATGGCGGCATTATATTTCTGCAGTTATTACAGATTATTTAGAGGATCTGATATATTGACAAGCAGATGTACGGAAAAAATGTCATTCTGCTCGCTTATATCAACAAACCCATTATTATTTTTTGCAATTTGACGTACGTTGCAAAGTCCATAGCCATGAAGTTCTTTTTGCGGTTTGCTTGTTTTCAGGTCTGTATTATTCTGAAGGACAGACTGTCTGATTCGATTCTGAACAATAATACTTAGATTTTGGGCAGTATGAATGATTTCAAGATTAATGCAGCGATCATCTGCAGGAATCTTCTTCTCGGCATCTATGGCATTTTCAAGCAGATTAAGGACTGCCGTGAAAATCTCGATATTATTGAAGGATGGCGGCAGGATTACCTTCGCATGAAAAGCAATCTCAAAACGGTCACAGGTTTCTTTGATCGAGAGAATCAAAGCATTTGCTACAGTATTATTTGTATACACAATATCAGACATGATCAGCCTTGACTCAAGCATCTGCCGGATATCCTCTTTTACGGCACTTACATTGCCATTGTCCAGAAGAATCTGATAATTTAACAGATAATGCTTCATGTCATGCCGAAGTGAATGGAGTTTTTCTCTGTCTGACTGGATTAACAGCATTTGTTTCTTCTGTTCTTCAAGCAGAAGCCGAAGAATTGAAGCCTCATTTTCCCGCTGCTTCTGCAGCTGCAGGTCATTTACCATTTTAAGAACAATAATTGTCGTAAAGAACATGATGACACATACTGCAATACACAGCACACCGACCATGCTGTCCGTTGGAGAAAGATATTGCAGGATGACATGCGAGAGCAGGACAATTAAAAAATCACTTATGAAAAACATGATCGGAAATAAAAGATTTCCGGAAGGTATATCGGAGAATCTTTTTTTTCTGGCCAGAAAAAGAATTGCCGTCTGAAGAATGTAAATCGTCAGTAAGTACAGAACTCTTCCATGGTTCATAAGACCATCATTGCGCATTACATCCATTTTCAATATGTTATGAAGCAGGAAGAAAATGAGCATGGTAGTAATAATGTCAAAAATATTATACAGAACCGGAGCAGCCAATCGCCAGATCAGCCGGTCTTCGTATAAAAAAACTGATATGAGGGCCATGAAAAAGAGACCCAGGGCTGAAACCGCAAGATTTGGAAGAAACTTTTCTCCAATCCAGGTTACTGCAATAAACAGGAGACCAAAAGTTACAGGGAGCAGACGTAAGTAATCTTTTTTGTTTCTCAAGAAGATATCAAGTGCATACAAATATAGAATCAGATTAATGGCACATGCCGCAAGTTCTATTAAGTCAGATGGAAATTGCATGGATTACCGTCCTTTGATATTTCATATAGGAAGAAATAAATGAGTTGCGATAGGTTCGTGTTAAGGATACCTGTAATCCGTTCGACAGTATTACGAAATCACCTGAGAGATAGGAAATAAAACGAAGGTTGAGAAGCTGGCCGTGGCTGGCACGGCAAAACCAGCTGTCAGAGAGGATTCTTTCATATTCAGATATTTTGCCACGGCTCTTATGGATCCCATCCACACTATGCACTTCAAGATAATGTCCTACACTATTGATATACAGGATCTTAGAGACAGGCAGAAGAATTTCACTGTCCTTTTCCTTGAAAGACACAATCAGGGTATCGGTACTTTTTTTGTATCTTTGAAAAAAGGCTTCCAAGGCTTCCGGTAATTCTGTATCAAGATTCTCCTTACGGATAAAACGTAAAGGTGCATACCGGATCGAATCATAAACGGCATTATGCATATTGCTTATAAAAATGATCGTACATCTGGGATTGCGTGTCCTGATCAGATCAGCTAGTTCCAATCCCGAAAAATCGGGGAGTACGATATCCAGCAGATAAAGATGGTATTCCTTATCAGCAAAAAGAAGGGGCTTCCCTGAAGAATAGCAGGATAATTCAAATTCCTGTTCTGTAGTCTTAAAATAATCACATGTTTTCACTTTGACCATATCCATAAATAAAGGATCATCATCACATATCGCAATTCGAATCATTCGCTTTTCCTCACAGTCGTAAGTCTTCAAATTATAGTCAAGGACAATTGTACAGCAAAAAAAGAGCAGATGAATGTAGATTATGCCAGAATTCGGTAGATTATGCCAGAAGTATGTATTTTTGTGGGATATATGGTATCTATGGGATTATAGAGTGCGTCGCAACATAACTCTAATACTGGTACCATCAAGAAAACAGCATATAAATGCCGTTATTGGTGGGAAATGTATAACAACAATAATGGAAGACGATCATTTAAATATAGAAGTGATTTAAGAAATGGATGGTTGTTGTCAAACTCTGAATTGATTGCGGTAGCCTTGGGGAGATAGTAAAAATGTTCTGGGTAATTTTATTTATCATTTGGGGAATGCGTGATTTGATAGATGCTAAACCTCTGTCAATGGATAATGATTTTATAAATCTGGAAGAAGATATTCGAAAAAAGTATCGTTTCAGGAGAGCAATCTGTTATTTTTTTATTTCGGCAGTTGCAGCATGTGACTTTGTAGCTGAAACAATATTTCATATAAGATTGAATTTTGGATCAGCCTTAATATATTTAGGTATTCCGTACGCAGGGGCGGTTTTATATCTTATCTATTTGAAGAGAAAATATCATGTTCCGAGCATTTTTAGCAGAAAGAATAAAAATTAATTCGAGTTCAAATTATCTTGAATTCCCGGGTATGATTTCGAACTACATTGACGTATTTCATGATAAA
>CAMOGQ010000007.1 GCA_946614165.1 uncultured Lachnospiraceae bacterium
CCCGAAGAGGGGTGCCGCCTGTCATGGCGTTGTCCTCTCTACGGGTACCAGTTTATATAGCAAAAAAGCTGCCCCTGAGGCAGCTTTTTTGTTTCCCTGTCTTCGGTCTATTCGGCAGGCTTTCCGTTTAAAAGATTCAGTCTTTTGAGCTCATGGTAGAGACGGGCGATGGGCAGTCCCACCACGTTGTTGTAGTCGCCGTTTATGCCGCTGATATAGACCCCGAAGGCCCCCTGGATCCCATACGCACCTGCTTTGTCGTAGGGCTCCGACGAATCGATATAGCTTCTGATCTCTTCTTCGTCCATGGGCAGGACATGCACCTCGGTGCATTCGTGGAAGGTGTGCTCTGTCCTTACGGTTTCCGGACCTCTCCAGTCCAGGCAGATGACAGAAACGCCGGTATAGACATGGTGGGTCCGGTCCTGCAGGGCATGGATCATGGCATAGGCGTGGGCCCAGTCCCTGGGCTTTCCAAGAATCTCATCGTCTATGGCCACCACCGTATCGGAGCCTATGATCACCAGGCGGTCCGCCTGAGCGGTCCCCGTCCTTTCCGGCAGCACGATGTCACCGTTTTCTATTCCGTCAGCGATCTCCTCTGCCTTGGATCTGGCCAGAGCCCTGACGGTCTTTGCGGGATCCTCCGAAACGACCGCTTCTTCTCCCTCTGCGGGAATGATGTCAAAAGTAAGACCTGCCTGTCCCAGAAGCTCTCTTCTTCTGGGGGATCTGGAGGCCAGTATGTATCGGATCATTGTTTCTTATCTCCCTTTCTCTTTTCTTTATTACAGGTCCAGAAGCTCCAGGACCTGGCTCTGCAGCTCTTCTCTCTGGTCTTTCAGAAGAAGGAGCCGGTTGTAACGGTAGTAGGCTTCGTTTCCGCACTCGCTGACGTACTTCAGGCTGTAATAGCCCCCTGCCAGCTCTGTCAGGAAGATGACCATCTCCTGGCCCTCTCCGTAGGTCTTTGCCAGATAGGAAAAGGCGTTGGTCAGGTGGTCTCCCGCCGCCGCGGCATGGGCCTTTCTGGCTCCTTCCCTTTCTGTGAACCACTTCTTTACCAGGCCGAAGTCATGGGACCTGTCTCCCTTCTGGTTCAGGATCAGATCTTTTTCCAGTTCTCCCAGAAGGCCAATGACGGTGCGCTCCACCTTTTCTTCCTCCCTGGAGATCATCTTTGCCCTGAGCTTCTTTTCCAGGTCCTTTTTAAGGGCCGCCCCCAGATCTTCTGCCAGAGCGGAGGCCGCCTTTCCTCCTTCCGCAAGGCCAGCCCGCAGGGCCAGGACCTGGCTGTAAAGGAGCTTCTGCACGTCCAGGCCGAAGGCATAGTCCCTGAATTCCCTGCCCAGGGAATCGATGAGAAGCCCCAGAAGAGAGAGCTTTTCGTCGAAGGGGGCGTTCTTCATGCCGGCTGCCCCTTCGGCCCTGCCCTCCAGGATGTCCGGCACCCTGTAGACGTTCCGGTACTTGTTGTAGAGATCGTAGTAGGCCGCGAAGTGGCGGGCGATCTCGGGATCCTGTATGTACTGCAGGACCAGGTTTTCCGTCACGGGGATCTCCATCTTTTCATAGACGGCGATGACCCGGGACAGGTCCTCCCAGCCTCTGGCAGTAACAAAATAGCGGTCGTCGATCTCGGTCCGGATGGAATAGAAATGGTCCCGGCGGATCTCCAGATAGGCCATGACGGATCCGTGGATCCCCATCCTGTAGGCGTAGTCCTTCCAGGCCTGGTAGTCCTCCTCGATGACGATCTTCTTCATGCGGTCCAGGGTCACGATATCGAAATCCCGCACCGACCGGTTGTACTGGGGCGGATTGCCCGCCGTGACGATCAGAAAGCCGTCCGGCACTTTGTGGGGGCCGAAGGTCTTGTACTGGAGGAACTGCAGCATGGTGGGGGCCAGGGTCTCGGAAACGCAGTTGATCTCATCCAGGAAAAGGATGCCCTCCTTTACCCCGGAGGCCTCGATCTGGTCATATACGGAGGCAATGATCTCGGACATGGTATATTCCGTCACGGAATACTCCTGTCCCCCGTAGATCCTTTTGGAAATAAAGGGAAGGCCTATGGCCGACTGGCGGGTATGGTGGGTGATGGTGTAGGAGACCAGGTTGATGCCGCATTCCCTGGCGACCTGCTCCATGATGGCCGTTTTGCCGATGCCGGGCGGGCCGATCATGAGGATGGGACGCTGACGCTCCACCGGGATCTCATAGGCGCCCGTCTCATCCTTTTTCAGATAGGCCTGCACGGTATTGATGATTTCCTGTCTGGCTTCCTGTATGTTCATCCGTTTCTCTCTTTCCTTAATGATCGCCCTTCAGGTAGAGCTTCAGGCACCAGTCCGGCACCTCTTTGTCGCTGTGCTCCTCCTCGGTCCAGAAGACAAAGGCCGTGTCATAGGGAGTGGGCTTTGTGGGATAGGTCCCGAAGCCGTCCGTAAAGTACATAAGGCCCCGGAGGTGCTTTAAGTCCCCCTTATTCTGCAGCCTCTCCACGTAGTCGAAGACCGGCCGGAAGTCCGTGCCGAAGCCTCCGCTGACCGTAAAGCCTCCGGCGTATTTTTTCATGTCCTCCAGGTCCGTGATGACCACGTCCTTCTGGATCTGGTCGTCGCACTCGATGATGTGGACGTTGACCTTATGAAAAAAGCTCTCCTGGCTCTTCAGCACAGAGGCCGTCTCGTTCAGAAACCTCTGGACCAGGACCGACTGGCAGGAGGCGGAAGTGTCGATGGCGATGACCAGGTCCTCCACCTTCCTGGATTCCCTGTATTCGTTCTCCTCGATCAGCGGCATGTTGCCGTAGACACTCATGCCATAGTTATAGAAGCCGTAGTCGAAGGAGTCGATATCGACGGCCGCTTCCTCCCGGACCACCGAGAACTTTCTCAGGAACTCGGTATAGGCCGTCCGCTTCCTGGCGGAAAAGACCAGGACCCTCTCCAGGGACCCCATTTCCTGTGACGCCTCCTTGCCGATCACGTCCAGCTCGGCCCGGACCCTGTCGGCGTTCTTTTTCCACTCGTCGTCCTTGGGAGGCCTGGTCTTTTTCAGGTGCCGGCCCTCCTGCTCCGATTCCTTTCCCTCTTTCTCATCGGGGTTTTGGGGATCTGTGGGCGGAGCTCCCGCTCTGTCCTTTTCCGGAGGGAGATCCTCCATCCTCTGCCAGAAGGAGTGGTCGTCCAGCTTAAATTCCTGGGCCAGGGTGGATTCATAGTAATAGTCCCTCTTCCGCTCCAGGAAGTACTGATACAGCTTCTGGGCCGTCAGGACCCCCATCTCCCCCTCCAGGCGCTCGTAGAGGTCCGTCCTGAAATCGGAGATCACCCGGTTCAGAATGCGATACCGCATGGTATCGATGACGGATTCCACCGCCAGGTCGCAGCACAGATCCCAGAGCTCACTGTCCTCGTGCTCCCCTGCGTCGAACATGTGGCGGAAGAGGCAGTGGAGGAGCATATGCAGGTAGGTCCTGTTGATCCTGGCCGGGTCCTCTATATAGAGCCGCAGCAGGTAGGCGGGGTTAAAGCGGATATAGGAAGCGTCCGTTCCCACCGAGGTGGTGGACAGATCCATCACATAGTCCAGGCTGCTTAATGGGACCGCCAGAAAGCGCATGGACAGATATAGTTCGGTTCGGCTGGCGGACAGGACTCTCTTTCCCGCCTCCTCCAGCTTCTGTCTGGTCTCACTCATCTTGCTTCTCCCGCTCTTACAGATCGTCAAGGGAAAAGATGTCAAGAGCATCCGCTGCTCCCGCATGAAGGCCGAAATAGCGGTTCTGGTATTCCATCAGAAGGGCGCAGATCTCGGCCTGCTTTCCCTCCGATGCGATCCTGACGGCCTCGGGAAGCTCCTCTCTGGGGACCATCTTCCGATCCAGCAGAAAGCGGATCCTTTCGCCGTCCTTTCTTTCCAGCAGGAAGGGCAGGACCTGGCCCGCTGTCTGTGTCAGATACCTTTCATAGCCCTGGGCCGCCTGGTCCGGCAGTTGCACGGGATACATGAGCCGGTCCAGGGCTATGTCTATGGCCGCCTCATAGTTGTCGTAGATGACTCTGGAAAAGCACCTGTCATAGGTCCTGAAATCGATGGACCTTCTCATGACGCATTCCCTGTAGGAAAAGCCGGCTCCGTTTAGGGAGTGGTGGATGGCTCTGGCCATGGTATCTTCCTTATAGGAATCGTAGTAGGGCGGGAAGGTCAGACGAAGATCGCCGTCCGGCAGGGCCAGAAGGAAGCGGAGCATCTTTTCGTTGTCCCCCAGCATGCTCTTTAAGATGGAATAGTTATCCCTTTCGTGAAAGTCGATCCGGATCTCCTTCAGGCCCGTGCACTGGCGGATGGCCCCGTCGTAGTAATCCTCTATGCTGTCGGTGAGGGAAAGATATTCCAGGGTCCTCAGGTTGTAGAAGCAGAAGCTTCCCAGGCTCCTTACCGAATCCGGCAGATGGATCTCCCTTAAATCCTTTCTTCCATCAAAAGCATGCCTTCCGATGCTGCGCACCGGAAGGCCCTGGATTTCCGAAGGGATCTTCAGAAAGGCGACCTGCCCCTCATAGCCAGTGATCTCTATATAGGGCACGTGTCTGTTTTCTTTCTTCTCAAAGGTCAGCGCCATGGGTCCTCCGGCTCAACGTCTTGCAAGTCTTGCGATCAGGGAAATGACAAGTCCCAGGATCAGAACGGCCAGGACCACTGCCGCCTTGCCGTACCACTGGCCCAGGAACTCCCTGATCTGCTGCTGGATGTAGAGCTTTCTGGAAAAGCTCAGGGAATCTGCCGCCACCAGGTCCACACTGCCGTAGTCCTCTCCGTCGTAGATGACTCTGGCGCTGCCCAGCACGTCTCCCTTATTCACGGGGGCTGTCAGCTCCGTATCGGCGCTGATCTCGAACTGGATCTTAGTGGGATCGATGCTGCCTTCCGCCCAGTCCTCCACAGCCTCCGCCGTTTTCAGATCCACCGAATCCCCGTCCTCGGACAGGGCCACGGAGGCGCTGGTCAGGACATAGTTCTTCTGAACGATGGTCTGATAGTCAAAGTCATTGTAGGCGTGCTCCATCATGGCTATGGTCTTTTCAAAAGCCGTGTTCCTGGAATAGCCGTCTCTGTCGGCCCCCAGGATGATGGTCAGGAAATGTCTCTTTTCAAGGCCTGTCTTTTCTGCCGTTTCCGGGTCCTCCAGGTCTCTTTCCACCGCTGCCGCCAGGCAGTGGCCCGCTTTGCTGGTATAGCCGGTCTTGATGCCGACGGCGTACTCATAATAATTGCTGTTGGAAGAATAGAGCAGCTGGTTGGTGTTGTTGATCTCCCTGGCCGGGGAATAGCTGGTCTTGTCCATCTTGTAGACCTGGGTCCCCACGATTTCCTTAAAAAGGTCGTGCTGCATGGCCTCCTGAGCAATTTTGGCCAGGTCTCTGGCGGTGGTATAGTGGTCGTCCATGTGAAGGCCGTTGGGAGTGGTGAAGTGGGTGCCGGTGCAGCCAAGGCGGGTGGCCCGCACGTTCATCATGTCGCAGAAAGCCCCCAGGTTGCCGCCCACGGCAAAGGCCAGCACATTGGCCGCGTCGTTGGCCGAGGGAAGAAGGGTGGCATAGAGCAGGTCCTTTACTTTGATCTTCTCTCCCGTATTGAGAAAGATGGTGACGGCATCCGGATCCGAAATGGCAGCCAGGGCTTCCCTGGGCACGGTGATCTCCTGCTTCAGGTCCAGGTTCCCCTTTTCAATGGCTTCCACCGTCAGAAGGGCCGTCATGATCTTTGTCACGGACGCGGGATAGGCCTTTTCATCCGCGTTCTTCTCATAAAGGGTCTTGCCCGTATCCAGATCGATCAGGATGGCTGCGTCCGCTTCCACGGAAAAGTCGCCCTCCGCCCGGACATCCATGGCGGCGCCGGGAAGCAGGGTCAGAACGATCAGAAGCATGCAGAAAAGGGCTGTTACTCTTTTTTTCATTATAATCCTCCGTCTGACGGCCGGTCTGTTTCTCTCCATACCGGCCGAACAGCTTCATTTTTGCACAGTAGACGGCCCCTGTCAACTTTCCGCAGGGCCTGAAAGGCCGGGCGGAAAGGGGCGGGAGCCTTCATTATTTCCTACGGATATATAATATGAAAGAGGCAGGCGCTTTTCCATTTCACTTTGTGTTAACGCAAAAAGCCTTCCGGGGCCTCCTACCTGTAAAGAAAGACCCTGACCATAAGGCGGTCCTTTTTGGTCCTTTTGACTTCTCCCTGGTAGAGGCACTTGCCGTATCCCCGAAGGGAGATCTTCTGGCCGGGCACAAGGCGGTGGTCCGGGTCTGTCACAAGGCGCCCGTCCACGGCCGCCTTCTCCCCCTGGATCAGCCTGGCCGCCGAGGTCCTGGAGAGCTTAAAGGCCATGGCCGCCACGGCGTCCAGCCTCTCAGAAGCCACGGAGCCGGTCCTATCTTCCAGGACCGGACGGATGTGGCACTGAGACAGGGGAACCTCCCGCACGGATACCACGGTATGGCGGACCCGGGTCAGCTCCGAGATAATGAAGGGACCTATGTCCTTCATGACAAAGACATAGGCTCTGGAATCCTCCGTCAGGATGTCTCCCACCTGCTCCCTTTCGATCCCCAGATGCATAAGGGCCCCCAGAAAGTCCCTGTGGGTCAGATCGTCCGCGAACTTATCCTGCAGAGGCCGGATCTCCAGGCAGGAGACCACCTGGGGGTCTTCCCTTTCTTCCTCCAGAAAGGCTTCCCTGTCCAGGTAGGAGGGAAGAAAGACGGCGCAGCAGCGCTCCGCCTCTTCATATCCTCCGTAGAGAAAGCAGGGCACACCCTCCAGAGCCCCTCTGCCGTCTCCGCCGGTCCCCAGGCTCTTTAAAAGCGTATCGAAGATCAGGGCCCCGCAGGGGTCCAGAAATGCGGAATGGGTCAGGTAATCGTTTCGGAGGGTCCTCCCCGCCAGGTCCCTGAGCCTTCCCTGTAAATAATCCTTATCGTCCATGGCTATGACCTTTAAGCACCGGAATGCTTCTTAAATATGTAAATCCTCTCATATCTTTCTTCATGGATACTACCACCTCGGGGCCCTCCGGGCAAGGCAGGGGAAGGGAAGATTTTCTCTCCTTATGTGGGCAAATCCCTCTCCTTCTGCTATACTGAGTTACGTTCCCGGGGGATTGTCCCCGGAGAGGCCGTGGAAGATTTCCGGATCGCATCTTCGGATTCTTCCGTAAATAATTCATTTATAAAGGACCGTTCTGTCAGCTTATGAAAAAAGCCTTTTCCACCATCCTCTTTTTTATATTTCTCTCCGTCTTTCTCTACAGCGGATACCGCCTTTTCCTGATCTGCAGCGAATACCGGAAAGGAACGGCCGCCTATGAGGATACCGCCTCCCAGTACGTCTCCCTGGCCCCGCTTTCGCCTGAGGAGCCAGAGGAGCCTTCCCCCGGAGAGCCCCTGACATTGCCGGACCAGTGTCCCATCCAGGTGGATTTCACCGCCCTGCAGGCGGAAAACCCCGATATCAAAGGCTGGATCTACATGGCGGATTCCGTCATCAACTATCCCGTCCTCCAGGGAGAGACCAACGACACCTATCTGCGCCATCTGCCGGACGGCCGCTATAATACGGCCGGCTGTATTTTCATAGACAGCGCATGCAGGGCCGATATGACGGACCTGACCACCATCCTCTACGGCCACAACATGCATAACGGTTCCATGTTCGCAGTACTGGAGTCCTATAAGAAGCAGACCTTCTACGACAGCCATCCCCTCATGTGGTACCTGACGCCGGAGGGCACTTACCGCCTCAATATCCTGGCGGGCTTTATCGAATCCGCGGACCATCCCCTCTACGGCCTCTATGAGACAAAGGAAGAGCTGGACGCCTTTCTGGACTACGCCTTCCCGAAATCGGACTTCCGCAGCCGCTACGGGGAAAAGCACCCGGAAAAGATCTTCATCCTCTCCACCTGCGACTACGCCTACGAGGACGCCCGCTACATACTGATCGCGGAGCCCGTCCTCAAGAACTGAATCATCATCCCTGAACTGCCAGAAAGGGCCCGGAAGATCCAATGGTCTCCGGGCCCTTCTATATACAGCTGCCGTCTGTCAGCCTCTTCCTGATTCAGATGCCTGAATCCTCCGGCTTCTTAAAATATAAGGCAGCATTTTTCGGTATGAAATTATGATTGAATTTATGATGCGCCTTTAAAAGGCCGCGTCTCTCCTTTTTGCCCTGATCAGGCAGTCTTTGTATAGACAGCCAGAACGCTTTCATTTCCGTTCTCGATTCTGACCATACCCATTTCAGTCAGTGCAGCATCTGCTCTTTTCATGGTACCAAACTGAGACTTGACGCCTGTTTCTTCGTTATGATCGAAAAGGACAGCCTCAACGTGACCCGCAATAGGCCTTACCTCTACGCGGGGGTTGGCTGTTCTTGCGATTTCTTCTCTAAGTGTATTCATAAGATTACCTCCAAACTTAGATCTCACAACAACTTTAACAGCTCCCATATAGTTAAATCTGTAAGGTTCGGACCAGCATATACCTTTCTAAATATGCCGATGGTTCTCTGCCATTGTTGTATAGTAAGAATTAACAATTTCTGTATTCTGTTTTTGTGCAACATGTTTTGTTCATCAGCTGATGATGTGCATTCTACAGGTTTTTACAGGAATTGCAAGCCATTTTGGAGGAATCAATGGACAAATCTTGCGGAAAATCCAATTTTAAAAAACAGCCGGATCAGCTTCCCACCCGGTTCATATACTGGTCCCAGGAGACCGTAACGCGGTCAAAAGTGATAAGAAGTCCGTAGTTGTCCGTATCCAGAACGTCGTAAATGTCCTCGCCCGGGACTTCGAATTCCAGGGCATAGACCGTCTGTCCCTCTTCGAAATGGTCCTTTTCCACCTCATAGAGATAGGAATCCTTTAAAAGGACCCCCAGATCCGACATCTCCTCTCCCGTCAGCTCCCTGTCGGGCACCTCCTCGGCCAGCACATCGTCCGCCGTATAGCGCTTATAGCCTTCCTTTACGGCCTTCAGGATCCTGACGCCTTCAAAGGAAATAAGGGCCTCTCCGGCATAGCTGTCAAAGGGCTGGCGGTTCTGGCTGTTGCCCCTTCTTACGATCAGGGCCTCCGTCTCAAAGGAAAGGACGGATCCCTTCAGGGCCGCGGAAAGGACCCGGCAGTCCTGAAAATCAAAATATTTAAGTTCATTCACCGACTGGAAATTCATCACTGTCTCCTGCTCTGTATTTTTTCATCTCAAAGAACTGAAGGCGGAGTTTTTCGTTGATCTCCGCTCCGATCATGAGGATATAGATGCTGAAGTAAAGCCAGAACATCATAAGGATGGGGGCTGTCAGGGATCCGTACATGGAAAATCCGTTGAAGCGGTTGATGTAGACCGACAGCAGGTTGGAAAAGACATACCAGCCCAGGCCGGAGAAAAAGCCTCCCGGCAGCTGCCAGAGAAAACGGATCTTCCGGTTGGGGAAGGCCTTGTACATAAGGGTAAAGATCAGGGTCATGGCCGTCACCAGAATTCCGAACTTGATGCCCGAGGAAGCCAGATAAAGGGGGATTCCCGGCGGCCTGTACCTGAGAAGAAGGCTGCGGAGGGTCTTCCAGAAAACGTTCATGCCCAGAAGGACCAGGAGGGCCACCGTGATCAGGGCCGTATAGAGAAGGGCCCAGAGCCGGATCACGAACCAGCCCCTGTGCTTTTCGGCGCTGCAGATATGGTCCAGTCCCGCGGTCAGGGAATGCATGGCCTTGGAAGCGGACCAGAAGGCCGCCAGGACGGTGATCCAGACCATCTGCACCTTGGTGGTGAAAAGTTCCTGCATGATCAGGTGGATGGGGTTCAGCAGGTAGTCGGGCGCCACGGCGTCCACGGCCACCAGAAGGCTCTCCCTGCTGACAGGCAGGACCATCATCAGCTGCAGAAGCAGGATCATAAAGGGAAAAATGGACATGAGAAAGAAAAAGGCAGTCTGGGCCGCGTAGGTCCCCACCTGGTCCAGGGCGCACTGGTTGATGATATCGAACCCAAAGGCCCCGAAAAATCTTATTCCTTTCACGATGCTTCCGGTTTTACTCTTTTTCCGTTCCATAGGAGACTTCCGCTTTCCCTGCAGACATCACAAAGACATGAACGCTTCCGTTCCCATTATAGCATTTTCAGGCCTTCAGTGGCTATATACGCAGGCGGCCACGCCGGAGTTGGGCCCCAGCTCCACAATGAGCTTTCCGTCCCGGATCTCCATGCTCTCACACCCTCTGGTGCTGCCTTCTGCCTGCATGGGGGCTGCGCCGCACTTTTCGGCCGCCCCGTTATAGGCATCCTCCGAGGCGCGGATGGCTTTTTCCACTTCCTTAAGGGAAGCTTCCATCTGGTCCTTCAGGGAAGGACCGTAAAGATCCGCTTCCTTTGCGGCGGCGGATGCGCCCTTTACGGCCTTTGTCAGGTCTGCCGCAGCTTCCTTTAATGCCTTCAGGCTCTCCTGCAGGGCCTTCTTTTCTTCCTTCATGCGAAGGGCCCTCTTTTCGGCGGCCGCGTTTTTATCTTCCTCCGTCTCCTCCTGAAGGGTCAGGAGATTGACGGCCTCTGTGGCACAGACGGGAAGGGGGATCTCCATCCTGACGCCCTGGTCGTCGTTATTCAGGGCGGTAATCACGGCCCTTCCGTTTAAGATCCTTGCGAAGGCATACTGTCTGGTGGTCAGGTGGAGCTCCTTATACTCGCCCCAGGTCACCTCAGGGAACTGCTTTTTGATCCTGCCCAGAGACCGGATCAGGGCGCAGAGAGGGGCGTCCTCGGAAAAGTCCGAAAGCTTCAGGGCAGGGCGCAGGTTCCAGTCGGAGCCTCTCTGCTTGTCCCCTGGGATCCCGAATTCGGACCCGTAGTAAATGGAAGGAATACCGGGAACGGTATAGAGCAGCAGCATGACGTTGTAAAGATGAGCCTTGTTGCTGAGCTTGGACCAGATCCTGGAAACGTCATGGTTGTCCACGAAGGTATAGAGTCGGATCTTGTCTCCCACAATGCCGTTCAGCCGTCTGATGGAGTGGGCGATCTCGAAATAATTATGGTCGTTGTGGCCGGAATAGAGGCCCTTGTGCAGCTCATAGTTAGTCACGGAGTGGAGCATGCCCTGGTTGGCCCAGCGGGAATAATCCCCGTGGATCACTTCGCCCATGAGCCAGAATTCGCTCTTTATGCTGTCGCAGACGCCCCGCAGGTCTCTCATGAAGCCGAAATCCAAAACGTCGGCCGCGTCCAGACGGATCCCGTCTATATCGAACTCGCTGACCCAGAAGCGGACCGTATCGAAGAGATACTCTCTGACCTCCCCGTTCCAGACGTTGAGCTTGACCAGCATGTTGTGGCCGCCCCAGTTGGCATAGGAGAAGCCGTCGTTATATTCGTTGTTTCCCCAGAAGTTCACGTCGCAGTACCAGTTTTTGTATCTGGAGTTTTCCCTGTACTGTTTCAGATCCTGGAAGGCCCAGAAGCCCCGTCCCGTATGGTTGAAGACGCCGTCCACGATGACCTTAAGCCCCATGTCGTGGCAGTTTTTTACAAAGTCCCTGAAATCCCCGTTGGTGCCAAGCCTTCTGTCCACCATGCGGTAGTCGTTCGTATCGTAGCCGTGGCTGCCGGATTCGAAAAGGGGACCTATATAAATGGCGGTACAGCCGATCCTGGCCGCATGAGCCGCCCATTCGTTCAGAACGTCGAAATGAGCCCCTCTTTCGCCCGTGTTCTCGTGGGGGCAGCCGCAGAGTCCCAGGGGATAAATATGATAAAAAACTGCATTGTCATACCAAGCCATTCTTATATTACCTCAAATTTTCTGAATATTTTGCCTTACGCAGGTATAGATATGCAGGCACAAAGCCTATTATAACCGCAAGAGGGCCTTTTGGCAAATGCTCCGGATCCGGAAAAAAGAAAGGAAAAAAGGCGTCCCCGCGGGGACGCCCTGATCCTTTCATGATTTATGTATGGCAGCTGCCCTTTCCTCCCCGGAAAGGGTCTCGTTCATGCTGCCGGTCCTGTAGCCCTGCAGGTCCAGTGTCACATAGGAAAAGCCGATCTTTTTGAAGCCTTCCGTGATGATCTTCCTGGTCTTTTTCTCTGCCAGTCTTTCTATATCCTCCGGCAGAGCCTCGATCCTGGCCATCCTTCCGTGGATCCTGACCCGCATCTGCTTAAGGCCAAGGCCAAGGAGCATCTCCTCCGCCCGCTCCACCATGCGGAGCCTTTCCCCGTCTATGGTCTCCCCGTAGACAAAGCGGGAAGCCAGGCAGGCATAGGAAGGCTTATCCCAGGTGGGAAGGCCCATTTCCCTGGACAGGAAGCGGATCTCCTTCTTTGTAAGGCCTGCTTCCCTTAAGGGACTCCGAATCTCCAGTTCCCGGATGGCCCGAAAGCCCGGCCTGTAGTCTCCGGCATCGTCCATGTTGGAGCCCTCGCAGATAAAGGCGGCCCCTTCCGAAAGAGCCATCTCCTTCATGCCCGAAAAAATGGCTTTTTTGCAGATATAGCAGCGGTCCGGAGGATTGGATCTGAATTCTTCCATGTCAAGGACCCCGGTATCCACAAGGATCTGGCGGATCCCCTCCCCGGCACAGAAGTCCATGGCTTCTGCCGTTTCCCTTTCGGGAAAGAAGGGGGCTCTGGCGGTGACGGCAAAAGCCTTCTCTCCCAGAGCATCTGCTGCCGCTTTCAGCAGAAAGGCCGAATCCACGCCTCCCGAAAAGGCAACGGCGGCGGAACCCATCTCTGCAAAGATTTCCTTAAGCCTTTCCAGCTTTTCATATGCGGTCCTTTTTTCTTCAGCGGAAATGTTCATCCCATCCCGCCTCCTTTTTCCTTAAATGCGGCGGTGGTTGATCATCCCCGCCAGATAGCCTGCCCCGAAGCCGTTGTCGATGTTGACCACCGACACTCCGCTGGCACAGGAATTAAGCATGGACAAAAGCGCGGAAACACCTCCGAAGGAAGCCCCGTAGCCCACGCTGGTGGGGACCGCGATCACGGGGCAGTCCGCCATGCCGCCGATCACCGAAGCCAGGGCCCCTTCCATGCCGGCTATGGCCACAATGACCTCTGCGGTCATGATCTCCTCCCTATGGGCCAGGAGCCTGTGGAGGCCGGCAACGCCCACGTCGTAGAGACGGACCACCCTGCTGCCGTGGATCTCGGCGGTCAGGGCCGCTTCCTCCGCCACCGCTATATCGCTGGTCCCTCCGGTGGCCACCACCACTGTCCCGATCCCGTCGGGCTCGGGCATTTCTCCGATGATGCCGATCCGGGGAAGCTCCTCGTAGCGAAGGGGCAGCCTCTCCTTCAGATACTCCGCTCCCTCTCCGGAAAGCCTGGTGATCAGGATCCTTTTCTGGCCTCTCTCCATCATGGCCCGGGCGATCCCTTCGATCTGGGAAGGGGTCTTGCCGGCTCCGTAGATGACCTCCGCGGCCCCCTGGCGGATGGCCCGGTGGTGGTCCACCTTGGCGTAGCCCAGGTCCTCGAAGGGCTCCATCTTCAGCTTATGAAAGGCATCCTCCGCCCTGACCTCTCCCGCTGCCACTGCGTCCAGCAGGGCCTTCAATTCTTTCTGTTCCAATTTACTGACCTCTCTCAAGAGCATCCCGGATCTCCCGGATGCTCTTTCCTTCTTTCCTGGCCACAGCCGCCACATCGTCATACTCATACTTGCGCTTTTCGGCGCCGTAGCCCCTGCTTACCTTGCAGCGTACGCTCCCGGAAGGGGTATCGATGACTTCCTCCCGCCTGTCCAGTACATAGCGGTCCATCAGGCTCCTCCGGATCCCTATGGTGGTGGTATGGGCAAAGAGTGTCCTGACCAGGCCCTCTTCATGATCTTCGTCCGTAATCAGGCTGATCATAATGCCGGGCCTTGATTTTTTCATGCCCACGTCTGTCGTAAAGACCTCTCTGGCCCCTGCCTCGTAGAGTCTCTCCATGGCAGCGCCCATCTCTTCTCCCGTCATGTCATCCACGTTGCAGGAAAGCATCACGATCCGGTCTTTCAGATTCTCTTTTTCTTCCTGCGTTTCTCCCAGAAGGGCGCGGACGGCGTTCAGTCTGGAAAACTCCTTCTTTCCCATGCCGTATCCGATCCGTCCCACCCGCATGACCGGCATGTCTCCGAAGCTTTCTGCGAAGTATCTGACCAGGGCAGCTCCCGTGGGGGTGCAGAGCTCCCCCTTCTCGGACCCGCCGTACCAGGGGATCCCCTCCAACAGCAGGGCCGTGGCGGGGGCGGGTACCGGCAGAATGCCGTGGGCGCAGCGGACATGGCCGCTGCCGGCATGGATGGGGGATGCGATGACCCGGTCCGGAGAAAGCCTCTCCATCAGCATGCAGACGGCTGTGATATCCGCTACGGCGTCCAGGGCGCCCACTTCATGGAAATGGATCAGTTCCACACTCTCTCCGTGGACTCTGCTCTCGGCCCCGGCGATCAGGGCATAGACCGCCATCACGTCCTTTTTCACCTTTTCGGAGACCGAAAGGGAACCCACCAGCTTCTCCAGATCGTCCATGCCCGTATGGTGGTGGTCATGGCCGTGGTCATGATGATGGTGGTCATGGTCATGGTGGTCGTGGTCATGGTGGCCGTGGTCATGGTGGTCGTGGTCATGGTGGCCGTGGTCATGGTGGTCATGGTCATGGTGGTCGTGGTCATGGCCTCCGTCTCCTTCTTCCTCTCCCAGGACCTTTACATGCATATGGGAACCCGTGATCCCCATCTTTTTGATCTTTTCCCTGGTGATCACCGTTTCCGGAATACCGACGCCGGAGAGTTCTTCCAGAAAGGCCTCCTGGTCCTTGTCCTCCAGAAGCTCCAGCAGGGCCGCCGTCAGCATATCTCCGGCGGCTCCCATTCCCAAATCAAAATAGATTGTCTTCAAATGACTGCCCTCTTTATCAAAAGATATGGAATACCGTAATAAAATTGTAACTGCTTTCAGATAATACTATCACATAAAAGCATCAAAGCAAACAGGACAAATCCCGACGAAAAATGCCTTTCCCCCAGGTAAAGACGAAGATACGCGGGTCCGGGCAGGTCCCGGCATTAACACTTTCTGTCTGAACTATTGACAGCCTGTGCTATAATTCTTGCCTGTGAAGCGTCCGGTATGCTTTATGCGCTAGGAGGCAGGAAAATACGCCTGCAGGCGTCCCTGGTCCTTCCAATGATTTCGAAGAAAGAAAGTGAGATTATTTATGAAAGAAAAAAAGACCTTTCTGCCGGCCATGGGAGTGATCCTTCTCCCGCCGGTCCTGCTGGTCCTTCTTGTGACGGATCTGACGCATCCTCTGCCCGAGGCCTTATTTGATTTCGCTCTGGCCGCGCTTTTTCTTTTATACGGCCTGTGTGCGGATCTGTATACCAAAGCCGGGGGTGGAAACCGTCATAAGGCACCCATGCAGGGTCTGAACGCAGTCTTCTATTTTCTCTGGATGGTGGTCCTGGCCCATATCGCCCTGGCCCGTCCCGGCCTGGGGCATCTGCCCCTGATCCTCCTTCTGTTCGTTCTGGCCCTGGTCCTCTTTTCCCTTTCCCTGCGGAAGGTCCTGCTGATCAGAGATGGCAGAAAGTAATACAGGAAAAATCTCCCTGCCCAGGGAGCATAAGGAACATGAAAAGACCATTTCCCGGCACGGACCTAAGCCTGCCGGGGAATGGTCTTTCCTTTGCCATAACAGATCCGGTCCGGGCTCCGGGGCAGGCCTTTGCCGCTTTCTTCCCCCCGGCTTTCCCTTATGTCCCCTCTCCCAGGGCGTCAAAGCTGGGCCGGATGCCCAGACTCTCCGCGTAGCGGGTCAGGCGGTTGCAGGCGCTCATGCCCCCATAGCGGGCCTGGATACCAGTAAGAGCGTCTCCCCGTTCTGCTCCCAGGGCCTCAAAGAGCTTTCTGGTGTTTTCCCGGTCGAAGGTATAGGCGTATTCATAGAGGTCAACGCCCAGAAAGGCCAGCATGGAAGGGCCCTGGTCCCTGCCTTTCAGGATCAGGCATCCGTTTCTGACCTCGGCGGTGATCAGAGTGGAAAAGTCGGAACTTTTGTCCTCGCATAATACGACCTTTCTGCCGTTATAGTCTTCTGTCTTCCATGCCATGAGCATTCTCCTTCCCTTTCCGGATTTTTCTTCCGGCCTTTCTGATTATAGCAGAAGACCTCTGCACCCTCCATAGGCCGGGACCATAAAAAACCGGAGAGGATGAGCGGATGTCCGCTCTTCCTCTCCGGAAGTCGTTTCTTTGGAATGTCCGGTCTCCCGGACAGATTCCTTTTTTCTTACAGAAGCACGTACTTGAGAACGAAGAGCACTGCCAGTACATACATCAGAGGGCTGATATTCTTTTCCTTTGCCCTGCCGGTCACCAGGTTGATGATGACATAGGAGATAACGCCCATGCAGATGCCTTCAGAGATGGAATACATGAAGGGCATTGCGGTGATGCAGATGTAGCAGGGAAGCGCCTCTGTCATATCGCTGAAGTCGACTTTCAGGATGGAAGTCATCATCAGATAACCTACCGCGATCAGGGCAGGAGCCGTTGCGAAGGACGGGATTGCCAGGAAGATCGGGGACAGGAAGAGAGACAGAGCAAAGAGGATGGCGGATACCACCGCGGTCAGACCTGTACGGCCGCCTGCGGCAACACCGGATGCGCTCTCAACGAAAGTGGTGGTGGTGGAAGTACCCAGCACGGCACCGAAGGAAGTACCGACAGCGTCTGCCAGCAGAGCGCCGCGGATCTTGGGAAGCTTGCCGTCCTTGTCAAGAAGGTCTGCCTTGGAAGCAACACCAATCAGGGTTCCCAGGGTATCGAACATGTCCACGAAAAGGAATGCGAACATGACGACTACAAAGTTAAAGGAGAAAATGTTGCTGAAATCTACCTTGAACAGTGTGGGTGCAAGGGAAGGAATGGAAAGGCCGGCGGAGAAATCCGGAAGTACGGAGAACATGCCCAGCTCGGGATTGGGAACGTAAAGACCTGTCAGTTCGCAGATCACGCCCAGGCCCCATGTGATCAGGATGCCCCAGAGGATGTCGCCTCTGACAGCCTTGACCATCAGGATGCCGGTAACGACAACGCCGATCAGAGCCAGGAGAACGGTGATGCCTTCGCTGCGGAAGGTGCCTGCTTCCAGAGAGCCGCTGAAAGAGTAGAGGGAAACCAGAGTGGCGCTGTCCACAACGATCTTGGCGTTCTGCAGACCGATGAAGGCGATGAAGAGGCCGATACCTGCGGAAACGGCGTGCTTGAGGTTCATGGGAATGGCATTGAAGATGGCTTCACGTACGTTTGTCAGGGACAGAACGATGAAGATCAGGCCTTCGATAAAGACGGCTGCCAGAGCTGTCTGCCAGGAATAGCCCATCTGAATGACAACTGTGTAGGCAAAGTAAGCATTGAGGCCCATGCCGGGTGCCAGAACGAAGGGATAGTTGGCTAAGGCTGCCATCAGAAGGGTGGCAAAGCAGGAAGCCAGAGCAGTAGCCGTGAAGACGGCGCCGCTGTCCATACCTGCTGCACTTAAGATGCTGGGGTTGACCGCCAGGATGTAAGCCATGGTCATGAAAGTCGTGATACCGGCAATGACCTCAGTTCTGACGGTGGTGTTGTGGTCTGACAGATGAAATACCTTTTCCAGGAATCCCTGTTCTTTAGACTGCATAAAACATTTCCTCCTCAATAGAAATATGCGCCTTTCGGCGCACGGGATATAAAATTGCGCGGAGCAGGGAAACCTACTCCGCGCATATAATACTATTTCCTTATTCTTTCTGCAACTCCGATTTTGCACCAAAACCAGAGCATTCCGTGCTTTTTTCAAGGCAGTTTGCAAAAAAAAGCTTGATGAAATTTAATCTTGACCTGTTTTTTTTCCTTATTTTCCGGGCAGAACGTAAAATTTTCCGGCCCTTTGGCCTCCGGCGTTCACTGCCTTTTTACGGAAAACCGTTCCTTCGTCCTTATTTCATAAGGCCCGTGAGGATGCTCAGAAGGGCGGATCCGTCGGTCTCCTTTTTGGCGGCTCCCGCTCCCGACATCATGCCGGCAAGGCCGATCACATCCTTGATGTCCAGTCCGTCGCTCAGATCCACGGCGGGTTTTTTCTTCTTTTTGGCACCGCTTAAGGCTGCCGCCCCCACGCCTGCCAGCAGAGCCGGTGCGATCTGGGCCAGCAGGGAAGAAGCCTGGGCGTTGGACATGTTGTTCTGGCTGGCCAGCTGGGAAATAACGCCGTTTGCGTTTCCTCCAAGGATATGGCCGATGATCTTTCCGCCGTCATCCTTGTCGGCGTCCATGATCTGGTCTTCGATGGAAAGGCTGGTCTGGTGCTGGTTGAGGGCTCCCAGAAGGGAATTTGCCCCGCCGGAGGAAGAGGCATTGCTGGTCATTGCCTGCAGCAGAATGGGAAGCGCTGCGGTCACGAGGCCGGATGCCTGCTTGGTGGTAACGCCGTTCTGCCCCGAAAGGCTCCCTACTGCGTTGTCTGTGGTCATTGCCTGGGTCATCATACTGAGTAAATCCATAACTTCTCCCTTCTCTCCTTTTAACCGGAGATTCCTTTACTGCTTTTTATGTCAGCGGATCCGGACCTTTGTCCGGGTCCGCGGATCACCTGAAATATGTTTCGTACAGGGCCCTTACCCTGTCTCTGGAATCCACCCCCGAGGTGGTCCCTACGGAACCGATACTTACGGCCGCGCAGGCCGTGCCCATGCGGCAGGCTTCCCTGCTGCTGCCTCCCTCCAGAAGGCCCGTGATAAAACCGGAAACAAAATTGTCGCCCGCTCCCGTGGTATCCACGGCTTTTACCGGAAGGGCCGGCTGGAAAAAGTTCCCTTCCTGCCCTCTGTAACAGCAGCCCCTGGGGCCAGCCTTGATGACTACGTTCTTTACCCCGGCGTCCAGAAATACCTGGGCCATTTCCTCAAAGTCCTTTTCCGTCTCCTGTCCCGTAAGGGTATGGCCGCTGTAATAGGCGGCCTCGGTCTCATTGGGAAAAATATAGTCCACAAGGGAAAGGACCGGGGCAAATTCCGAAAGGGCGATCTTTTTATATACGGGAATCTTTGTATCGGCGCAGAGAATGGCGCCGGCCTTCTTTGCGGCCTGTGCCAGTGAAAGCACCGCCTCCGGATCGTCCAGAGGGGCCCTGAAAAGGGAGGCCAGAGAGACCAGGCTGGGGGTCCCGATCAGAGCCGGGTCCACGCGGTATCCCCCCAGACCGATGGCCCTGGAATTGATGCTCCTTCTGGATCCGTCCTTTTCCACGATGATATCCGCGATCACCGTGGGAATGGAGGCTTCCCTGCGGATGCCCGACACATCGGCCCCGGCCTTTTCCAGGCTGGAGCGGATCACCTCTCCCGCCAGGTCCTCTCCCGTAATGCAGAGAGTCCTGACCTTCCATCCCAGGCGGGAAAGGACCACGGACTCGTTGAGGGCGTCCCCGCCCGCGTTCAGGGTAATGGTCTCTGCCCTGGCGGACTTTCTGCTTTCTCCGTTATAAGTGATCCCTATGGTGATGCAGTCCACCACCGCCTGTCCGATACATACGATCTGTGCCTTTTGCAAATCCTCTGCTGCTCCTTATTACCTGTATACGATGACGGCTGTCAGTTCCACGATGTCTTCCGTCTTATTGGCGATCCCGTGGCCCTCTCCCGCAGGGCAGATGGTCACATCTCCTGCCGTCACGGTCCGGATCTGGCCGTTGTCGTTGTATTCCGCGGTCCCCTTCATGATATAGAAGAGCTCGGCGTCCGTTTCATGCACATGATAGCCGATGCTGCAGCCGGGGTTTAAGGTGATCTTGGCGAAGAGCCTGCCCTTGCCGTTGAGCTCCTCCGGCCCGTTTATATAGTTGGTGATGACGACGACGCCGTCTCCCCCTCTCATATGTTCTCTGTATTCGATCCTGCAGTCTCTGGCACCTCTGATCATATCTGTTTCCTCCCTATAGACGATCATCCTTTCATCCCAGGCAGGCCCTGCGCCCGCCTTTGTTCTATTTTACCATAAGACAGGGAAAGACACGCATTCTTTTTGTCGTATATTCCTATTTTGCCGGTGATTTTTACTGTCTTTTCCCGCCTGCCTGATATCAAATCTGATAATACTCATTTGTGGCAAAGTATCGTAAAGTGTATCTGTAAAAGAAGGGCGGGGCATGTTACAATAGAAATGATGCTTTACATTATTACCGTATCCGAAAGGAGTCTGTCATGTTCAAGAATTCATCTGCTTTCTATATGCCCACCCGTGTCTTTGAGGAGAAGGACGCGGTAAAGAACCATGTCCGGGAGCTTTCCGCTCTGGGAAGCAGGGCCCTGATCGTGACCGGCCGCCATTCCGCCATGGCCAACGGTTCCTGTAAGGACGTGACGGATGCCCTTGACAGCGCCGGGATCAGCCACGTTCTGTTCAATGAAGTGGAGGAAAATCCCTCTACCTATACCATCATGAAGGCCAGAGACCTGGGCGTTTCCGAAAAGGTGGATTTCGTCATCGGCATCGGGGGCGGCTCTCCCATGGACGCGGCCAAGGCCATTGCCCTCATGATCCGCAAGGCAGACAAAGACATTTCCTATTTATATAAGCCCGACGGGGATTCACTGACCCTTCCCGTTGCCGCCGTTCCCACCACCTGCGGCACCGGCTCCGAAGTCACAGGGGTCTCCGTACTGACAGATCCCGACAGGCAGATCAAAAAATCCATTCCCCACAAGATCTTTCCGGATCTGGCCCTGGTGGACGGCAGATATCTGAAATATGCCTCCGGAAAGATCCTGGCCAACACAGCCTTCGACGCCCTGACCCACCTGGTGGAATCTTATCTGAACTCCAAGGCAAACGATTACAGCCGCATGTGCGTGGACGCAGGCCTGAAGGCCTGGGCAAAAAGCCTTGACATCCTCAAAGGGGAAAGAGAGCCCGGAGACGGGGATTACTACAACATGATGCTCGCTTCCAGCCTGGCGGGCATGGCCATCGCCCATACGGGGACCACCCTGCCCCACGGCCTCTCCTACTCCATGACCTACTTCCTCCATGTGCCCCACGGCAAGGCGACGGCCTACTTTACGGCAGGCTACCTGAGCGAGGCCCCCGAAAAGGACAGGGACTACCTGCTGCAGACGGCAGGCTTTTCCTCCGTTCAGGATTTCCAGAAGGTATACCGGAAGGCCTGCGGGCCTCTTGACGCTGAGGAAGACAAAGTCAGGGAAGTCCTGAAGAAGGCAGTCCTGGAAACAGGCACCAATCCCGCCAAGCTCGCCCTGGCTCCCTTCCCGGTGGACATGGCCATGCTGGAGCGCATCGCTTATTTCGAACTGGATTCAGAGGAATAAAATGTACAGAACATCAAGCGACAGACGTTTCTATAAAATAAAGAAAGATATCCGGGCGGCCTTTGTAAGGCTGGTGCTGGAGAAGGACCACTTCACGGATATCAGCATTACGGAAGTATCGGACCTGGCGGACATCAACCGCAAAACCTTTTATCTCCACTACGACGGCCTGGACGATATCCTGACAGAGTATGCCGACGACCTGGCGGAAGACCTGATGCAGTATCTCTACAAGGCCAGCTCCTTCTCCGTTGAGAACATCTTCGAGTGGATGGATCTGCACAGTGACGAGCATCCCTTTGTTCGCAAGCTCTCCACCCAGGACAAGCTTCTGGTCTTCGACGGAAAATGCCGCAACACCCTGTTCGACTACTTCCAGTCCTGCATGTTCACGGGAAAGAACATGTCCCCCGTGGAGATCCGCACCGTATCCAGCTATCTGTCCGCCGGCCTGACGGACGTGATGAAACAGTGGACCCTCTACGGCCAGACAGGAGACAGGGAGACGGTCATCCGCCAGACACGGGAGATCATGGAAAAGGGCCTGACAGGCCTGGCAAAGAAGCCCGCCGTCGGCGTGCCCGACAGATCCTATGAGGCGGACGCCCGCATGGAACATTTCAATACCATGCAGAACTATCTGTCCCTGGCCCGGGATCCGGTAAGCCCCAAGAACGTGAAGCAGATCACCGAGGTCCAAAGCAAAAGGATCCGGGAGCTGATGGAGGCCGCCTGGAATATCCCCTTCTATCACGAGCGCTTCCTGCAAAGCGGCACCAGGCCCTCGGACTATAAAAAGGCCGACGACCTCTACCGCTTCCCCGTCCTGACCAAGGAGGAGCTGCGCAGCTGGACCCGGGCGGAGCTGGAATCCTCCCCGGACAAGTTCAGAAGCTGGCATTCCTATGCCACGTCCGGCTCCACAGGGGATCCTCTGGAGCTCGTGTTCTCTCCCAACGAGAACGCCTGGCTGACCGCCAACTGGCTCCGGGTCCTGGCCATGCCCGGCTACAATCCCTTTACCGGCAAGACCATGTCCCGCACCCTCCTGCCCAGAGAAAATGCCAGGGATCTGGACTCCCTGGTCCAGCGCTTCGGCATTCTCCGCCGCAGGTCCATGTCCGACACGGTGGACCCCAAAGCCCTGGCGGAAGAGATCAACCGCTACCGGCCCGACTATCTCTACAACTACATGGATATCCTCCTGGCCATAGCCCGCTACGCAAAAGAAACCGGGACCGCCATCTGGCATCCCCAGTACTTTGCCCCCACAGGCTTCCAGGTGGACAGTGAAGCCAGAGAGCTTCTGACCGATGTCTTCGGAGGGGGCCTTGTAGACACCTACGGCCTCATAGAGACCGGCGCCTGCGTCATCAAGCTGCCGGGCAAGAAATATTATCAGATCAACTCCGATACCCACGTGGTCAATACCTATACCCCGGACCTGACCGGCCCTTCCCTTTCGGGACAGGCCGTCATCACGCCCCTTTTCAAAACAGAAATGCCCATCATCAACTATATATCCGGAGACGGGATGGAGTCCTACATCAAACAGGGCATCCGCTTTATCCGGACCATTGACAGCCGGGCATTCAGCTGAAAAGGGCCCGGAATATAAAAACCGGACCCTTTGGAAATTTTTTATTACTCAAATGTTGATTTATGCGTAAATGTGTCTTATTATGTTCCTTGACGATTAAAAAAACTGCGGAGGAACTGATATGTACGCACTGATCGCATCCCTTCCCATACTTACGACCATTATCCTCATGGTATTCTTCGGCTGGTCCGCCAAGAAAGCCCTGCCTCTGGCCTGGGCCATGGCCGCCGTCATCGGAATCACCATCTGGAAGATGCCGGTCCTGGAGATCGCCGCCAGGACCATTTCCGGCTTTATGGGCGCTTTCGAGACCATCTGCATCATCTTCGGAGCCATCCTTCTGATGAACGTCATGAAGAACTCCGGTGCCATGGTCACCATCAATCACATCTTTTCGGACATTACCAGGGACGCCAGGATCCAGGCCGTGATCATCGGCTACCTCTTCGGCGGCTTCATCGAAGGCGTGGCGGGTTTCGGCACGCCGGCCGCTCTGGGCGCTCCCATCCTGATCAGCCTGGGCTTCCCGCCTCTGGCGGCAGCCAGCGTCTGCCTGGTCTATAACTCCACCCCTGTCTGTCCCGGTCCCGTGGGCGTTCCCACTCTGACCGCCTCCAGCGTGGTCAAATCCGCCGTGGTGGCTCTGGGCCAGGATCCCGACCGCTTTACCCGTCAGCTGACCGTCTATACCTGCGTTCCCCACATGATCGGCGGCGTGGCCGTCATCATCATGGGCGTGGCCGTCCTGTGCAAGGTCTTCGGCAAGAACAAGTCCTTTAAGGATGTCATTCCGGCCCTTCCCTTCTGCCTCTTTACCGGCGCTGTCCTGGGAACCATCTACATCGGCATGGCCTTCCTGGCCGGTCCCGAGCTGGTCTGCATGACCGCTTTCGGCGGTACCCTGGTCATCTCCATCATCGCAGCCAGAAAGGGCTTCCTGATGCCCAAGGAATGCTGGACCTTCGAAGGCGTGGAACAGTGGGGTGACGACGCCTGGCAGTCCACCGGCAAGGTCCGCGCAGCCAGGGAAAGGCACGTGAGGATCCGCTATACCCTCCTGCCCTACCTGATCATCTGCATCATCCTCTTCCTGACCAGAGTGGACGCCTTCGGCATCAAGTCCATCCTGAACTCCGATCCCTTTATTCTCCATATCCATAACATCCTGGGCTTCGAGGATATTAACTGGGATTTCAAGTTCCTGTACAACCCGGGCATCGTGCCCTTCATGATCGTGGCCTTCTTCACCCTCTTTGAGCAGAAGGTATCCAGAAAGTATGCCAAGATCGCCGTCTGGGATTCCCTCAACATGATCTCCGGCGCTGCCTTCGCCCTGCTCTTCGGCGTGGCCATGGTCAACATCTACCGCTATACCGCAAATGACGCCATCGGTGCGGCCATCGCCTCCACCTCCGGCGTCTCCGGCTCCTACGGAGGATCCAGCATGCTCTTTGCCATGGCCCAGGCCATCGGCGGCATCTTCTCCCACGTATATGTCTTCATCGCACCCTTCATCGGTGTCCTGGGCGCTTTCATGTCCGGTTCCTGCACGGTCTCCAACACTCTGTTCGCAGGTCTGCAGTTCGAGATCGCCACGGTCCTGGGCCTGCCCCAGCTGATCATCGTGGCCCTCCAGAACATGGGCGGTGCCATCGGAAACATGATCTGCATCAACAACATTGTTGCCGTCGGCGCCACCACGGGCACCAACGGCAACGAAGGCCGGATCATCCGGACAAATATTATTCCCTGCCTGACCTATGCGGCCATCGTGGCTGTCTTAGGCGCGGTCATGATCAGCATGGGCCTCGGCCGGTTCTGATCATCCCTTCTTATCCAAAGCTTCCTTAATGGCCCGGATCACGATTTCAAGCGCCTTGATCCGGGCATATTTTTTGTCTACCGATTCCAGCACGTACCAGGGAGCGAACTCGGTAGAAGTCTTTTCCAGCATCTCGTCCACGGCCTCTTCGTACTGGTCCCATTTCTCCCGGTTCCTCCAGTCCTCCTCCGTGATCTTCCACTGCTTCTCGGGGGTATTCTGCCGGTCCGTAAAGCGCTGCAGCTGAGTCTCCGAATCGATGTGGATCCAGAACTTGACGATCACGGCTCCCCAGTCGGACAGTTCCTTTTCAAATTCATTGATCTCGTTGTAGGCTCTCTGCCAGTCGTTCTCCGAGCAGAACCCCTCCAGGCGTTCCACCATGACCCTGCCGTACCAGGTCCTGTCATAGATGGCGATGTGGCCGGTCTTGGGCAGGCGGTTGTAGAAGCGCCAGAGATGGTGCCTGGCCTTCTCGTGGGGCTCGGGGGAAGCGATGGGATAGACCACGTAGCCTCTGGGGTCCAGGGCCCCGGCGATCCTCTTGATATTGCCGCCCTTGCCCGCGGCGTCCCAGCCCTCGTAGGCGATGATGACGGGAATCTTCTTGTTATAGAGGGCGTAGTGGAGGGCGTGGAGCTCCTCCTGCAGTTCCTTGAGCCTTACCTTGTACTCCTCCTCGGGAATCTCCTTGTCCAGAGGGATCTCCCTGAGCTTGGGCATGGGATTGAGGCGGAATACATTCTGACGGATGGGCGCCGCCACGGAAGAATTGGACAGGGCCGTTTCGATGCCCTGATTTAAAAAGCGCAGGACCTGGAGCAGGGCCCATTTCTTATTGTCGGCGTCTATGATGTACCAGGGGGCGGAGCCTCTGTCCGTATCCTTGAGGTAACGGTCATAGACCTTCAGGCACTTCTTGTAGTGTTCGTTCTCCCACAGGTCTTCTTCGCTGACCCGCCAGGCCGTATTGGGGTCGGCGAGCAGAGCGTCCAGCCTTTCCTTCTGCTCGCTTTCACTGATGTGGAAGAAGAATTTCATGACCAGATAGCCGTTGTCCACCAGCTGACGCTCTGTGATGTTGATGGATTTGACCCTCTTGTCATACTCCTTCTCGGTCAGCTTTCCGTCCAGGACCCCGTCGGTGACCTCTTCCATCCAGCAGGTGTCAAAGAACTTGAATTTCCCCTTCTCAGGGATCTCTATAAAGTACCTGTAGAGGAAGGGTTTGCGCCTCTCCTCCTCGGTGGGCGGCTTGTCCATGGTGGCCACCTGGAAGAACCTGGGATCTATGTTCTTGATGATCTCCCCCAGGGCGCTTCCCTTGCCGGCAGAGCCCCAGCCTTCGAAGATGACCATGACAGGAAGCTTTGCCTCCTTGATCTTCATCTGGCAGGCCGCCAGTTTCTCCTTTTCCTCCTTCAGATACTGCTTCATCTCTTCCTTTTCTGGTTTTCTGGGTTTTTCAAAATCAGCCAGCATGGCAGTCCCCTCCTTTTCATGACGCTCCGTTCCTTTCTCCCGCCTCTTCCCCCAAATAAAAAGCGGGAGTGATAAATCAGACAGTTTTTACTATAGTCTGATTATATCACTCCCGTATGTGTATTGTACTGTATTCTTTGCGGAATCACTGACCGTTTTCATGCACATGCAGTGATTCGAAATCCCAAAGCCGGGCCGCCTCAGTAAATGGACTCATGGACGGTGACCGCCCCGTCCTCTGCAGAAAAGCCGACCCTGTCCACCACGGCCAGATGATTCAGATCGTAGACCACGAAGTTGATGTCTTTCCCGGAGGTCAACATCTCCTCTCCTCCGATCAGGATGGATTTTTCATCCCATTCCACCGTGATCTGATAGTTTTCCTTCTCGTCCCTGAATTTCCCCTTCTTCGCATCCTTTCTTTCCCCGGAAACTATGACCTCATAGCCGTCCGACAGATCATAGCCATATTCCTCCAGGGCCTTCCGGACTTCTTCGGAAGCCTCTTTTATGACTGATTTATCTACGGCGGCCAGGACCACAAAGCGGTCCCTGTCCAGAAGGGGCAGGTAGGATTTCAGGTCTTCCACGTCTCTCAGCGCCGCATCCTCCAGGGACTCTTCGTAATACTGCCTGGTGACTTCATACTGCTGGTCCTCCACGGGGGTAAATCCGTATTCCTCCGTCAGGAGCTTTCCGATAAAGGCTGTCATCTTCTGGGCGCCCCAGATGTTGCAGTGGTTGTTGTCGTCGCAGTCCATGCCGAAGTCAAAGCCGCTCTTCTCATACATTTCCTTTCCGTTGAAATCGTATAAGGGCAGGCCTGTTTCCGCAGCAAAGTCCCTGAGGGCGTTGTAGGTGGGGGCATAGGCAAAGTTATAGGGGGTCCTGACCAGGATCAGCTCTATCCCCTTATCCCTGCACAGATCGATCAGCTTGTGGATATAGGGGAGCTGGGGACCGTATAAGGGCTCGGTTTTGTCGCTCTCCCCGTCATAGTGGGCATCAAAGTACTGATGGCCCCTGCGGACGTACATGCCGGAATACCCTTTTGACTGTCCGGTGATAAAGGTATCCGTATAGTGCACGTCCTCCGCTGTCAGTTCCTTCCACCGATTGTGGTAGCGGATGTTGGGCAGGAAAAAGCCTTCCAGGGGAAACTCGTCCGGCTCCAGGCGGTGCAGCTCCCAGATGGCTTCCAGCTTATTGGGGCCCCAGCGCATAAAGTCCATGGCCTTGCGGACAAAGGGCTCCTGGGCGTTGGTATTGTTGTCGTTGAACCACTGAAAGAAGGTGCAGGTATCCAGGACCACCACTTTGGGAGACTGGGTCTGCAGGGCTTCCTTCAGCCAGTAGTAGGCTACGGTCATGGACTGCTGGCTGGAGCCCAGGTTGTAGCTGCGGATCCCGTACTCGTTGTATAGATACTGGGGGCTGAAGGCGCTGTAGCAGTGGCTGGAGCCCAGAAAGATGACGTCCACGGTATTCTCTTCCATGCTGTAGAAATCATGGTACATGGCCATGGGGGTCAGCTGCCTGGAGGTCTGCTTGGCGGTCAGGACCACGTTGACATAGGAAAGAAGCCCTCCCGTCAGGGCAAGGAAGAGAAGACAGCACAGTATTTTACGGACTGCATGCAGAAATTTTTTCATCAGAATCCTCCGTAAATAAAGTCCTGGGCGTTAAAGCCGAATCCATAGGTGCCGAAGATCCAGATGGTCAGGATGCAGGTCAGATAGATGGTCCAGCGGACCAGCAGGTGCTGGCTGATGATCCAGTCCCGGATGCAGATCTTCTTCTCCTGCAGGAAGGAAGCACAGGCCAGGACCGCCAGGGACACGGCCAGGGCGTTCCAGTCCTTGATGTCCAGGCCGCAGGCAAAGACAGCGTCGTTGACCATGTCCCCTCCGTTCCATCTGGTAAAAATGGAGGCGATCATGCCAAGGCCCGTTCTGAGGGAATCCGCCCGGAAGATGATCCAGGCCAGCATGACCCAGAAAAAGGTGCCGGCCCTGCGCAGGCAGACCCATGCCAGGCTGTCCTTTTCCATGCCCAGAAGGGCCAGGAAAGAATCCCGGATCCCTCTGGTCAGACCGCCGAAGATCTGATAAAAGGCGTGCAGAAGCCCCCAGAAGATGAACTGCAGGCCGGCTCCGTGCCAGATGCCCGAGACCAGGAAGGTCAGGACCAGGTTGATATATCTTCTGACCTTGCCCTTCCGGCTCCCTCCCAGGGGAATGTAGACATAATCCTTGAGCCAGGTGCTGAGGGAAATATGCCATCTGCGCCAGAAGTCCTGGATGGACAGGGCAAAATAGGGATGGTCGAAGTTCTCTCCCAGAGTAACGCCGAAGAGACCTGCCGCCCCTCTGGACAGGGTGGTGCAGGCCTGGAAGTCGGTATAAAGCTGGAGAGAGTAGAGAATACCCGCCAGCAGGATCAGAAAGCCGCTGTAAGCCTTATAGTCCGAAAAGACGGTATTCACATAGACCGCCGCCTTGTCCGCGATCATCATCTTGAGGAAAAAGCCCCACATGATCAGCAGGATGGACCGGAAGATCTTATCAAAGTCAAAGCGGTTCCCCCTGTAGAGGGACTGCTCCAGAACATCGTATCTGGGAATGGGGCCCTGGACGATCTGGGGGAAGAAGGTCACGAACAGAAGGAATTTAAAAGGATTTTTCTGGCTTTGGATCTTTCCTCTGCCAACATCCGTCAGATAGGCGATCAGCTGCAGGGAATAGAAGGACAGACCCACCGGGATGATCAGGGGAAGGCCCCCCTCCAGGATCCTGGTCAGGATCAGGGAATTGCACCAGGAGAGGAAAAGCGGTCCCGCACTGACAAGGATCCCCAGGGTCAGAAAGAGTTTTTTCCTTTCCCCCTCGGCCTTTTCGATCAGAATTCCGAAACAGTAGGCTGCCGCGGCGGCCAGCCCCACCACCAGGCACTGCTTTTTGCTGCAGACCAGGTAAAGGAAAGCCAGGGAGCCGGCAAGCAGGACGCTCCAGCGGATCTTTCTGGGGAAAATATAATACAGGACCATCAGGCCCAGAAGCAGCAGGTAATACCAGGGTGAAATATAATTCATAGACTATTCCTTTGAAACAGTTTTACTGATTGCGGCCAGGTCCGGGATGCCCGAACAGATTTATCATACCACGAAAGAGCCTTCCGCGGACAGAAAGGGAAGCGGAAGAAAAATAGTTCTCTCTACAAAGGGGCTTTCCCCCCGGACTCCCCCTTCAGTCTCCTCTCCAGCCGGACCAGGAAGGGGGCTTCATAGACTGTCATGGCCACCCAGCCTGCCATGCAGGCCCAGGGAACGGAGGCAATGCCCAGAGAGGTCCTGGCCGTCAGGAAAAAGCAGACAGCCACCCGGGCTCCCATGTTGAGCAGGGTGGAGACCAGGGTGATCCTCAGATCCCCCACTCCCCTGAAATAGCCCTGGACACAGTTGGTCAGGGCGGGAAGGATATACATAAGGGCGATCAGACGCAGGTAAATGACCCCCAGCCCTATGACTTCTTCCTCCTCCGTAAAAAGCTGCATGGAAGGCCGGCAGAAGACAAAAAGCAGAAGGCCCGTGGCCAGGGCGTAGACAATGTCCAGGCCAAGTCCGATCCGGAAGGTGTCCCGGACCCGCTTCTTCTCTCCCGCGCCCATGTTCTGGGCCATGACATTGGTCATGGCATTGGAAATGTTCCTTTCGGGGATCAGGACAAAGGAGTCGATCCGGTTGGCCGCCGCAAAGGCCGCCGTGGCCATATATCCCATGGAATTGACCATGCCCTGGACCGATACGATGCCCAGCTGGACAGCGGACTGCTGCAGGGCGGATACGGATCCGTAGCGCAGGGTCCTGGCCAGAAGGCTCCTGTCAAAGACCAGCCACTGCCTGCCCATATCCAGTACCGGGATATGGCGCTTTATGAAGATCCAGCAGAGCAGGCAGGACAGGCCTTCGGAAAAGACCGTACTGACCGCACAGCCCAGGGTCCCCAGATTCAGGACGATGACAAAGAAGAGGTCTCCTCCTATGTTGACCAGGGCACTGATGCCCAGAAAAATGAGGGGGGATCTGGAATCCCCCATGGCCCGCATGACCGCGGCAAAGAAGTTGTAAATGAAGTTGAAGATGAGGCCGCAGGCCACGATCCGCAGATAAAGAAGGCAGAGATCCATGATGAGGGGATCCACTCTGAGGAGCCCCAGCAGCCCTCTGGCAAACAGGATCACCAGGACGGAAACCGCCAGGGAAAAGACGCAGCCCGAGATCATGGCCGTGCTGACCTGCCTCTTCAGCTTATCCGTCTGACCGGCCCCGTACAGGTTGCCGATCAGGATCCCGGCCCCCATGGTCATGCCCTGCATGGCCATGATGATCAGGGTCATCAGGGGATTGCAGGTGCCCGCCGCGGCCAGGGCTCCCGCGCTGACAAAGCGGCCCAGAATGATGCTGTCCACCGCGTTGTAGGTCAGCTGGAGGAAGTTGCCCAGTATAAGAGGTATGGTAAAGCCGATCAGCAGGGGCAGAAGGGGCCCCCTGGTCATATCGTGTGTCATGAAAATCATCCTTTTTGGAAACGCATAAACTGCATGCCTTTATATTTTACTCAATCTTTCCTGTCTGAAAAGACCCTTTGTCCACTCTTTTTAAGGAAATTTGCCCCTGTGCCCGCTCCTCCCGCAGGCTTTTGCTATATAATAGGGAAGAAAACAGACAGGTCCGGGCGTTCCCCTGGGACTTCGGACCCTTAAACAGCAAGGAGATCCAGCAGCATGAAAGTATGTCTTTTAAACGAATCCTTCCCTCCCGTCCTGGACGGGGTGGCAAATGTCGTGATCAACTACGCCAATTACCTGCAGAAGGATTTCGATGCCTCCGTCATCGTGGGTACGCCCCGCTATCCCGGTGCGGATTATAACAAATATGACTATCCCGTGGTCCCCTACAAGAGCTTTGCCACGGATTCCTTTGCCAACGGCTACCGGACGGGCAATCCCTTTGACGAAAAGGACGTGTCCCGTCTGGCGGACTTTGGTCCCGATATCATTCATTCCCACTGCCCCGCCACGGCCAACATCATCGCAAGGCTCCTCAGGGACCGGGTGAACGCTCCCATTGTCTTTACCTACCATACCAAGTACGACATTGACCTGCGCCGGATCTTTAAGAGCCGGCATATGGCGGACACCTCCATCCAGGCCATGGTCAGCAACATCCAGTGCTGCGATGACGTATGGGTGGTCAGCCGGGGTGCCGGCGAGAGCCTCCGGGCCATCGGCTATGAGGGCGACTACCTGGTCATGAACAACGGCGTGGATTTCGAAAAGGGCCGGGTCAGCGAGGAAGAAGTGAAGGCAGCCACCCAGGGATATGATCTTCCGGAAGGCCTCCCCGTTTTCCTTTTCGTTGGCAGGATCATCACCTACAAGGGGATCCCCATGATCCTGGACGCTTTAAAGCTCCTCTCCGATGCCGGTCAGGATTTCCGCATGGTCTTTATCGGAAAGGGACCCGACATGGAAGCCATGCAGAAAAAAGCTTCCGAATACGGTTTCATGGAAGACGGCGGCGTCCCCGGAAAGTGCATCTTCACCGGCCCCATCTACGACAGGAACGTCCTTCGGGCCTGGAATACCAGGGCAGACCTCTTTATCTTCCCTTCCACCTTCGATACCAACGGCCTGGTGGTCCGGGAAGCGGCCGCCTGCGGCCTTGCCAGTGTCCTGATCGAGGGCTCCTGCGCGGCGGAAGATGTGACCGACGACAGGAACGGCTTCAAGATCCAGGAGAACGCCGATTCCCTGGCCGAATTCCTGAAAAAGGCCTGTGCCGACATGGACCATGTCCGCCAGGTGGGCCAGAATGCCATGGACGAGATCTACCTGTCCTGGAAGGACGCCGTGGCCGCGGCCTATGACCGCTACGGCTACGTGCTGGAACAGCACAGGGCCGGGGCCTATGAAGGACGCAGAAAAGATCTGACCGACCTGATGGTGGCCTTTACAGCCCGCAGCATGGAGGAACAGAACCGCACCCGCCATATCTGGCAGGAATTCTACCAGGACGTCCGGCAGAACGTGGGCGGCATGATGGACAACGTGACAGAGACCACCACCAACTTCGGCGCTCTCCTGACCAGCATGTACGAGGAATGGGAATACGGGGCAAAGAACGTCAGAGACTCCATTTCGGAGAATACGCAGAACTTCGGCGCCCTCCTGGGCAGCATCCATGACGAGATGGAAGCCGAAGCCAGGGAACGCAGAAACAAAGTAAAGCAGGACATTGAGAACGCTTCCAGCACCTTCCGGAAAGGCCTGGAGGACCTGATGGGGATTGAGGATGATGGACAGCAATAAAGATTTCAGACGGATGTCCTTTTACCAGATCTGGATCCGGTCCTTTGCGGACGGCAACGGGGACGGGATCGGCGATCTCTACGGGGTCTATGACCGCCTTGACTACATAAAGTCCCTGGGAGTGGACGCCATATGGTTTTCTCCGGTCTATCCCTCTCCCAATGCGGACTACGGCTACGATATTTCCGATTACAGGAACATCCATCCGGACTACGGGACTCTGGACCAGTTTAAAAAGGTCCTGGACAGGGCCCATGAACTGGGCCTCATCGTCCTTATGGACCTGGTGATCAACCATACCTCCGACGAGCACCCCTGGTTTAAGGAAAGCTGCAAAGGGAAGGACAATCCCTACAGCGACTACTACATCTGGCGGGATCCCCGCTTTAAGGGAGAGCAGATGCTGCCCCCCAACAACTGGTACAGCCAGTTCGAGGGCCTGGCCTGGGAATACTGTGAGACCAGAGGCCAGTACTATCTCCATGTCTTTGCCAGAAAGCAGCCCGACCTGAACATGGACAATCCCAAAGTCCGGGAGGAGGTCAAGGGCATCATGCGCTTCTGGCTGGATCTGGGGGTGGACGGCTTCAGGGAGGATGTCATCACCTACATATCCAAGAATCCCGCCCTGCCCGACGGCAGCCCCTTCCTGCCCATGATCAACGGACTCCCCCACTACAAGGACGGTCCCAGGCTCATGGAATACCTGCGGGAATTCCGGAAGGTGGCCAGGGAATACAACGCCGTCCAGATCGGAGAAGCCCCCTTTACGCCGGTAAAGACCGCCGCCACCTATATCTCGGGTCCGGACCGGGTCCTGGACATGATGATCCAGTTCGACCATATGACGGCGGACTGCATCATGACGGAGTATGTCTGGCACCGCTTCATGCTGACAAAGCTGAAGCGGGCCTTTACCAGATGGCAGAATGCCATGAACGGCCGGGCCTGGAACTGCCTCTACCTGGAAAACCACGACCATCCCCGGGTCATCAGCCGCTACGGCAGCGAAAAGTTCTGGCGGGAATCCGGCACCTGTCTTGCCGCCTCCTATATCTTCCAGCAGGGATGCCCCTTTGTATACCAGGGCCAGGAGATCGGCATGACCAACATCCGCCTGAGGTCCATCGATCAGTACAACGACGTCTCCACCATCAACGCCTATCACAGTTTCCGGAAACACCGGTCACAGGAAAACCGCATGCGGTGGATCCACGTTTCCAGCAGGGACAGTGCCAGGACCCCGGTCCAGTGGACAGACGGAAAGTACGCCGGCTTTTCCACCGCAAAGCCCTGGTTCAGGGTCAATCCCAACTATAAGAGGATCAACGCGGCCGCCCAGGAAAAGGATCCGGACAGCATCCTGAACTTCTACCGCAGATGCCTGGCCCTCCGGAAGGAAAACGAGACCCTGATCTGGGGCAGTTACAGAGAGTACTTCCCCCACAGCCGCAGCCACTACGTCTACGAGCGCTCCTATCTGGGTGACCGCTATCTGATCATCTGCTCCTTCTCTTCCAGAGACACAAAGGAGCATCTGCCCGGAGACTGGGCAAAGGCGGAAAAGGACCTGGTCCTTGGCAACTACCCCTTTTCCACCTCCGGCACCCTCCATCCCTATGAGGCCAGGGTCTACCATATGCGGTAAGGCTGAAAAATAGTTCTTCCATTTCCCCGAAAACGTGTTATAATAGTCTGCGTTCGGGGATGTAGCTTAGCTGGGAAAGCGCTAGCTTCGCAAGTTAGAGACCGCGGGTTCGAATCCCGTCATCTCCACGATGGCAGCACGGTATTTCTTAAAAATGCCGTGCTGTTTTTGTGTTACTCTCTTTATGATCGCAGACACTTCACAGCAGCATCACAGGAGTGAATCATTTATGGAAAATCTCATCTTCAGCCTGAACGCCACCCTCCCAGTCTTTGTTCTGATGGTCCTGGGCTATTTCTTTTACCGGATCCGTCTGATCGACGACAGGGCCGCCGTCTGGACCAATCGGTTCGTATTTAAGGCAGCCCTGCCTGTTCTCCTTTTCAAGGACCTGGCCACCCAGGATTTTGCGGGTACATGGAACTCCTCCTTCGTCTTTTTCTGCTTTGCTGCTACGGCCCTCAGCATCGGGATCATTACTCTGATCTCTTTTCTGATCCTGAAGGACAGAGGAAAGCGCGGTGAATTCATCCAGGCTTCCTACCGCAGCAGCGCGGCCATCCTGGGCATCGCCTTTATCAGCAATATCTACGGTGATACCGCTTCCGGCATGGGCCCTCTCATGGTCATAGGCAGCGTTCCCCTTTACAACATCTTTGCGGTCCTTGTTCTGACTCTCACCGCAGAAGAGTCCGCCCCGGAAAAATCCGGCACCGGAAATCTGATGAAAAAGACCCTCATCGGAATCATTAAAAATCCTCTCCTGATCGGTGTCTTCGGAGGACTTGCCTGGTCTCTCCTTGGTCTCCCCATGAGCGGGGTCCCCGACAAAGTGACCGACAGCCTTGCTTCCCTGGCCACTCCCCTGGGCCTTATGTCCATGGGCGCTTCCTTCAGGCCGGAAAAGGCCATGGAAGACCTGGGGCCGGCGCTGGCAGCCGCCTTTATCAAGCTCTTCGGCCTGGCCGCCCTCTTCCTTCCCCTGGCCCTGCGCCTGGGCTTTGCCGGGGAGCAGATCGTGGCCATCCTGGTCATGCTGGGTTCAGCCACCACCGTTTCCTGCTTTGTCATGGCTAAGAACATGGGGCACGAAGGCACCCTGACCAGCAGCGTGGTCATGATCACCACCTTCGGCTGCGCCTTCTCCCTGACCTTCTGGCTCTTCCTGCTCAGATCCATGGGCATCATCTGAGGGCCCTCTGCCCTGCCGGCCAGGGGGCAGATCCCGTATCCGCTTTTTTCTTCTTTTTTGACACTATTTTCTCCCCACTGTCTCCACCTGTGCTATAATCTGTAGTCAGCAAAACCGAAAGGACGGCACCTGCCTTGATCACAAGACTTAAAAAAATAGATCCCCGTACCATGATGAGCCACCTGATCATCACCCTGGCCTATCCCATTGCCAAGGGCATTACCGCAGAGCATAACGGCCTGACCGTGTTTACGGATGCCATGACCATCATCGCCCTGATCCTGGTCATCGGCGGCATTATCTATTCCTTCATCCTGAAAGGCGATCTGGATATCTCCAGCTTTACTTTCAGAAGGGGCCTGCGGCATACAGATCCCGAAAAGCCTCTTGATTACAGAAATTACGAAAGGGACCGCAGGGAGGCGAGGAAAAATGCTTTTAACTACCCTCTCTTTCTCGGCATCGTCTACCTGATCGCAGCAGCCATCCTTGCTTATCTTGTGATCTGACAGACACAGTGAAAAAGAAAATATCTGCGAATGTGAAAAAGCCTGATTCCGGGATCCGGAATCAGGCTTTTTGGCTTTTTCATTCAGGCTGCTGTCAGCCTTTCTCTTTTTCCATCTTGTCCATCTTTACGCAGTAGTCTTCGAATTCCTTCTCAGTACAGTGTACAAAGTGGCCGGGACGGACTTCTCTCATCTCACGGGGAGCACCGGACTGATCCAGCACGCTGGGATCGTATACCAGGTGTTTGCGGGTCTTCTCGATCAGAGGATCGGGCATGGGAACCGCGGAGAGCAGGGATGCAGTGTAGGGATGCAGAGGATACTTGAACAGAGTCTCGGACTCTGCGATCTCTACGATCTCGCCCAGATGGATGACGGCGATCCTGTCCGAAATGAAACGGACGACGGAAAGGTCATGTGCGATGAAGAGATAGGTCAGGTTCTTTTCTTCCTTGAACTTGTTCATCAGGTTCAGGACCTGTGCACGGATGGATACGTCCAGAGCGGAAATGGGCTCGTCGGCCACGATGAACTTGGGCTCCATGATCATGGCGCGGGCAATGCCGACACGCTGACGCTGGCCGCCGGAGAACTCGTGGGGATAACGGGACTTATGCTCGGGCAGAAGGCCTACGGACTGCAGAGCCTGGTCTACCTTGGCAACACGGTCGTTCTCATCCTTGTACAGGTGGAAGTTGTAAAGACCTTCGGATACACAGTACTCGATGGTGGCACGTTCATTCAGGGAAGCTGCGGGATCCTGGAAGATCATCTGGATGTTTCTGACCACGTTGCGGTCCTCTTCCTTGGAGATCTTACCGGAAATACGCTTGCCCTCGAACAGGATCTCACCGGCGCTGCAGGGGTTGATTCTCATGATAGCACGGCCCAGAGTGGTCTTGCCGGATCCGGACTCGCCTACCAGAGCAAAGGTCTCGCCCCTGTAAATGTCAAAATTCGCATCTTTTACGGCGACAAATTTCTTTTTGCCGCCCGTATCGAAGGAAATGTCCACATGCTTAATGGACAGAACTACTTCTCTGTCATTGTTATTATTCGACATGGAACGCTCCTCCCTTATCTGTCATTTTCTTGATTTTCTCATGCAGATCCTGGATGACCTCCGGCTTTTCAAGCTTGGGGGCCCGGGGATCCAGAAGCCATGTCTTGGCATAGTGGGTATCGCTTACCTTAAAGAAAGGCGGTTCCTCCACAAAGTCGACCTTCAGAGCATGCTCGTTGCGGGGTGCAAAGGCATCTCCCTTGATCTTGTTGTAAAGTGAAGGCGGGGTACCTGTGATGTAATACAGGTCCTGACCCTTGACACCCAGCTGGGGCAGAGAGGAAAGCAGTGCCCAGGTATAGGGATGCTTGGGATCGAAGAAGATCTCATCCACGTTGCCGTACTCGATGATCTGTCCGCCGTACATAACGCCGACACGGTCCGCCACGTTTGCCACAACGCCCAGGTCATGGGTGATGTAAAGAGTGGTGAAGCCCAGTTCCTTCTGCAGATCACGGATCAGCTGCAGGATCTGGGACTGGATGGTAACGTCCAGAGCCGTGGTGGGCTCGTCGCAGATCAGGATCTCGGGATGGCAGGCCAGAGCAATGGCGATAACGATACGCTGTCTCATACCGCCGGAATACTGGAAAGGATACTCGTCGAAACGGTTGGCCGCGTTGTTGATGCCGACGCGCTCCATCATCTCGATGGCCTGTTTCTTGGCTTCTCCTCTGGAAACGCCCTGGTGCTTCTCAATAACTTCTGTGATCTGTGAGCCGATGGTACGGATGGGGTTCAGGGATGTCATGGGGTCCTGGAAGATCGTGGAGATCTTGGCGCCGCGGATGCCTTCCCAGTCCTTATCGGTTTTCAGCTTGGTCAGATCCTTGCCGTGGAACATGACGGAACCCTGGGAAATGCTGCCGTTGGATTCCAGCATGCCGGTAAAGGTCTTGGTAAAAACGGACTTGCCGGAACCGGACTCGCCTACGATGGCGAAGGTCTCGCCTTCGTACAGGTCCAGGGAAATGCCCCGGATGGCCGTAAGATACTTGTCGCGGACCCTGAATTTGACTTCAATGTCTTTCGCGGACAAAATAACATTTCTATTTTCTGCCATTGTTTTTCCTCCTACATGTGCGTACGCGGATCAGCCGCATCGGCGAGTTTCTGACCCACGATGTAGAGTGAGATCGAAATGACCGCCAGAACGCTGACAGGAATCCAGAACAGGTGCGGATAGCCGTTCATGTAAGAAGTATACATGGCAATGGACTGACCCAGGGAAGCGTTGGTGGTACCAAGGCCCAGACCCATGTAGGAAAGGAAAACCTCATAGGAAATGAGCGAAGGGATCTCACGCGAAATATAGGTCATGATAACTGAAATCAGGTAAGGCAGAATGTTCTTTATGATCATGGTCCAGGTGCTGGTTCCCAGGCACTTGGAAGCCATGTTGTACTCACGGTCACGGATGATCATGACCTGGGTGCGGATAAAGTATGCTACAAAGATCCATTCTGTACAGGTCATGGTGATGATCAGTGACCTCATGCCTGCTCCCAGAACGTAGGACAGGATCATGGCCAGCAGAAGGAAGGGAACGTTGGAGATAACGTTGTAAACTTCGATCATCCAGCGGTCCATGGACTTGGAGAAGCCCCAGAGAGCGCCTACGGGAATACCGATCAGCATGATGATGCCTGTGCAGACAAAGCTGATGATGATGGAGTTCCTGGCACCTGCCCAGACTGCGTCAAAGACTTCGTTGCCTACGTGGTCCGTACCGAAGATATGTCCGGCACAGGGCTTCACGAATTTCAGGCTGGCGTCGTTGATGTTGGGTGTGATGATGGGGCTGTATCCGGACAGCATGGGCTGAATCAGCGCAAATGCAATGATAAACAGCAGGAATACAGCAACAGCGACGGTGAACTTGTTCTTGAAGAAGGTTCTCCACACGGATTTCCAGTAGGAATAGCGGGGCGCCGCGATGTGTTCGGATTCCAGCTCGTCAAATTCTGCAAATTCAAAGAGATTGGTGTTTTCCTGATCCATTTATGACCTCCCTGCTTTCTCGCTGAGCGAAATCCGAGGATCGACCTTTGTCAGGACGATGTCTCCTGCCAGAACCGAAAGAACGGAAACGGTGGAGAACATGAAGGCAAGGGCTACGATCATGACGTTGTTGTACTGCTTGATGGCGTTGGGAAGCATCTTACCCATACCACCGACGGAATAGATGGCCTCTGTAATGATGGCACCGGTGATGCAGCCGGCCAGAGAGGCGGGAATACCCTGTGCAATCGGGATGATTGCGTTCTTGAAAATGTGGCCTCTGAAGATCTCACCCTGGCTCAGGCCCTTTGCCTTGGCAAATTTTACATAGTCAGCACTCATCTGGTCGACGACGTAGCGACGTGTCCAGAGCATCAGGCTGGCGATGGAGGGCAGTGCAAGAGAGATGACCGGCAGGACCCATGAACGCCAGTCTTCCGGACCGTATGTGGTAAATACGGAAGGAAGGCCGAACAGGCGGGTACCGAAATAACGGAACAGATAGATATAAGCCAGGGAAGGAACCGCAATAATGAAGATAATGTAGACCATACCCAGCTTATCCGCCAGCCTGTCTTTATGTCTTGCCATCAGAAGACCGAAGGGAAGACCAAGGAAATAAGCCAGAAGCATGGCAATGATACCCATTCGGAAGGATGTTCCGATCATAGAGGGCTGAGAGCGGAACACTTCGTAGCTTGCATAATTATCAACGAACTTTCTGCTGTCCATTCTGTCCAGAACAGGCTTGTAGGAAAGGGTTCCGAAGTTGATGCCGGATTCGCCTTCCTGGCCTGTCTCATAGACCACATGGCGCTTGACTTCACTGCCCTGGGACTGGAACAGTACTCTCATGACATCCAGGCCCTGATAGGTGGGATAAGAGGTGCCGAAATTCAGTCTGAGGAAATTCTGGTGAATGAAAGGGAAATGGCTGTCCGTATAGAAAAGATACTTATAGGTCGTACCGCTGCCGATGACAGCAAGGCCGCCTGTAGGAGTCCTGCCGACTTTGATATAGCGGGCAAGATCCGGATTTGCCTCATCCTTTACCGACATGGGAGTATCGATCACGATCAGGTGGGCCAGCCAGCTGCCCATACGTTTGATGACCGGAATGTCCTTGTGTGCATAGTAGCGCCCGCTGCCAAGATACTTCTCAACAGTATACCCCTTGGAGGTATAAAGGTCGACGAAATCCTGGCTGTCTTTGGAATCAGGCTCTACAGCGGATGCCATTTCAGGCGAGCCTGCACCGTAAATTTCCTGACAGTAATCATTGATCCGCACGTAATCCAGATATCCCAGCTTTTCCCAGGTGGAATAGACATACTCGGTCTTATCGTCCGATTTACTGGCCAGCTTGCGGTAGGTACTGTCTTCAAAGAAAATATTCTCACGCGGAACCAGAGTAAAGATCATGGTAAACACGATGAGCATAATAATCATAACCGACAGAAGCGACCTCAGAAGCCGCTTCCAAATATAACCATTACTCATAAGGTCGACCCCTTACTTATAGAAACGGGGAAGCCGGAAACTTTCGCCGCCGGCTCCCCCTGTTTAATTCTTCAATGCTTAGAGCTCAGGCATTCTGAATTTTAGTTGCCTGCAAGCCATGCTTCCTTGGCAGCCTCATAGTCAGCAGCGAGAACGGGCTCGTCCTGAAGCTGCATGTACTTGAAGTAAGGAACACGGTTGTAGGAAGCCTGTCCGTACATACCATAGGCAGCAGTGAAAGGAACGACCTTGCTGACGCCCAGTGTAGCACCGCTGGTGGAATAAGGACGAAGGATACCCTGTGTAAGAAGCATAGCTTCTGCCTCTGCAAAGAGCTCGATACGCTCATCGCCTACGGCCAGAACAGCCTTGTCAACAACTGCCTGGATGTCTTCCAGACCGAGAGTCTTCAGAACTTCCTTCTGCTCGTCGTCCTGACCCTGGCTCTCATAGTTGATGCCGGAGTAGTTCAGCATGTCGCCGTCATGAATATCGAAGCAGTGGATGTAGGTAAGGGGATCGCCGTAGTCAGGGCCCCAGCCTGCGCCGAATACCAGGTCGATGGAGTTGGAAACACCGTCGGGCTGATTGTAGAATGCGGAATAGTAAACGGAGGAATCGCCTTCCAGGAACTGAAGGTCAACCTTTACATAGTCGCCGATAGCGTCTTCGATGGACTTCTGCATAGCCAGCTGCATGTTCTTCTGGTTCTCGGAAGAAGCATATACAGGAACGTCAAGGTGTACAGGCCATTCGGAAACGGAATCGCCAAGTTCTTCCTTAGCCTTCTCTGCGAAGGTCTTTGCCAGTTCAGGATTGTACCATGCATCCTGGCCGTCGTTCAGGTCGATGCCGGCATATTCGGGAACGAGCTCTTCAACCTTCTTCTGTACGATGGAACCGTAGGTGCGGCCGTCGCTGGTGGATGTGAAGGTATAAGGAACCAGAGTGTTACGAAGGACGTCGTCTGCGCGCTCTTCGCCCATGGAGATAGCTTCAACGGCATGTGCGGAATATGCAGCATAAACAGCACGGCGGAAGTTTGCGTTCAGGATGGCAGCCTTGGTGTCAGCCTTCTGAGCGTCTGTGGTCTTGGATGTTGTGGAAACGGAAGGATCGTTGTACAGTGCATAAGCGCGGCGGTCCCAGTTGAAGGCACCCCAGAAGGAGGTGGAGGTCGTCAGGCTCTTGTACTGGTTGTCAGGATACAGCTCGTTTGCCTTTGCAACAACATCGGGCAGAGAGGAGTTGATGGCGGTGGAGGTAACTTCGCCGTTAACAAACATGTTGAAGTTCTGAGCGGGATCTTCACCGTTTGTATAGGTAACGACTACGTGCTTTACATAAACATGATCCGCATCATAGTAGTTGGGGTTGGCATCGAAACGTACTTCCTGGGAAGGAACCAGGGAGGACAGGATGTAGCAGCCGTTGTAAAGGATGGAGTCGGGAGTAACAGCACCGAAATCGCTGCCCTTGGACTCCAGGAACTCTGCGTTGATGGGATACAGGATGGAGTAGGTTGTCATACCATCGAAGTATCCGCAGGGACCTGTCAGAGTGTAGGTCAGGGTATTGCCGTCAGCCTTGATACCGACGTCTTCCCATGTGCCTGTGCCTTCGGAATACTCACGAAGACCAACGATCAGGTCAGCGACCAGGCCCAGAGTCTCGGACTTGGAATCTGCTGCATGCTTCAGACCGGTAACGAAGTCTTCTGCAGTAACATAGTCATACTCTTCACCCTGGCTGGTGGACCATACGGCGTCGTCACGAATGGTGAATGTCCATTCGGAAGCATCCTCGTTGGGAGCCCATTCGGTAGCCATGCCGGGAATCAGGTTGCCGTGGTTGTCCTGTGTCAGCAGACCTTCGATAAAGTTGCAGGTGTAGTCGCCGTTGGAGGACTTGTTGTTGTAAACATAGTCCAGAGTGGTGACGTCGAAGTTGTCGATCATGGAATAGGTATCGGGACCGTTATAATCCACGACCTCGGCCTCAGCAGCGCCTTCCTCAGCGGGAGCCTGTTCGCCTTCGGCAGCGGGCTTCTCAGCGGGAGTGGTGGAACCGCCTCCGCCGCAGCCTGCAAGCAGACCTGCGCACATCGTGGCAGCCATAAGAGCAGCCAGAAGTTTTCTTGATTTGATCATTTTCAGTTTCCTCCTTTGTTTATTTTGTGTAACGCCTCATGGCGAAGACACCATATTCAGGGATTTTTATCCCCCAAAACAACTGCATTTAATTTTATACATTAAAGCGTTGAATGTCAATTCCATTAGATATAATTACTAAATGTTTTATGGACATACTTTTGCATTTGTTTACATTTACTCATTCCATATCAGGCAACCGGGGACACTTTATTTTACAAGAGAGGAACTTTATTTTGATTCCGCACTCTAATATAATATGAATTGAAGTTAAGAAACTTCGTTTCACAATCTACCATCAGAAGGAGGTATTCAGTATGGCAGTTAATCGTTTCGTCCTTAACGGCATTTCCTATCACGGCCACGGCGCCATCAAGGAGATTCCCGGTCTCATCAAGGCAAGAGGCTTCAAGAAGGCCTTCGTTGCATCCGATCCCGACCTTGTCAAGTTCGGTGTTACAGCCAATGTCACAAATCTTCTGGAAGAGAACGGCATTCCCTACACCCTCTATTCCGACATCAAGCCCAACCCCACCATTGAGAACATCCAGCACGGCGTGGAAGCCTACAAGGAATCCGGCGCTGACATGATGATCACCATCGGCGGCGGCTCCTCCATGGACACCGGCAAGGGCATCGGCATCATCATCAACAACCCTGAGTTCGCGGATGTCCGCTCTCTGGAAGGTGTTGCTCCCACCACCAAGAGGACTGTCTTCACCATCGCAGTTCCCACCACCGGCGGCACAGGTGCAGAATCCACCATCAACTATGTCGTTACCGACGTCGAGAAGAAGAGAAAGTTCGTCTGCGTAGACCCTAACGATATCCCCGACATCGCAGTCGTCGATCCCGATATGATGTCCTCCATGCCCAAGGGCCTGACCGCTTCCACAGGTATGGACGCTCTGACCCACGCCATCGAAGGCTATACCACAGCCGCTGCATGGGAGCTTTCCGACGTTCTGAACCTGGAATCCATCCAGCTGATCGCAAAGAACCTCCGCAAGGCAGTTGCCAACGATCCCGACGGACGTGAAGGAATGGCTCTGGCACAGTACGTTACCGCTATGGCATACTCCAACGTAGGCCTTGGCATCGCACATTCCATGGCACACACTCTGGGCGCTGTCTATGACACCCCTCACGGCGTTGCCTGCGCTATGATGCTTCCCATCGTTATGGAATTCAACGCCGAATACACCGGCGACAAATTCAAGAAGATCGCAGAGGCATTTGACGTCGACACCACCGGCATGTCTCAGGAAGAATACCGCAAGGCTGCCATCGACGCTGTCCGCCAGCTGTCCATCGATGTAGGCATCCCTACAAAACTCGAAAAGCTGAAAGAAGAAGATCTGGACTTCCTGGCTTATTCCGCATCCGTCGATGCATGCGAGCCCGGCAACCCCAGAAGAGCTTCTCTGGATGACTTCAAGGATATGTTCCGCAAGCTGATGTAATCTTAAGACCATCCTGAAGTAAAACAGTCTCAGAACAGACCGGCCCCCGGGTCCAAAAGGACCCGGGGGCTGTTTTCTTTTTTCAGTATGAAGAATCCGTTGCTGATCCCTGATGATCAGCGCTTCCGGACATCAGAGATATTTTACAGTCTCTTCCAGAGCTTTCTTGGCGGTGTGATTGGGCAGAGGACCTACGCCTTCCTTAGGATACCCCAGGGGCATCAGAAGGACCGGCGTCTCATTCTCGGGAAGCTCAAAGAGCTCCATGGCTTTGGCAGGCTCAAAGCGGTTGACCCAGCAGGAACCCACGCCCAGATCCGCCGCTTGCAGCATGATGTGGGTCGCTACGATGGCCACGTCCTCGGCGCCGGAATCAAAAGCTTCCTCACCGGGATATACATAGACCTCCTGCTGGTTGTAGGTAAAGAGCAGGACCGTGGAAGCGCCGTAGGTGCAGATAGTCAGCTCCTGTGCCTTTTTCAGGGCTTCTTCGCTTTTCAGCACATAGATCCTCTGGGGCTGGTTGTTCTTGGCCGTCGGCGCCACATTTCCGGCTTCCAGGATCTGCGTAAGCTTATCCTCTTCTACCTTCCTTTCCGAAAAGCCTTTTACGGAATATCTTTCCCTGGCCAGTTCCATAAATGATTTCATAGCATCCTCCCTTTCATATATTGACGATCCGCCCTGTCCCTGCGGGTGGACAGACCTGTTTTCCCTATGCCTGAAGGCCCTTCGCTTCCTGCTTTTTCTTCCACCAGGCCGCCACCTTGGGGAAGGCGATCCTGAACCAGGCGCAGTACTTCTCCGGGCTGACCAGCAGATCCTCCATCAGCTCTTCCATGGGGACCCATCTGACTTCATGGATCTCGTCCGTGTTGACCTGAAGGGAGCCGTCGTAGTCTCCCACGAAGACATGGTCATATTCATATTCACTGAGGCCCTCATACTGCTGGAAATAGACGAAATCAAAAATTTCCTCCGTATCCGTACAGATCCCCAGTTCTTCCTGAAGCCGCCGTTTTACGGCCGTACGGAGTTTTTCTCCGGCCCTTGGATGAGAACAGCAGGCATTGGCCCAGAGACCGCCGGAATGGTACTTGTCAAAGGCCCTTCTCTGGATCAGCATCCTGTCCTCATGCAGTATAAATACGGAAAAGGCCCTGTGCAGCCTGTTTTCCCTGTGGACCCGAAGCTTTGGCCCCGTTCCGATCTCCCTGTCGAACAGATCCACCAGGATCAGCTCATCTTCCTTTACATGGTTCATTCCTTCTCCCGGATGTTTCCCATCCTGCTTCCTATATAAGTCCAAAGTGTTCGAATGCCTTATGGAGGCCGTCCTTTTCCACATCGTCCGTCACATAGTCGGCTGCGGCCCTGGTCTCTTCTCCGGCATTTCCCATGGCAACGCCCCATCTGCAGAGCTTCAGCATGGGAATGTCGATCTTAGCGTCTCCTATGGCTATGGTATCCTCGATGGAGGCTCCAATGTGATCTAAAAGCACCTGCAGGGCATGGGCCTTGGTGATACCCTTTACGCCAAGGTCCCCGAACAGAGCCGTCTCTCCCGCTCCGCCCCAGGTATTATTCTCCAGATCCGGGAAACACTCCCTGGTATCCAGAAAATCCTGATAGGAATTCAGAAGGTAGCTGACCTTGTTCAGATCGTCCCTGTAAAGTTCTCCCCCGAAGATCATATCGGGAAATACATCCCTGACCGTAAGATCCGAAGACTCTCTTCCTTTTCTTCTGGAATACTCCCGGATGGCCGGGGCACCTGCCGTTTCAAAGTTCTCGCTGGCAAAAAGTCCGTTGTTGCTCTCCAGGTAAAACTCCAGGCCTCTCTCATGCAGGTAGTCCACGATGCGTCTGCACTGGTCCTTTGTGATCAGCTGGTGCAGGATGACCTGTCCATGGTCCTCCACATAGGAGCCGTTGCCCCCGATCATGCCGTCCAGCCCTATATCCCAGATATTCTGATACACCTCCGCCCTGCTGCGGCCGGTGGTGATATAGACCCTGTGGCCGTTTTTTCTGGCCTTCCGGATGGCTGATACGGCCGATTCCGGAAGAACATTCTCATAATTGACCAGGGTTCCGTCCACATCAATAAATACGATGGATCCCATAAGCTGTCTCTCCTTCAGGTCAAATTGCTTCTGTCTATTACTATAGCAGAAATCTCTCCTCTGCAAAAACAAATCGGCCGGATTTCTCCGGCCGCTTCGCAAAAGTTAAAGGGATTTTATCATACCGGACCTCTTCAGTATCCGGCCCTTACGTCTGCCAGATGCAAAAGCCTCTTTCCCGCGCAGTAGCGGTCCAGATCTTCCAGAAACATCTGAATGATCCTGTCTACTGTAAAAGGAAGCATCATGTTGCCGGCAACATGGGGCGTGATGATCAGGCTGCGGCAGGTCCAGAGCGGGCTCTCGGCAGGGACCGGTTCTTTTTCGAATACGTCAAGTCCGGCATAGAGTCTTCCGGAAAGAAGTTCTTTTTCGAGGGCGGACTGATCGATGGAAGTGCCGCGTCCCACATTGATGATCACAGCGCCGTCAGGCAAAAGGGCCATTTCTTCCTTTCCAAGTATTCCTTTCGTATCCGGCGTTCCCGGAAGGGACAGGATCAGCACATCGGTCCCGGGCAGAACGTCATTAAGTTCTTCCCTTCCTATGATCCTGTCAAAAAGGCCGCCCGGATTGCCGCCTTTCCGGTTCATTCCGATCATAGATGCGGGCGAAAAACTCTTTAGCCGCAGTGCCGTTTCCTGTCCGATATCTCCCGTTCCCATCAGAGTGATCCGGCTGCCCCGTATGGACCGGATGGGCAGATCCCGGACCCAGCCTCTGCCTGCAATGATCTCCTCATACTCCTTCTTTCTTCGAAGGACCTCCAGAAGGACCATGATCACATGCTCCGCAATGGCTGTTCCGTAGGCCCCTGAAGAATTTGTCAGGACCGCCTGACCGCTCAGAAAAACATTCTTATTAAAAAACTGATTGATGCCGGCAAAGGGAGTGCACAGCCACTTGAGGGCCCCTCCCTCCAAAGCCAGGCTTCCATCATACCCGAAAACGATCTCCGCCTGGGGCAGCATCCCGGCAGCTTCCTCCGGCGTATTATAAAAGAGGGCTGTAAATCCCCGCTCCTCCGCGGCTTTCCGGATTCTTTCCAGGTCTGAGGGCTCAAATTCGGGAATCACGGTCAGCAGATATCTTTCCATAAATGACGTTTCCTTTCTCTGTATCTTGCTATAGCCCGGCATACCGTAAAAGCAGAAGTATGCCCATTCCCCGTTCGGAATATGGATTTGAAGACATGGTATCATGAATCCAGAGTCTGGAATACAATACTTTCCGTTTTCCGCTGCCCCGTACATGCACTTTTATAAAACAAAAAAAGCCACAGGCGGGATCCCGTCTATGACTTCAGTGACCAAAAACAAACCGAATAAGAAAACAAACCGGATCTTTGGATCCTTCGGATC
>CAMOGQ010000008.1 GCA_946614165.1 uncultured Lachnospiraceae bacterium
ATTATAAAGAGCAAAAATCACTATGTAAATACCCGTAATTTTGAACTACACCCATAACAACCGCTCCCTTTATTGCATTGATCCTGGCCAGAAGACTGAGTGCCAGCTTTTTATTGCCTCCAAACAGCTTCGCTGCTGCCTTAGGATCTGTACATTGCCGTTCTAATGTTTTGTTCGCGTAGTTGATCTTCATGTAAACAGCTCCAATACAAATTACCTGTCAGGTAATTTAATTGTAGCAGTTTCTGCCAGTCTGTCAATACTCTGCCAGCAGAGTCAGAGAGACAGGACCAAACAGCCTTACCCTTATCATCATTGAAAAATCAGGAAAAGGCGTCGGTTCACAAACTCAAACCGCAGTCAGCTGCTCATATATCTGAACGCACCCGGAAACTGCAGAAGTAATCTTACATTGCAGGCTTTCCAAAGGTCAGCTCCATCAGTTCAGCCGCAGCCGTTTTGCTACACACCCGCATCATATTGTCCTCGGTCGTAGTTTTCCCCAGAAGGTTCATATAGCCGTACCATACGATCTCATGGTCAATAATAGCGAAATGCCCGCAGGTCCCTTCTGCCGCCTTTATATAAAATCCAGCCTGCCGCATCTCTTCATGCAGCTGCATCCAGTAGGCACCGTCTCCAAAGCCATAATCATCCGGATCCCGGGTGACGACCGTTATACTGACTCCAAGGCTCTGCTTCTTTCGAAGAAGTTCTGTCAGTTCCCTGACCTTGGGGCCGCTGATGACGGGGCTGGAAATAACAATCGTCTTTTCCGCCTGCAGAAGATCTTTCTTATACACCGGCTCATAGGTATCCCCGTCAAAAATCGAATTGGCGGCCTGCCTTTCGCCCCGGATGCCGGCGCATACGGAGTAGCCGATCTGCTTATAGGCTTTGAGACGTTTGGCATACATGCTGTCGAACATGGGGATGTGACTGTCCACGTAATCATATACGATCACATTCTTCTTGCCTTCATAGTCTCTGTTCAGCCTTCCGGCATACTGTTCCACAACGCCCCTGAAGGATACCGGCGTTGCCATGATCAGTGTATCCAGACGGGGGAAGTCGAACCCCTCACCGATCAGCTTTCCCGTTGCCACCAGTACCAGAGATTCCTCTCTCTTTACCTGCTTCATCTCTTCCAGGATCCGTCTGTGTTCCTTTGCGGAATGACTGCCGGTCATAAGGAATGCATGATCCGCACAGCTCCTTACCTTTTCATACAGCCTTTCGGAATGATCCTTATATTTTGACAGGATGACCGGCGTCCTCCCCTCTTTAAGGCACTCTCTGACATCCGCCAGGATCTGCTCATCCCGCAGTTCATTGCATCTCAGGATCTCATAGGCCTCATTGGGATGCATCTTCTCAGAAACCATGCCTCTTGGCGGAACAGTTCTGGTAAATCTGGGATAGACCAGATGGTCTATGCCCTGGGCCAGCGCCTTTTCTTTTGACGTATACCGGTAGCGGACAGGCCCCAGCAGCATGTAATTGATTCTTTCAAGTCCATCCCCCCGGACAGGCGTTGCGGTTACGCCGTATACATACCTGGCCCTGACCTCTTCAAGGACCGAGGAAAGAGTTTCAGATGCAGCATGATGGCACTCATCCACTATGACCATGCCGTACCCGTCAAGAAGCTCATGAAAGCTGCCTTTTCTGTACAGGGACCCCGCCATGGCAATATCAACGATCCCGGTCATGGAATCATGCTGTCCGCGGAGCTTTCCGATCAGGCTCCTGCGCCTTTTTACCATTCCCTTCTTTGTTTTATATTCCGGAAGCGCTTCCTCTATAACAAGAAAGTTTTTCAGCGACGCTTCCCACTGGTCCATCAGGGCAGAGGATTCCAGAATGATCAGGGTATTTATCTTCCTTTCCGCAATCATGGCAGCAGCGACCACCGTTTTGCCGAAGGCCGTGGCAGCATGCAGGATCCCGGTATCATACTTAAGCATCTCTTCGCAGGCCGGGACCTGCTCCTCCCGGAGCTCTCCCTTAAAAGAGACGTTTATGGATCTTCCGCTTTGTCTTTCATCCGTCACTTCATATGGAATGCCTGCCTCTTCTATCCTTTCTGTGAGGGATTCCAGCAGGCCTCTGGGAATCTCTATGTATCCGCCGGGATGGTCCCTTCCAAGGTAAATCCAGCTGGCCGTATCGAAGTTCGAGGTGCCTATGGCCCTGTTTTTGTGAAATACCGGATTTCTGAAGGCAGCCATTCTCCGGATCTTATTCTGGATCGACGGTTTCAAATTCAGACTGTCCACGTAGATGCCGTTTGACAGTGTAATACTGATTTTCCCGTCTGCTTCCGACATAGCAAACGAACTTTCTTTCTTCCATGGCTTCTGTCGGTCCTCATCGTCCTTATCCTCCAGTAGGTCTTCAAAGGCACCGGCCCACTCTCTGAGCTTGAGCTCTGTAAATTCCCTGGAAAGCCGCGGCTTGCTCTCCAGAATCTCCCACTGATCGGGATAAGCATTCCAGTTTTTGTCAATGAAAGCACTGTTTCCCTCTTTCAGGGCCCTGCCCTGCAGGGGCAGGGCGATCAGGTTCCCGACGCCTCCTTCCGGCAGACTGTCCTGGGCCGGCAGCATACGGTCGAAATACTGAAAGGATTTAAGACTGATCTGCTCCGCTCCTTTGGCAAGGAGGGCCGAGCCGAATCTTCTGGCCAGAGAAGCAGGAAGCAGGCTGTCAAAAAAGATCCATATGTGAGCGCCCCTTCCCGACCGGGACCGCTCCACCAGAGGATCTATGCCGTTTATAGTGCAGATGCTCCTTACGGCGTCCACTTCCTCCATCCAGGCATCGTCCGTGTTGGCATAGTCATGCTTTTCGGCATCCTTTTCATGATTGTCAAAGTCAAAGACCAGAAATCTGCAGGTGCCGTCCGGAAACAGGGGATAGATGCCGATCACGTCAGAGCCATTGGGAGATCTTCCCTGCAGATGGGCCAGTATATCCTTCGGCTCCAGTTCTTTATCGGATCTGTAAGAGCATGCACTGCAGCTGGTCTTCTGTCCGTGCTTTCTGGGACATACCTCCGTCCAGAAGCTGCTGCACTGGCGGAAATATCCGGCTTCCCCGTTTTGCTTTTCCGATCTTCTGGCGTATACATCATGCCTTCCCCAGAAGCAGGACAGATAAGTCCTGACCATCCTGTTGGTAAAGACAGGCGGATGTATGATCCTGGCTCCCTGATCGGGATCAAAGCTTTCTGCCGCCTCCGGGTCCTTCAGCCGCCTCAGTTCGGAGGCATAGGAAATACCGGAGCGGTCCAGGATATTCCTGAGCAGCTGGTTTTCCAGCTGCAGATCATTCAGCTGCTTCTGGAGGAGGCTTACATTTACAGCGGGATCTCGCATTTTTCTTCTCTCTTCTCGTCAAATGTCAAATCAGGGGCTGCCGGGCAGGATCGGCGACAGGGCAGATACTGTATGGCGCCCATTATAAACCGGCCGCATCCTCCGGTCATACAGACATAAAGGATACGGCCCTGCATCATTATTCACAGCTGCCGAAAAGGCAGTCTCTGTATCATCTCTGAATCTTCTCGAAGTCTGCCTTGGGATGCTTGCAGACCGGGCAAATGAAATCATCCGGCAGTTCCTCCCCGACCCACTCATAGCCGCAGATCAGGCACCTCCAGACGGTCTCTCCCTCAGGCGTCTGGGATACGGCCTGGGGCCTGGGCTTGATGTCCGCCTGATAATATTCGTAGGTACAGGACGGCGCATCCGAAAGGACCGTCATAAAGACCGGCTGGCAGATAAAGAGGGTATGGGAGCCCAGATCTGCAGTGCTTTCCACTTTCAGAGAGAAGTATGCATTGGTTCCCTTGGTAATAAAAGGAATGCCGTTTTCCGCGGTCTTATAGAATTCCTTCGGATAGTCCGCAAACTTGTCCACGTCCCTTCCGGACTGGAAGCCGAAGTGCTTAAAGAGGGCAAAATCCGCCTCTTTGCTGATGACGGAAATGTTGCACATACCTGTCTCCAGCACCATGTCATGGGTATAGTTGGCCTTGTTGACGGCAATAGAGATACGATTGGGTTCCGACGCCACCTGGACAGCCGTATTGATGATGCAGCCGTTGATCTTATCTCCCCTTACAGCCGTACAAACAAAGAGGCCGTAGGACAGCTTATACATTGCTTTCGTGTTCATGACCATTTCTTCCATATGCCTTTCGCTCCTTTCCTCTGTCCTCCGGACAGAAACTTTACTGCTTTTATGAGTTCCTTTTCAAAAAAAGATGCATCCGCAGACAGCCCTTTTGAGGACCATCTCCTTTATCCCTGCTTCCGGCCGCCATGCGGCCCGCACAGCCTTCCGGACCCGGACTTCCTTTCCGGTCCTGTAAAAAGCCGGGACCACTCCCTGGTATCCGGAATTCAGATTCGTAAAGACAAAACAATTCCTGCACTCTGTCTCTTCCTATACCCCGGGCAGGAAGGAAATGAATGCAGCGGATGTATGAAGCAGATGTTTGCAGCATCTGATAAAGAGAATTTATACAGGATTGTAAAGAGAATGTATAAAACAGAAGCAGGCAGCTCCTGCAGAATCTGTTTCAGTACCGTCTCCTCTAAATCCGGCCGGAAACCGCCGCCTTGACCGCTCCCCTGGCAGGAGGTCAAATCAACCCCCTTCTTCCTGCCCCATTCCTCTATACAGTCAGTTCTTTAGAGACTCCATAGGGACCTTCCGCCATAGGGTCCGCCCCCTTCTCGCCAGTCAGCTCTTTCAGTTCCCCTGAACCTGCAATATCCTCAACCCCCCTTTCCATAGCGTTTCTCCCCGGATCTGCAGGGGGGCATGAACCGGGCAGTTTTTTCTATCCGGTTCGGACAGATTCGGAGGAAAATATTTCTCCCTATAGCCCCAAAATCTCCGGAATATCCTGAGTACAAGGAGAAAGCCCCCCTCTTCCTCAGGCCGGTATTAAGGACAGGTAATCACAATTTCCCCAAGGCTGGGAAGAGGAAGCTCTGTCACGGGCCGGCCCGCCGCTCCGGGCCATGATCCGCGTGCGTAGGGAAAGCAGGTATTCCCTAATCCTATCTTCTATTTTACACAGCTTCCTGCCCAAAGGCCATGCCCTTACCGCTTTATGATCTGTAAACGCTTCCATCCTCACCTCCGGACAATCTGCCGAATCAGTTCCTCCTGCAGGCCTGTATCCTCCCCCCACCTGAGTCTTTGGATCAGGTGCATGGCAGCCAGTCGGCCATAGCCCCTGGGGTTGCTTTCGTGGTAAAGCTTCAGTTTCTTCAGGACTGTCTTTTCAAACAGAATCCCGAAATTCTTTTTATCGTGGTCGCTGATAAACTTTCCGTCGGAGCTGAAGAGATTTAAAAGCTCCGACATTTCCTCCACCAGAAGCCTGTCGTCGATTCTCACGGGCATGAGATATTCTCCTGCCCCGAGAGGCATGTCCGCAGGGTCCGCAAAACGGTACTGCAGGGTCCATCCTTCGTATGCCCCGGACATCTGAGCGACTTCCTCCCCGGTAAACAGTACTCCGTCGATCATGAATCCGTACCGGCCGCCATTCCACTTCTCCATCGAAAAGGAAACAAAGCAGAAGGATATAGTGGTAGGCGTATATCGTCTGACCATGAAGTCCAACTCCGACAACTTCCGCCAGTCTTCTATCCAGGGCGTCATGAAGCGGATCAAGGCAAGGGGGGCCAGAGTCGTCATCTGTGAACCCACCCTGGAAAACGGTACTACCTTCTTCGGAAGCAAAGTTGTCAATGATCTGAAAAAATTCAAAAAATGTGCGGCTGCATCATTGCCAATCGTTATGCCCCTGTACTGGATGACGTTGAAGAAAAAGTCTATACAAGAGACCTTTTCCGTAGAGACTGATTTTTTCCATCAGCTCATATTACTGTTTTGTTCAATGATTCAGTCATCCCGATGTCTGTATTGAAAACGGCCTGATCGATTCCTGTAACATTCTGAAAGCATGCAGACACAGCTATGATAAAGGGCAGACCGGTGTGGAACACCTTTTCCATCGACGACAAGGTAGACAATCCGGTCTCCCTGTACGCCGCAGCCAACAAGAGCAATAAGTTTCTGGCCCACAGCTATTTCAAACTTTATGCTATTCTTTCTACACGTTTTCGTTTCTTTACAGTCTACGGACCTGCAGGGCACCCCAGAAAACCTTCTGGACTATGTAAGCACTCTTCAGGAAGAACTTGCAGATGCCGGTGTCCTTCCCCGGGACTATGATTTCGAAGGGCACAGAGAGCTTGTGGGTATGCGGCCCGGCGATGCCTCTGTCACCTATGCAGGCAGCAGGGCCCTGGAAGAAGATTATGGATTCAGGCCTCAAATCGGCATCCGGGAGGGACTGCGGAGGTTCGCCCGCTGGTATAAGAATTACTATATGTAATCCTTTCACATCTGTCTTGCAGGTATACCAAAACTCCGGATGACATTTTCACGTCATCCGGAGTTTTTTACTTCCTGTCCCTGATTATCCTCCTGCACCGCCTTTTTGCCCCGCATTGGTTCCGCCCTGTCGGTCCGGCTGTTCCCCTGACCATGCCATATCTGAGGATCCATCTGCCGCAGGGCACCACATTTCTTCGCAAATATCCTGTTCCGGCAAAATAATGCATGCATAAAAGGCAGCCTTATTGATATATGCTTCCATTCCGGGCCGCGGCCCTGCTTTTGTCCTCCTTATACAGCGTATGGATGCAGGCAGGCATCCGCTCTCCGGCCAAAAGCCCGTCCTTAAGGGCCTGAAATAACGCAGGCAGAGACCGGCGCGCCCTTTAGCGCCCGGTCTCTAAAATATCCCCAGGACCTGCCTTTTTCATAGTACGGGTCTTATGCGAAACCCCTACAGGCAGGTCTGTTATTCTCCATTCTGTTCATTTACCGAAGGTGCCTATGACATCGTCATCCTCACCAGGTTCGGTGACCTTTCCCAGGCCGTCCATATCATCGAGTTTTTTTCTGGTAAACCGCAGCACCAGCAGAAGCACAACGATCAGCAGGGCCAGGATGATCGGGATCAGATACGCAGACATATTCTCTTCACCTTCTCTTCTTCTTTTCAAACCACATGATCAGCTTCAGATCCGAAAAGATCATACAGCTCAGGACCGCAAGAACGCCTGCCTCGGCAACACCTACGGCCATACTCCACAGAGGATACTTTTCTTTCTGAGCCTGGGCCTGGGGTATTACCGCTCCGCCAAGGGCTTCCTGGCCGCCTTCGTTTTCACCTGCAGCAAGAGCTGTGCTCGTTCCATCCGCCGCTTCCTGTACAGGAGCCGGAACTGTTTCCACTGCCTCCGCTTCCGGCAGCTCTGCTTCCGGTGCTGCCACTTCCTCAGCGGGCAAAGCACTTTCTTCAGGTGCCAGGGCGGCTGTTTCTTCTGCGGGAGAAGTCTCTGCTATCTGAGACTCTCCTGCCGGAGTTTCGTTCTGCGCCGCTGTCTGCGCTGCTGCCTGGGCCGCTGCAGAGGGAGTTTTTGTTGTCTGGCCTGCGCTGGCCTTACTGCCGGATGAAGAACTGCCGCTGCCGGTTCTTCCGGAGCTGCTGCCTTTTGAGGATCCGGAGGTTTTACCGGAATTCTTTCCTGAATTCTTTCCGGAAGTTTTCCCGGAATTGCTGTTGTTATTACTGTTTGAACCACCATTGTGGCTGCTGCCAGAATTGCCGCCGGCGTTGCTGCTGCCATTGGAATCACCGTTGCCGGAATGATCTCCGTCGGTTATTCCTGTGACATCCCCGGGCTCTTCTCCATTCTCTTCGCCCTCACCTCCGGGGCCGTCGGGATTTTCGGGGTCGGCCGGTTCCTGTACTTCGGTCTCCCGCTTACGGCATATAACAAGGATCTCTCTGTCAGAAGTCATTTCTCCTGCCAGATCTCCCTGAATCTCTGCCACTGTATAGCCTTCGGGAAGAAGAAGGATATCCGCACCGATCTCAAAAGGAGCGCCCTCTTCTATCTCATCGCTGACAAAATCCTCTTTAAGAGGTTCTCCTGTCTCCTCATCCAGGAAACGGACCGTCACCCTGTAGGTAACCGGGGCCGGAGGCTCCGGTTCCGGCAGATCGTCTACGATCGTCAGGGTATAGGAAACTTCCGAAACGACACCATCCGACAGGGCCGGCATTCTTACAGTAATTTTATAGGAACCTTCCTGGTCCCAGTTCACGCCGCTGAAATCGCCGCTTCCGGATACCCGTTCTTCCCATGCCCTGTATGGTATCCTCCATGTATAGAAGGCATATCCGGATGCGTTTTCCACCAGTTCCTTTTTCTGTCCGTCGTCCAGTCCCTGAAGCTCTGTCATGTTCACCGTTACATCATGGGCCCGTAAACAGTAATCCAGAGTATCCTCATGATGTTCGGCGCCGCCGGATGCCGCCTGTATCGGCATTGTAAAAGCCATAAAAAAGCAGAGCACGAAAACCAGTGCCGCTGCCATCCCCCTTTGGATGACCGCTGCAAGGCATTTCACTGCTCTGCATTTACAGATATACTTTTGTTTTTTTCCTGCCCTGTTCTGCATAAAATAAAGCTTTACACTTTCAAAATAGGTTTGTACAACAATCCAATTCCCAGCTGACTGAATCAGGGTCCTCCCTTTTACTGCGAGAGTTTTATATTATCCGCGTAGCGCCCGCCCACTGGCAGAGTGATCCCGGTTGCAAGGGACACCTCGCCGTGTGCTACCCCGGTAATATACCTTTCCGCCACCAGATAGGATCTGTGGATTCTTACAAATCCCTTCTTGGCCAGACTGTTCTCGATCTTGGAAAGGGTCGAATAGAATTCGAAGGTCCCTCCCACATAATGGACTGTTACAATTCGGTTAATGACTTCAAAATAATAAATCTGACTGACTGGAAGTTTTCTCTGCTCTCCGGCGCAGCTCAGCACGATGGAGGCCTGGGTCCTTGTCTCGGAACGCCTTCTGGCCCTGCGGAATACTTCGTCGAACTTGGCCAGACTCGTTTCACCGTCCACAAGATAATGCAGGGCATACACATCGAATGCCTCGAATACCCTGGATTTGGTCCTGGTGAAAAAGACAATGTCCCCCTGGATATCCGCGTCCCTCAGAATCTGAGCGGCACTAATGCCGTCAAATGTGTTGTCAATTCCCATGACGATCAGATCCGCAAATGCAAATCTGTCCGCAGAGCCTTTCAGACTCTCAGGGCTTTTGGGGCTCAGAGTCTCCAGCACTACATCCGCATGGTCAGTCTTAGCCAGTTCCGCTATTCTTTTTTTACAGAAGTCGCGTGCCCTCACATCGGGCAGGCAGAGAATAACCTGCATTACGATACTCCTATTCTATCATCTTAATAGTATTTATTCAGCAATTTGCATCAAATGATTAAAATTATGTTGTGAATTGCATTCCCCCGAAAGTAAAAATCATTCAATTGTCAGGTTTTTTCCAAAAACAATGGAAAAGGCGCCGACATTCGAACAGATTGTTCAGTTTTTTTGTGCAGTTTTCTGTTCCTCCCTGCGGGAAAACCCTTTCCTTTTTAAAAGAGTCCCAGGATCTTTTTTCTGGGAGGCTTTCTGAAAGGATCCACTTCCTCTCCCTGGAAGACAGCATCCGCATTCTCCGTAAGAAAAGCAGCCATACCGCTTCCCATCTTTGACTCCACCTTCTCCAAAGCGCTTTTCAGATGTACCGGACGTTTTTCAGGAGAATGGGCGTCGGAACCCAGCACATGAACAAAGCCATCCTTCATCAGCTCGAAGACTGCGGGGGATCTGTGCCTGCTGACCACGGAGTCGGCGTTGACCTGGAAGATGCAGCCCATCTCCCGGAAATGTTCCAGCCTTTCTCTGCCGTTCATAAAATAGTCATACCGGTCGATATGGGCGAAGAGGGGGCGGATCCCCTGATCCAGAAGCTGATCCACGATCATCTCTCCCCACAGGGGATAGGTCCCCGAAAGGAAAGGAAATTCCAGAAGAAGATAAGGAGTGTCTCCCATCCGCAGGGGCCTCAGATCCATGCCGATAAGCTCTTCCTGCATGCGCACCTCAGCGCCGAGCGCTGTTTTAAGTTCCAGACGTTCGATCGTTCCCTGCATCCTCTCCAGAGCATCCTGCCTTCTATGAATAAATCCGTCCACACTGATCTCATCGGCATAGTAGTGGGGGGTAAAAAGGATCTTTGAAACGCCCTGCTGCTTTTCCGACAGGAGAAGCGCTCCCGACATATCCGGGTCTTTTGCACCGTCATCGATTCCCGGGAGAATATGACAGTGGATATCCGTTAAAACCTTACTGACAGCCATATAGCTTTATCCTTAGAAAGAAACACCCTCAAATGGGGATGTTCCGATTATCCTTTTATATCGTTAATATTATAACAAGTATCTGCCATTTTTAAACCCATTTGGACCATTAAGTCAGTCTATTTTTCCGTGCAATTTGTCACTTTTTGTTAAGATTATCTTCCATTATTACCTTGTTATGTTTTATATAGCATATCTTAAGACACTGTTCTTCCACTCCTGCAGCAGATCTGCTCCGGGCTCATCAAAGCCCGTCTCTTTCCAGCAGAACTTCTGGACCCGTTCCTTATGATTCCGCGTTTTCTTCCCTGCCGGCCGGTCCTTGAATTAAAAAAACAGAGGACCGCGCAATTACTTTCGGAATTGCTGCAGTCCTCTGTAATCCATGCAGAAAGACATTATCCGGAGCTCTCCCGGATAAATGCTTCCCGCTTTCCCTCTTCTGTCTTATTGTGCCTCTTCATCTATGATCAGCATGCCCGTAAAGATGTATCCTTCCAGACCATCCTGCGTCCGGATGGGAAGCCAGCCTCCTTCATCCTCTCCCCTGATGATCATGACCTCGTCGTATGCGGCCATCCTTAAGACACCGTAGTCCGACCCGGGGCCGGAGCGGATATTGGGAGTATTTCCGTCTGCGGGGCGGCAGGTCCTTTCTCCTTCCAGGGATACGGTTTCCCCTGTCTGGGCTGCAGTTTCTCCCGTTTCATTCTCCGTTCCTCCGGTTCCGGCCACTGCCCCGACAGTTCCTTCTGCAGTTCCTTCTGCGGCTTCACCTGCTGTCTGCCCGGGAGGCGTCTGGACAGCCGCAGCCTCCTGCTGAACTGTCTCCTGAGGAGTATTCTGTTCTGCTTCTGATTCCTCTGCGGCAGTCTCCGGAGCCTGGACCTCTTCCTCTTCTGCCGGAGAAAGTGCCTCTTTCTCCGTATTCCGGGCCTCCGAAGCTGCAAAGCGGCTGAAAAAAGAAGGCATCTTATAATTGAAGGCAAAAAGCCATATCAGATTCAGGACAGCAATCAGAGCCAGCAGATAGGGAATCATTCTCTTCATTCGATAACACCTCGTAATACAGATCCGGCTTCCATCCCCTAAGGCGGGAATGCCAAAGCAGCCAACTATCGACTATAATAATCGGTTTCAAACCAGTTTTCAAGATTTGCGTAAGTGCCCATGCAGTCCCGGCCTCTGCTCTTGCTTCATAAAAAACTCCAGGGCGTCAGGCTCTGGAGTTTTCGTATGTCTTTTAGAGCATATGCCAATTCTGCACCGTTCAGCTCTTTGAACCAGCTTTCAGGCCCCCTCATGATTCTTCTTCCACATGCACGGTCATGGTCCTGGAGGCAAAGGACCCGTTGACTCTGCTGTAAATATAGAAACGAAGCTCGTAGTCTCCGGGCTCATCCGGGTTGAGGTAGCCGTCCATTGCCGCGAATTCCGTAAGGACCGTGCCGTCCACATCCATACAGATAAGTATGTTGCGGACAGGATCATAATCGGTACCCGTGCTTATGGTCACTTCCTCTTCCCTGAAAGCGAGAAAAGGCTCTGTCAGTTCCACCCGCATGTCGGCTTCGGGTCCCCGCTCGATCTGTCCTTCCCCGGTCTCTACCGAGAAGACAGCTGTGAAATGTCCGGGATCTTCGATGTCTGCCGCAAGTTCACAGATGATCCTGTCAGACCAGTCCACTCCCCGGTCGTCCACCGCTTTCAGGGCGCCCGCGTCCACAAGGACCTTGGTCAGATCATACAGATCCTCTTCGGTAATCTCAGGGAGCGTCTCGGAAAGTTCGATCGTGACCGCGTCCTTCTCCTCTTCCTTCTCTTCAGCTGCATCTGTCTCCTCTGCGGGAAGTGCTTCAGCTTCAGCTTCTGCTTTTACAGCTTCTTCCACATTCTCTTCCTCTGCCAGAGGCGGTGCAGGTTCCACTGCTTCCTCGCCCTCCTTTAAGCGCAGGAAAAACTCAGCAAGCCTTCCTGCATCCGGAAGGCTCAGATTTGTAAAAAACTCTGCAGGAATGATTCCGATATAGATCATCCCTGCAATGACATGAGCGATCAGTATCAGTATTGCAAGTGCCTTGAAAAAATTCTTCATTCTTTCTCCATACGGTCACTGCATCTTTCATTCATTTCAGTAGACCGTTTCTTCTGTCACATATCCTTCCGGCAGTTCGATCTGTGTTTCAAAAATAAAACCTTCCGTGCCATCCTCTGCCAGGACCGGATACCATCCGATCTCAGGCTCTCCGGTAAGGACCAGGACTGTATCATAAGGATACGATGTCACTACCTCATAGTCCGGACCAGGTCCCGAACGGACATTGGAGCCGTCTAAAGAAATGATCCTGCACACGGGAGGTTCCTCTTCTTCTACGGCCTCTTCAGCGGGTTCTTCCGCGACTTCCACTTCAGCTACAGGCGTTTCGGGCAGAACCTCCTCCTCTTCCGCTATCTCCGGCTCTGCCACTTCTTCTGTCTGCACAGGCAGAACAGTTTCTTCCACAAGAGGTTCCTTCGACTCGTTTTCTGACATCTGGCCCAAAAAGGGAATATGAAAGTCTCCGGGTATCTGTCCTTCATAGACAAAAATCAGAACAAGATTCGCTATAGCAGCGACCATGATCAGAAATTTAAAAAAACGGCTCATAATAGTTTGCCTCCCATTCAGTAAACAGTGCCGCTTTCAATAGTACAGCAATTATAAGATACCAGTAAACAGACAAAGTTGCAAGCCTCTCGGCTGAAGCGGGAGGCTGTGCAGGCTTTTGAAAAGGCTCCGGATGGATCTGTCCCAGTCCCTCAGCGCCCGTCGCCTTTTATAAAATGATAGATCCTGGACAGGATCCTGCGGCATCCGTTCCTGAATTTCAGGATCCCGATCCGGACCGGAAGGTGGTCGCACCAGAGATGGACATAGACCTGATAGGCCTTATCCTCTGTGCTCCAGCGCTTTCCCTTCATGCGCCGGTCCCTCTTCCAGAACATCAGCTTTTCGATCCCGGCGGGGTCGTTTCTGACAAAGCCTGTCAGGACGCCCAGGATCATATCGTCTGTGACATCATACTCGAAAAAAGTATTGTTGTCCCCTATGATAACGTAGCCGGTATCCGTGACTTCCACGATCCGATGAAGGATATATTTTTTACCTCTTTTATAGAGGGGCACATCATACTTTTTCAGTCTTCCGGCCGGTTTGGGATCAATGATAAGGATGTCTCTTCTCTGCCGGAGGAGGGGCATCATAGATCTTCCCACGTTGGTATAGACAAGGGGCTGCCCCTTCCTGAGGATCTCCTCATAGGTCGAAGCCCCGGATACAGTATCCGTACTGCTGATAAATTCTCTGCTCTCTTCCGCCATGATCTGCTCCTTAGGGTTCTCCTGGCAGGTCCGCCTGCCGGGAAATGGACCTTCTTTTGCGGCAGCCTTCCTATTCTAACATATTGCGGAATAAAGGGGCATTCTTCTCCGCCCTGTTTTATTCTGAATTTTCGGAGTAAAAATCACTTTGGACCGGACTATATCCGATTTTCCTCTGCTTCAGATCAGCTTAAGTTCTTTTGCCCTGTTGATCGCCTCTGTCTTGCCGGATACCCCCAGCTTGCGGTAGGTCTCGGAGGAATGGTACTTCACGGTTCTTTCCGAAATACTGAGAGCGGAGGCAATCTCCGCAATGGTCCTTCCTTCCGCCTGAAGGGTCAGTACCCGGAGGGCCGCTGCTGAAAAGTCCTGCCTTGACGGCATGCCGGAACCCATGTAAAGGGGAAATCGCTTTGCCAGAGATGCGGTTTCCTCAAAGACCCTTTCAAACCACCTCTCATGCTCTCCCTTCAGGATGGTCTGTGCCTTTTTCCGGATCTTTTTGAGAAGGGGCAGGATGGCTGCGCCTTCGCTCGATATGATCCTGATAAAGCCTAGATCTGCCGCCCTTCCAAGGGCTTCCAGCAGGATCTCATCATACTCCAGCCCCAGCCTGGAGAGGACTACTGCCTCCTGCAGCAGACAGTCGATCAGAATATAATCCCTGCAAAAGCTCCCGGCGTGATACTTAAGGAGTCTGATCAGATGCAGAGCTTCCTCATAACGCTGCATGGCTGTATAGCAGCGGATCTTGACACTATAGCGGAACCGGTAAAGTGAACAGAATTCTTCCGTTTCATCCGGAGCTCCGTCCATCCATTTGCCGGCCTCCCGAGAATCTCCTTGCAGAAGAACCGTGAGGCACTCCATAGCGCTCAGATTCTCAAGGATATCTCCTGCTCCTGCTCTCCTGGCTCTTTTACGAAACCCCTCCTGGATGAAATCCGCCATCTCCTGACTGGAAAAGAATGCTGCCTGGCGGTACTGGACAAGGACCGCGGCAAAAGCCGTATCAATACTCTCATCTCTCTGGCTCCGCATCCTGGCCCCGGCCAGATGTTCCTGCACTCTGAAGGTATCGGCCCCTGTCTCGTACAGGAAAGCGGCAGAGACAGTCTCTGCAAGCCCGCCGGCCTGGGGATCAAGTACCTCCTCCAGGGCTTCCATATATTCTGGCCAGGAGCGGGAAGATCTGCCGCTTCGCCTCAGATCGATCTGCACCGGTCCGAAGGCGAAATCCGGAATGTACTCAGCCAGAGATAAAACAGGAAGCGGACAAGTCCTATCCTTCAGTATACGAATGGCCTCTTCTGTATCCTTCAGGAAGGTTTCCTCATCCCTGGAAGGAAAAGACAGCTTCAAAAGGGCCAGAAGCAGCAGGGCCTGCTGTCTCTTTTCCCCTTCTTCCTTCCCTATCTTCTCCTCCAGGAGTCTTAAGTATGCACTGCACTTTTCAATATTCCCCATACATGCATAGATCCTGCACAGGGCTGCCAGAAAAGCCGCTTCCTTTACGACCGTTTCTTCCGGCAGAGCCAGGTAATGGCGGCGCATGCTGTAGAGCCAGGCTTCGTCCGAGTGGAGAGAGGCCCCTTCCAGAAGCAGCCGTTCTGCCGACTTTCTGTCCCCCAGTTCTTTATACAAGGAGACGGCATGATGGATCCGGCCCATGGTTTCATAGAAAACCGCCGCCCTTTGCCGGCACTGCCGCATCTTTTCCGCTCCAAGTATCTTTTCCGCTTCCTCCCGCAGTATAGACTGGGTGGGATTCCGGAAAGAGTAGACCCCCTCTCTGTCTTCCCTCATAAAGCTTCCGATCTCGGAAAGCCGCTCCAGCAGGACCCCTGCCCTGTCGTTGCCGGTGATCTCCCTGGCCAGTTCCAGAGTAAAGCCTTCTGTCAGAGAAAGATGGAGAGCGAATTCGAAGAGACCCTCTTCCCACTGCTCCTGTATCCTGTACTGGACGCACCGTTTGAATTCCCGGTTGATAAAGGCATCCATTTCCTTGCGGTCCATATCCGGATAGTCCATAAAGGCCCGGATACTGATGCAGGCAAGAAGTGCATTGCCTTCCCCCTGCCTGCTCAGGAAGTCTGCCTGATAATCCGGCAGAGATGCGCCGTAGAGGGCGGTCAGGTCTTTCAGATTCTGTCTGGACAGGTGCAGGGCCTTCTCAGGGATCAGAGCAAGTTCTCCGCTGTAATACAGAGGCCGGAGCCAGCTGCTCTGCCCGCATCTGCCCGCCATGACCACCCAGTATCTTTTCTCCCGGATCAGTCCTCTGATCAGGTCATACTCCTCCTGGGTCTTCAGAAGATGCAGGTTGTCAAATACCAGGACCTCCGGCTCATCCTTCCTTTCTGAAAGAGCCTCCCTGAAGCTTTCCACCCAGTCTTTTTCCCAGACATCCGTAAACAAACAGACCCTGTCCTTCAGATAGTGTCGGATCAGGGTCGTCTTGCCAAAGCCGCAGGCGCCGAATACAAGCACTGCCTGCTTCATGATGTCAGCCGTATTCAGTTTCTGCTCCGCCTCTCTGGGCGGTACGTAGTAAGATGGAACCATTGTTTTTCCTGCCGCTTCTGTTATCACTGCTCCTATATTCTAAAGAAAAACGGTCAGTGGTACAATATTTATGTTGTGTAATTCTTTATTTTCGTTTCGATATATCGTATTGGAACCGGACCTGCCGCATCATCTGATGAACTTACCCCTCTTTTTGCAGAAATCTTCTTATTTTCCGTTTGTGAGAGAGGCGCGCAGAGAATCGTTCAGGGCTTTTCGACAGGATCAGAATCCATGAATAAAAGATACCCGGAACGATGACTTTGCTGCTTTTATGAGGATAATGAAAGGATGCATGATCATCAGCCTCCAGCCGCGCCTCTCAAAAAGAGATCGTACTGTAATATCTCTCCGTTTCCGAAATATTCCTTATTGGAATTCCACTTCGGGTGCAGGAAGTATGAAATGCCCCCAGACATTTGCTCTCCAGTTCAGTTTATTCTCGGAGTCGTCTATGATGATATCCATCCCCTCCATACAGTCCAGATCAACCCCGGCCCCAAAATTGTTCCGCCTGAAGAATGTATAGATCGTATGATAGGTCCCCGGCGCCAGTCCCGATACATCATATGTAAAAACTGCCGCCGCAGTCTGCCCCTTTTTCCCGCTGTAGCATTCATAACTGAAGGCAGCGGCAATCGGTGTTCCGTCCGTATTCTGAATTTCAAACCGGAGCCCGACATTTTCGACGTCTTCGTTTGTATGCCAGGTAAAAGCGATCCGGACCTTCTCTCCGCGCCTGAAGATGCAGCTGTCCCTGCCAGGATATTCCGCCCTCGACAGACGGAGCATGTCTGAGTGGAGCCAGCCGGGACGCTTTATCCCGTCATAGTCTCTTACGGGATTTTCATATGCACTGTTATTCATGTACAGTGCGATCGCATCCTCCACCTCTCCATCGAAAATGATTTTTCCTTTATCCAGGACAATACACCGGCTGCACAGCTGGCGGATCGTATTCATATTGTGGCTGACATACAGTACCGTCTTTCCGTCGTTTTTTGCGGCACTGCTCATTTTGTTCAGACATTTCTGCTGAAAGGCAATATCCCCTACGGCCAGCACTTCATCCATGATCATGATCTCTGAATCCAGATGCGCGGCTACACTGAAAGCAAGCTTAACATACATACCGCTGGAATACCGTTTGACAGGTGTATCAATAAACTCCCGGACCTCCGAAAACGCAATGATCTCTTCCATTTTGGCATCGATCTCTGCGCGGGACATTCCCAGAATAGCACCGTTCATATATACATTTTCACGGCCTGTCATCTCACCGTGGAATCCTGTGCCGACTTCCAGCATACTGGTGATACGCCCGTAGATATCCAGATAGCCTTCCGTGGGCGCCGTAACACGGGACAGGATCTTCAAAAGAGTGCTTTTGCCTGCTCCGTTTCTTCCGATAATGCCAAGCGCCTCTCCCTTACGGATCTCCAGGTCGATACCGTTCAGAGCCATAAATGTTGTTCCGTTGCTGCGCTGGTCAGAACCTATGATAGAGTTCGGATCCTCACGCCCGTGAATTCTTGCCCACCAGCTCTGCAGATCGCCGGTCAGTGTTCCGCCGCCGATCTGGCCCAGCCGGTACATTTTTTTAAGTCCGCATATTTTAATTGCAATATCGTTAGACATAGGTAAGCTCCTCTTCCTATACCGTATCCATAAAAGTCTTTTCTACTTTGTTGAAAAGTATTACCCCAAAGAAGAGCAGTGCAGCTGTTATGACTAAGGTCAGCACCCACCAGCCCAGACTGATTTCTCCGGTACCCAAAAGAACATAGCGGAAGGTCTCCATGGATGCGGATACCGGATTCACGTGCAGAATATGCAGGAACAGAGGATCTTCAAGCTGTGACATGGGATAGACGACCGGAGACGCATACATCCAGAGCTGAATGCCGAATGAAACAACAATGGCCAGATCTCTGTACTTGGTAGTAAGACTGGATACAATAACACCGCATCCAAGTCCGAGGCAGCCCAGCTGGAAAACCGCAAGAAACAAAAGCGGTATGGCGAACCAGTTGGGATGGACTTCTCCGATGGCCAGGTAATAAATAAAAAAGAAGCCGAACATAAGGAGCTGAATCGCAAAATTGATTGCCGCCGAAAGAACTGTAGAGATCGGCATCGTCAGGCGCGGAAAGTATACTTTTCCGAAAACGCCGGCGTTGGCGGTAAACGTTGTTGCTGTCCTGTTAAAGCATGTGGCGAAATATGTCCACACAGCATTGCTTCCCATATAAAACAGCAGCTGCGGGACCCCGTTCGTGGAAATTCCCGCAATACCTCCGAAAACGATCGTGTAAATGACACTGGTAATAAATGGATTCAGAATAATCCATGCCGGTCCAAGGATGGTCTGCTTATAGGTGACCACAAAGGATCTTCTTGTAAACAGCAGGATCAGATCCCGGTACCGCCACAGTTCTTTCAGATCGACGCTCAGCAGTCTGGTTTTTGCTTCTATATGCGTATGATATTTATTTTCCGACATTCGGCCCTGCTCCATCATAATCATCCTTTGAACATATACAGTAAACGGTTCTTTAATCTCAGCCTGGCCTTGCTCCCATACAGAAGATATTCGCAAATATTCCTGATCTCCTGATATTCCTTCCGGTCCAGATACCTGCCGTACTTTTCTTTTTCCTCATACAGCGACGTAAAGAAAGTCTTTTCAGATCCGGCATATCCTTCAGTATGAAGGAATATCTCTCTTACGCTTTTGAATCCCCGCATCTTCGCCGTTCTCTGAAGCTCAGGCTGAATAAAATAATAGAACAGCAGAGGATAAACCGGCATAATGCACCTGTTGTCTTTCAGGCAGCCGTACATGTTTCTGCTGTAGGCGATATATTCCGGGAGATGATCTGCGGTATCCTTTTTCCTTGTCAGGGATCCCGCTCTTAAAACATAATGATACCCCGCGTCGGCAACGCCGCGGATCTTACTGCCGCAGAATGAAAGATACAATATCAGGAAAGCCATATCCTCCGCTCTGTTTGAATGTACAAAACGGATATGATTTTCGTCTATGATTCTTTTTCTGAACAGTCTGCTCCAGAGCGTATGCCCTATACAGTTCTTAAAAAAAGCTGCTATGAATGTCCGATGGGCATGGCAGTCCGACAGATCATACTCCTTCAAATCAAATCCGGAAACGTTTCTGACAGATCCTTTCTCCGTCTCAACGGTAAAATTGCTGTACACCATATCTGTATCAGGATGCATCCCTGATACCAGGACCTGAAGATAGGTCTTTTCCATCCAGTCATCGCTGTCACAGAAGAAAACATAGTTCCCGCAGGCTTCGGAAAGCCCTGCGTTTCTGGCCGCCCCGGCTCCGCTGTTTGACAGATGAAGTGTCTTTATTCTCCGGTCCTTCCGGGCGTATTCCTCGCAGATCTGTGCAGAATGATCTTCTGAACCGTCATCTACAAGGATCAGCTCCCAGTTTTCAATCGTCTGACCGATTACTGACTGTACCGCTCTGTCCAGATATTTTTCCGTATTATATACAGGCATAATTACAGAAACAATCGGTTCCATCTCCGCCTTTCCCTTCTGTCAGAGCATCGCCTTAAATTATTTCCAGTGCTGTGAACAGGATCAAATATACTGATTATCTCATGAGAATCTATTGTTTTTTAAGCCTTTCCCGCATTCTGTAAAACCGATGTTTAATAAGCAGGCGGGTGATCTCTTTTATTCCTTCAGTATGAAGCATATAAGAAAAATACTTTATATCTGTACGATATACGAAATAATCATTCCAGGGCTTTGCAAGCACATAGTGGCAGATCCTGGGATTCTGAATCCTGCTGTAAGTCTGATCCCGTTCAGTAACGCTTATCATGTAATTATACTGCCGCCCTAATGTATAAATCCTGCCTCTGAAAATATAATTTATAAAATCCTGATCCGGAAACAGGAGCCTGTTCTTAAGCCCCAACAGATTTGAGATCAGTTCTTCCCTGTCCATACAATTCCGGAACTTTTTAAGATTCATGACCAGGACTCCCGAATTATAATAATGATCTTCCGAAAGCAGACCAAGCCTGTTTTTGTGCCTGTCCTCCACATCATTTGGAACAGCCGCAAAAGTCATATTGTTTTTTTCACATATATCAGATAACTCTGTTATATCCCCGGTAACCAGTGTATCTCCATCAAGGTAAATAACACTGTCCAGGTCTGTCAGGATATAAGGTGCAAACAGTCTGAAATAAATCTCCCGGCTCCAGCTTCCTTCCAATGGAAGATCATCAATGCATTCTTCATCAATTCGGATGAAATGAATTGCACAGTCTGAATTCCTGGAAACAAAATCCTGCAGTTCCTGTCTCCCGCTGCCGGAAATGTCTCTGTATAAAATCCAGAATGTGATTTCTGACGGATTATTTGACCAGACCGAGTACATTAAGACTTTGACCGGTTTTATATAGGACTCATTGATCGTTAATAATATATTTAACATGTTTCGTAAGATGATGATATGCGTGTTTCATCATCCCCTCCTATCTCAGCAGTTTAAATCGACTGAAGTCATCCGGATACGCTTCCATAAGGTTATTCCACTGTTCATCGTTTTTGCCATCCTGCCCGTTGATATACCAGAGACTGCTTTCCCCGGTTCCATAGATCGTCACCGGGATACTGCGAAACGGGAAAGCTGCCGTTGTTCTGGTTCCGGTTTTAAGTGACATAAATTTCAGCCAGAGATCATCTGCGAAAGGACACAGCTGCATGATTTTTTCTTCCTGAAACGCTTCATCCGGTATTACATGGGGAGGATAGAGCGTCCCCTGGCCCGAATAGGGCTGCGCATAATAGGAGTGGTGTACTTTTTCGTCCGGTCCCGGATTCCTCCACAGCGAAGGGAGGCTTTCAAATTCAGGGGAGATGATCTGAGGAGTCATGCACACGATATCTTCCGGATTCTCCCTGTGCAGCTTCAGAAGCTGTTCGATCATATCCTCTGGATAAAACGTGTCATCGTCTACGAGAATGATCAGATCCTCCGGATGCTCCTGCATCACATAGAAATATTTTTTATGACTTCTCAGATCTTTGCAGAATCTGATCGTAAGACCGCGGGACTGCAGTCTTCGCAGAGTCATCGGGACATCCTCTATAGACGGAAACTGCGACTCTGCAAGCCATAAAATGATCTCATCCGCTTTGACTGTCTGCCGCATCAGAGTTTCGACTGTGATCCATACGGTGCTGATCCTTTTAGGGAATGACGTGAAAGATACGATCACCTTCTGACCGCGCTTCCTATCAGTCAGTCCGGATTCTGCGGACGCATGCCTGGTATATGACTTGACAACGTGCAGGTTATAGTAAGCCTCAATGTAGCCGATGATCTTTATGTACAGCTTGTTTCCCGGCTGCTTCATGAGCTTACGTTTTATTGAGAAATACAAGTTATACAAAATCGTATACATACTCTTCTCCTGTTATTCTCCGTCTGAGATAAAAGCCAGAGATCAGTCGGGGCATCTGCTCAGGGATCCATTCCTTCCGTCACCAGATATCCCGGATGGAGCAGGCGGAAATCCATATATATATTCCGTTCATATATTTCTTTACTGTATGCCTTTTTGCTGCGCATCAGTTTCTGAATATACCTTTCTGAGTATTCCCCTGTAAATCCCGGATAAAGGGATCCGTGCCTGGGCTTTCTTTCCTTAAAGCTGATCCGGAGCATATGTACCCGTTACTTTTTCATACCAGGCGATGACCTCCCGGTCCACGCCAGGGTCTGCCTTTCTGGCAAAAAAGGCTTCCGACGCCCGGATGGCGTCCACATCCTTCATGGTTATGGTCTTGGGCGCCCCCACGCTCCTGCGGTCCCCGTCAAAGAGATCGTCGTACAGAAGATTGTTGTTCTGAAGGACCCTGCTGCTTAAGCCTCTTTCCCCTGCCAGATGCATGGCCAGGGTATCGAAGAAGATCTCGTCGCCGCAGAGAACGCTGCGGAAAAACTCATAAAAATCCGGATGCTCCTTCACATAGCAGAGAAGGTCCTTTACGCAGTCTTCCCGCATGGTATACCAGGCGGATTTTCCGTAAAACTCCACCCCCTCTGGAAGCTTTCTAAGCCGCAGGAAGGGCAGAGCGTACATCCTGCCGTAAGCGGCCCGCAGATACCTTTGAACGGAATGGGGCTTTAAGCGCTTTCTCATCCAGGCGGGCCAGATCAGTCTGAGCCTCCCCAGACCTCCTCCGTACTGCCATTTGCTCCAGGGCAGATGATGACAGTCCAGATAGGCATACCTATCCGTTTCCTTAAGGTAGGCCTTCAGTTCCTCCATGGGCCGCACCAGAAGGTCGGACCCGCTGTGGATGGAATAATAGTCAAATCGTCCGGAAGCCTGTATATACTCCATCATATAGAGGACATACTGGATCTGGCTGAATTCCCCCCACTCCACCGAATAGGACCTGGGAAGGACATGGACCCTGGGATCTTTCAGGAGACCGTCCCTGATCGAAAGGCCTTTCTGATCGATATGGATAAAGACCTGGCAGTCCGGGTCTGTCAGGCACTGGCGGATGAATACGTTCGCCTGCTCCGGATGGTTGTGGATCGCCAGCATCATTGCAATTTTCATCCCTGCTGCCTCCTTATAAAAACCGGACTGCCCCCCTGCCCTTTTATCGCATAAGCCGTTTTTTTACGATCGCGGCCGCTTTAAAGCTGATCTCTGCCAGACCGATGGCCACTCTTCTCCTTAAGGGAATTCCGGGATGCGTCAGTTCCCGCACAGTAAGCCTGTGTTTTCTGCTGAAGTCTCTGATCCTATCCTCATACTGCTTTCTGTCTTCCCGTTTTCCGGATGTATAAGCAATATAATGATTCAATACAGCCGCCCACATGGCAGCCCTGGCTGACGTCTGAAGACCGGGAAAGAAGTCCTTTATATACTGCAGCTGCAGCACATAGGCTCTGATCAGATGCTCCAGATTATCCGGTGTCATTGTTTTTGTAATGCTTCCTCCTCTCTGCCTGTATCCGTAAAGAGGAATGTCGATATAGAGAATACTGTCTATACTGTGAAGCAGCTTCACGGTAAAAGGAACATCTTCATACTTCGTTCCCTCGTCAAATCTGCAGTCCTTCAGACATTCTTTTCTGTAAACCGCATTACACGCCGAATACATCACCGTTCCGTCCAGCATTTTTTTTAAGTATTCTTCAGGCCGGTACAGCTTTGCCGCTTCTGTATCCTCAAAAGAGTATGTATTCTCAAAAACATTCTCTGTATCCGAATAAATATGCCTGTATGCACAGCGGGCCCCTGATACGCCCTTTTCTTCTGCAAGAAAGACCAGACGCTCCATCATCCGGGGATGCAGGAGATCGTCCCCGTCAACAAAGGAGATCCACTCTCCCTGTGCCTCTTCCAGGCCTGTGTTCCTGGCGCATGAGATGCCTCTGCCTGGAGTGTGTATCACACGGATCCTTGAATCTTTAAGGGCCAGTTCATCGCAGATCTGTCCCGACCGGTCCCTGCTGCCGTCGTCGATCAGAAGGATCTCCAGATCGGTCTCTGTCTGGGAGAGGACCGAATGAACGCAGTCGGAAATATAAGGTTCGATATTATAAACAGGAATAATCACACTGATCATGTCAGCCCCCTTGTATCTGTCCGATACCGTTTCTGCTTCTTTTCAAAGTCCGGCAGTGTGGGATCATTCTTAATTCTGTACGCCCTGTAAAGAGGCGGCATAAGGAACATCACGGCATGGAGCAGCCAGGTCTTTTTTTCACACCTGAGTCTGCCAAGGCAGGCCCGCAGCATCCGATCGGCCTCCCTTGTTCTTTCTTTACGGTCGGTCTGGAAGGAAGTCAGATACCGATAGGCCAGAGTCATCTTAACGGCTTGCAGACAGACCAGGTAATTCCAGCTTCCCTGTTCCACCAGATAATGGTTTTCAAGGTACCATTTCCCAATCTCGCAATAATATGCCGATCTGACGTCCCGCATCATGGAAGACGGTCTTTTCCGGTAAAAGTACAGAGGAAAATCCGTCATATAGATCAGTGGCGAGTCCATATTGCTGACCACAGAGAGAGTAAAAAGCGTATCCTCCGCGATGTGGACCTCCGGGGCGTACCGGAGATTTCCTATATCTTCCCTGCGGTATATGCGGCCCCAGGTCATATTGCGGGCATGGACAGTCCCGTAAAACTCTCTGCAGTCCAGCCTGCGGTAGGAGATCTTCGGGGAGGCGGCAGGAAGGGGGTCTTCCCCATCCTGAAAGGGCCGGAAGTCGCAGATCACCAGGGATGCTTTCTTTTCCTTCATGCAGTGCATCATGGATTCGAAATACCGGGGATGCACATAATCGTCGGAATCCACCGGGGCGATATAGTTTCCCTCTGCTTCCGAAAGCCCCCTGTTCCTTGCCTCGGAGATCCCTCTGTTTTCCTGATGGATCACTCTGATCCGGGGATCGGCCGCTGCCAGTGCATCCAGAATCTTACCGCTTCCGTCCGTACTTCCGTCGTCTATGCACAGGATCTCCAGATTTTGATAGGTATTATCCGTAACAGACCGTACACATTTCTCCACGTACGGAACTACATTATATACCGGTATAATGACCGAGATCCGTTCCTCTTCGTTTCTCATAACTGCCTCCATGATGTCATTCAGCCGAAGAGAGGTAAAATTTTTCCAGTTCCTCTGCACATTTATCGATATCATATCCCGCCTCCCGGATCTCCGGCGAGGCGTCCTTTCTTTCGAAATCTCTGCAGGTATTCTTTATCCTGAGGGCCCAGGTTTCCGGGGACTCTTTTAATGAGATCCGGGTGACCGCCTTTGTAATAATGGCATCCTGAGACTGCTCCGCAGAAACAAAGCAGGGAAGACCGGCTGTCTGGGCCTCGATCAGGGAAACAGAGGCTCCTTCGAAATAAGAGGGAAACACAAAAGCGTCCATCATCTGCAGAATGTCTGCCACGTCATCCCTGGCCCCCAGGAAAAATACTCTGCCTTCCAGGCCCAGGGCTGCTGTCTTCTCCCGGAGTTTTTCTTCCAGGCTCCCTTTTCCGACCAGAAGACAGACAGCGTCTGTTCCGCTGTCCGTGAGACTCTTCAGGATATCCAGAAGAAAAGTCTGGTTCTTTACCTTTTCCATCCTTCCCACATGGCCCAGGACCAGTTTTCCGTCAAATCCGTACTGAGACCGAAGTCTCTCCCGGGTAAAGGAGTTGTACTGGAAGCGCCCCGTTTCGATGGCGTTATGCAGGTATACGAAGCTTTCTCTGCTGCCCCGGCCGTAGAGCCAGTCTCCCGAATCCCTGCCGCAGGTAAACATATGGGTCGTATAGCGTCTGATCAGGTGCTTGAAGAAAAATTTCATGGGAGTCTTGAGATTCCATTCCCTGGGTGCATTGTGGGCATGGCAGATCCTGACCGGGACCCCTTCTTTATATGCGGCCATGAATGCGATGCAGGCCAGCTCCGACATATGGGCGTGCAGGATCCTGTATTCCGGATGGTCCCTGAAGAAAGAGCGGGCCTGCCTGTAATATGCAGAAAAATTGCCCGGCCTCAGCCCCGGCAGACGGTAGATCCGCCCTCCCAGAGAGAGGATCTCCTTTTCGTAGGCCCCTTCCTGAGGACGGTGTACCAGAAAGTCGAACTGGACCCGGGATCTGTCCATCCTTCTGTAATAATTCATGACCATGGTCTCCGCGCCGCCCCTGTCCAGGATGGTGAACAGGTTCAGGACCCTGACCGGCTCTGAAGAGGCCCTATGGTCTGTCTTTGTATGTTTATCCATATATTGCGAAGTCAAAAATCCAATCATTCCAGGATTCGAAGAATCCTGTCAACAGATCTCAAATAATCTCTAATATTATTATCTGCCCCTGCGCTTCTGTCTCCAGGCCATGAAGCGGATATACTCTGTCAGTACAAGGCCCCCCGGCAGACAGAGAAGGGTAAGCAGCTTTCTGGGTGATTCGGATAGAAAATGTATATTTCTGGAGATGATGGAACTGGAGCAGTAGTGTATCCCTGTCATCACAAGGCGTTTCCTTGACGCAGGGTAGAGCATGTCCACCTTTCTGGTAAAAGCCCATCCCCTGGGGTTTGCCAGATACTGGCGGAACATGGTGCCCGTGGATCCGTCCGGCTGGTAATTCACCAGGCAGAGGACCTCATTCAGTACTGCCAGGCGGTACTCCTGATCGCAGAGAAGATATTTGTAGGCAAGAGAGTTGTATTTTTCGCCTGGGAAGACCGGGTAGGGGGGAAGGCTCTTCATGATATCGGTGCGGTAGACCAGCTTCTTGTCGCCTCTCCCTCCTCTGGCATAAAAGCCGCTTAAGGTAGTATAGATAAGGCCCTCTTCAAAAGCCGTTCCGATCAGCTTTCCGTTCAGATCCGCGTCCAGGCCGATGATGCCGGCCACTGCCTCATCGGATCTGTGCTTATCCCAGAAGTCCAGGATCTTCCGGACCGCTCCCGGAGCCAGCCGGTCGTCCGAATCGATGCAGACATTGAGCTCTGTATCTATATTTTCATAGGCCGTGTTATGGGCCGTGTGCATGCCGCCGTTTTCCTTATATATATAGCGGATCTCAAAGTCTTTGTTCTCCTCCTGCCACTTGCGGACAAGGCTCCCTGTTCCGTCCGTGGAGCCGTCGTCCACCACCAGCCAGACAAAGTCAAAGCAATCCTGCCCGCACAGGGACAGGTAGGTATCCGACAGGGTATGGGCACGGTTATAGGCAGGGGTAAAAACAGTCAGTACAGGTTTCATGATCTTTTCCTATTAAGATATGACAGGGATGACAGATGTGGGGCTCCCGGGAGATATGCATTACTCCAGCTCTATCTTTACGACTTCCGGGGGATTGTTGAAACGGGGAAGTTTTTCCCTGTCGCTTCCAAGGCCGCCGGTAATAATCATGGTCCTGACGGCCGGAAAATGATGCTCTCCGTAAACATAATCAGGGAAAAAGCCCTGGTCTCCAGCGTAAAGGCCTCCCAGGAAGGGCAGAACCACCTGCCCGCCATGAAGATGCCCCGAAAGGACCAGGTCTATGTCCCATGTATCGGCCGCTTCACCGAAGATAAAGCTGTCCGGCCTGTGGGCCATCATCAGCTTAAAAGCATCCTGTTTCTGAAAATCTTCCAGAAACAGGCGCCTCTCCGGGGGGATCCCGTCTTTATTCATATGGCCGAGGCCGTCTTCGGCAAAGGCATAGCCGTACATGCCTCCCAGACAGATCTTATTATTCTTAATGACTATTTCTGTATACGTTTCCTCAAGGATAACCGCTCCTGCCTCTTCCAGCTCCCTTATCAGATCGGACCTGCCGGCACTGATATAAGCTGTTTCCTGATTTCCCAGAGAATAGTAGACAGGTGCGGTCTCTGTCAGCTGCCGGATCAGTTCTGTGGCAGCAGAAGAATCGGAAGAGTCCGCATTGATAAAATCCCCCGCCATCAGGATCAGATCGGGCCTGCAGTCAGCAATGCGCTCTGCCAGCTCTGTATTCTTTTCTCCGAATCTGTGATCATGCAGATCCGAGATCAGACATATGGTCACCTTTTCCGTGATCTTGTCCGAAGAGACAGTATAAGATACCGTCTTAAGGCTGTTGTAGGAAACATAGATTTCTGTACAGATCAGTATGGCAAAAGCAGCCGCTGCCAAAAAGGACAGTATCAGTTTTCTGATTAATCCGGACTGAATGCGCATGAATGCTGTACCTCTCCTGTCAGGCTTATCTCTCCCAGCGTCCAAAGCAGGGTCTGCTGGTCCCGTCCGGTTTACACAGGCTCCCGCTCTCTACTGTGCCGCTGACTCTGGATCCTGCTGCGACAACACAGTTGTCTCCGATCTCTGTCCCTTTGAGAATGATGGCTCCTGTTCCGATCCATACATGGGAGCCTATCTTTACCTTGGACGGGGGATTGATCCTCTCTCCCGTCTCATTCAGGATGGGATGAAAATCGGAATCGTAAATAACGGCGTTCCTGGCGATCATCAGATCCTGTCCCAGCTCCATCTCCGCCTGGCAGACCAGTGTGCTTCCTGTATTGATCGTCATATATCCGCTGTGAATTTTAGCGTTCCGGAGCAGTTCAAATGTCACGCCGTAGGAGAAATGACACCCTCCCTCAGAGACCCAGACGGAATTTTCCCGAAGGCGGAGAAAGGTCTCCGCTCTGGATCCCTTCAGCAGGTCCCCTCCGATCTCCAGATCTCCTCCTGACAAATGGATACGCGAAGAAGGGTCCAGATCGATGACGGCATGTCTGTAGGGTATGACTTTTGACCTGTCACTGCGTATGACAGACCTGCAGAAGTAATTCAGATAAAGAAACTGAATGACATCCACCTGCTTTATAAACCTGATCCGCTCTTTCAGTCTGCTCATGTCCTGTCCCCGGAATTCTTCATTCCTCCGCCGCTTCCGTACTCCTTATGCCCAGTACTGCCCTGCATACCGGGTTCGTATACTTAAGTGCCAGCATTTTTTCATGAAAAGTCGTTTTATCCGCTTCTGCCAGTTCCCTGTAATATTTTCCGATCAGCTCTGCATTCATGGTATCCACCGCCGTTCCGAAACGCTGCCTGGCATAGCACCTGTGGATATCCGGTATGATTTCATGGGCCCTGGGATCGGGTATTCTCCGGAGGGTCTCTGTACAGATATTCTCATAATTCTGCAGCTGCCGGATGGTCCTCAGGCTCCCTGTCTGAGAATGGGAATGAGAGTCTGCACGAACGTAGTAGATGTAGAGCACATCCTCCAGATATCCTGCCTTTCCGTACCAGAAGGCCGGCAGAAGGATCTGGGGATTCTGGCCGCCCCTGCCCGTATAGATCTCCCTCCCGGGGAGGATCCTGTCCAGAAAATCCATCCGGACCATGAAGCTGCCGGGCAGCATCACCTTGTCAAAGATCAGAAGCCTTATGGCCTCTTCCCTTGACCTGTATTTTTTTCTTCGGAAGACCCACGGCGCTTTGTTTTCTTCCCTGCATTCCACCGCGCTGACACAGAAGTCACAGTCTGGCTGCTCCTGCAGGAAACGAACCTTCTTTTCGATGCTGTCCGCCGTCAGCTTATCGTCAGAATCGGGCCATACAAGAAACTGCCCCCGGGCTTCCTTAAGCCCCCTGTTCAGAGCTGCGGCCTGCCCGGCGTTTTCCTGATAAAGATACTGCAGACGTATCCCTCTGCCTTCCAGTTTTTCACTCCATAAACGGACTTTCCCTTCCGTATTGTCTGAAGACCCGTCGTTTACAAAGACCAGTTCAATATCCGTATAAGTCTGATCCATGACCGACTGAAAAAACCTGTCAAGAAAAGGTTCTCCGTTATAGCAGGGGGTGACTATACTTACCAGAGGATTATTGCCTTCCATCATTTATCTTCTTTGTTCATCTCCCTTTTACTGTTCTTCTGTTTCATCAGAAGACCGGGCATTCTTCCCCTGCTCCGCTGTTTTAATCCGGTTTGTCATTTCCGGTCCCGCAATCATGACAGGAAAAGTACATTCATCCATTCCATTTCTCATATGAATTTTCTGTCCCAGTCTGTTCCTTCTTTTGCAACTTTGGCAGGATTTCCGGCAATAATGCAGTTTTCTTTCTCAAATCTGCAGTTAACGACTGATCCGGCTCCGACGACGCACCTGGCGGGGATGGTGCTTCCCTTCAAAAGGATGGCCCCCAGACCGATCCAGCAGTGGTCCCCGATCCGGATATCCTCTCCCGGGTTCAGTCTTTTTCCTTCCAGATCTGTAATGCTGTGGGAATCCGATGTCCTCATTCGGATTCCGTTTGAAAACATGCAGTCCTTTCCGATGGAGACGCATGTGCCTTCATCCATTGCAATTTCAACATACTGGCTGCCCCGGCCGTGAAACGTACTTCCCGTACCGATCTCGATCCGGTTCCCGTCCCGCTCTATATGAATATCCAGGCCGTAGACAGAATTGCTTCCTTCGAAACGGACATGGTTGTTATTTCCGGAAATAAAAACGGAACTGGCTCTGATCAGGCAGTCCTTTCCGATTTCAACGGTGTTTCCACTGCCCGTGACAGTGATCCCGGTATTGTCCGAAAGCACGCCGCCCTCCAGGATACGGACCCTGTTGTCTGTGCCCTCCATAAGGATACGGGAGTCCCTGCAATAGCTTTCTGCGGCGGCTTCCACACACTGTCCCTTCCCCTTTAACCGGACCTTATTATTCCTGAAATGGATGTTTTCGGCAGTCAGACTTCCGCCTCCAAGATCGAGATCATTGGTGATCCGGCGCCATATTTTCCTGATGACCGGCAGATGGCTGACCGCCCCGGCCGCTAGCTTCTTTGCGTCCATGTATTTTCCTGATTAATCCTTCCATTCTCCACTGCAGGATGACCGCTTCGGGATTTCTGCAGAATCTGCCAAGGAAAGCGGCTGTCTCATCCGGGTATCTGCTGCTGGCATATCCCTTCCTGTACCATTTCCGGAAGCGCTCCTTGATATTCCGCGAAGCCCCCCTGTCCTTCAGAATATCCCGCGTTCTCGAATACTCCCAGATCAGCGCATGCAGATATTCATCCAGGGCTGCCCCGGCAAGGTCTTCCATCTTCTTTTCCCGGAAGAAAAGGATCCTTTCTTCCAGCGCATCCAGGTAGTCGAGCTTGCCCGCATGGAAGGGCCTGTTCATGATGCTGCCGCCATGCTGGTAATAATAGGTCAGGACCTGATCTGTAACGGCAATCCTCCTGCATCTGTACAGCACCTGATGGGTAAGATAGATATCCTCAAAGATTCTGGAGACCGGATACTGAAGGCCCTGAAACAGTTCCTTTTTATACAGCTTTGCCCAGGGAACCACATATCTGAGCATGTTTTCCCTGTTTTCATAGATCCTGTGCAGAGCTTCCTCCGGTCCTATGACTTCTGCAGAGGCTGTTTCCGGGACTGCAAAGGCATAACTTTCTTCTTTTCCTTTTGCAAGGCCGCAGAGGACCAGGTCCGCGTCTGTCTCCTTCATGATCTTCATCATCCGGGAAAGCATGTCTGCAGCTATATAGTCGTCGCTGTCCACCATGACCAGAAGATCTCCCCTGCTTTCACGGATCCCCCTGTTCCTTGCGCTGCTGACTCCCCCGTTTTTCTGATGGATGACTCTGATCTCCTTATGTTCCTCTGCCCATCTGTCACAGATCCGTGGACTCCGGTCTGTGGATCCGTCGTCGATCAGCAGGATCTCCTTTTCGGAATAGGACTGGGCCGCAGCGGAAAAAATGCATCTGTCCAGATATTTCTCTGCATTATAGACAGGTATGATAATACTGATCTTCTCCATAAGACCTTTCCCGCTGTCAGAGCTGTGACAGTCTTTTCTTTAATTCCTCAAATCCCTCAAGATAAGAAGGCATCCGCTTCCGGAGTCCGTCCCGGATCTCCTCCTCTTTGTCAAACAGATCCACAAAGGCTTTTTTAAGTCTGTCAGGCTCCGTCATTTCCCCCACAGGAAGGACATATCCCTCTTCTCTTCCGAACAGATCCCTGGCAAGGCCTGCAGCCTTGGTGGAATATCCCGTCACAAGGGCCGGAACGCAGGAGGAATAGGCGGCGATGGAGGCATGGGTCCTGGCTGCCACAAGAAACCTGCATCCGGCAATATAGCCTTTCAGTTTCCTGCAGTCACAGTCAGGCACCATAAAGAGCCTGCCTGACGGCATAAATTCTCTCCCAAGCTCCCAAAGAACGGTCCGGTCGTCATTTCCCCTCTGCACAACATGGGGGATCAGGGCCACCGCAAAGTCCGTCTCCTTCAGAATATAGCGGACCAGCTGCCGGTAATTTTCCATGACCATTCCGGGAACCCTTTCCCTGCCTACCAGAAGTGGACTCAGATTGATTCCAATGGTCCTCCCTGCGGAAAAGCCCTCCGGCCAGGGCATGGATTCACTCTCCAGCAGGAAGGCCGTATCCGGTGCCAGGCATACCCTTTCAAAGCCCGCCTCCCGGAAAAGATCGTATGTAACGGATTCCCTGGCTGTGATCAGAGAATAGGCCTTCATGTCTTTGATAAACTCCGGATCCCGGAAGAGTTCCTTTTCCATGGAGCATCCCAGAAGAACGGTAGGATGCCGGCCGGCAATACTTCTGTGGACCCTTATAAATCTGGGATAGTAGTCATAACAGTAATTATCCCCGCCGATGGAAACGCCTGTAAGTTCCCTTCCGGCCTTTGAAAGAGCCTTCTCGTAGGGAACGGCGTCCATAGGGAAATAATCATGCCTTATCTTCAGGTCAAAATACGCCTTCCAGTATGCCGGATCAGCTTTGGAAACAGGTTCCATGGCCGGAGAGACCTGCACGATCTGATCTATGCCGTATTTCCTTTCTTCCTCCGGATTTTCGGAAAAAAGAAGAGCAGCCGGCTCACCGATCAGCTTTACCGCTGTTCTGACCAGTGCCTCGCATCCGTGATTGCCGCTGCCTCCGTGATCATAGAGAAAGTATCCTTCCACTTCTTCTGTTCCTTTATATTATGAATGATATAAGAATTATACCCTGCTGCCGCATGGGCAGTACCGGATATCTGCCCTGCTATGATCTTCCGGCTATCTTCTTCAGCATGCGGTAGCCCCTGATGCTTTCTTTCACGATCCCATAGCGTCTCTTCTCCAGATTTCCGGTCAGCCAGTCCTGAAAGAGGATCCCGCTTTTTGCCAGATGTTCATTCCTGCAGATATTCTGCAGCTCCCTTACACGACAATCCAGCAGGTTTCCCGGACAGTGGAACAGCGAAAAAAACACGTAATCCGCGATCCTTCTTTCCGTGACCGATCTGTTTGTTCCGGTGAAGGCTCCGTTTTCTGCAAGAAAGTCCCTGCAGCGAAGATTGAGTTTCAGCTGAGCTACATAATCGATCTGATCATCCGCGGCCAGCAGAGCGGATCCCGAAGCATTCTGCCGGTAATAATACCCGCAGTAATTATCGATATAAATGGTCTTCGTCCTTCGGTAGACCTTCAGATAAAAGTCGAAATCCTCCGCCAGATGCATGTTTTCGTCAAAACAGATCCCCCGGATCAGCTCCCTGGAAAACAGTTTTGCGACGCAGTATCCGTAGATCCCCGTCCTCCTTTGAACCTCCGCGAAGTCTGCAAGAATGTCCTGCAGGGAATACTTTCCCTCCGGATGCCCTGTCAGCATCTTTTCTTTGCGGTCCGGATGGTCCCAGAATTTTTCCACCCCGCTGATGACAAGGTCCGGCGCATGCTTCTCCATACACCCCATCAGATGCTCCAGATAGCCCGGCGCCAGTTCGTCGTCGCAGTCCGCAAAGGTAATATACCGGCCCGCAGAGCGCCTTATTCCTTCGTTTCTGGCGGCGGATACGCCCATATTCCTTTGATGAAAGACTTTAATGCGGGGATCCTTTCCGGCCGCCTCATCGCATATCTTTCCGGAAAGGTCCTCCGACCCGTCGTCGATCAGAATGCATTCGAATTCCCGAAAGGTCTGCGCCGCCACCTGTTTCAGGAAGCCTGTCAGGTATTTTTCTTTATTAAATACAGGAACAATTACGCTGAGTTTCATGGTCCTCTTATTTTTTCATTCTGCTGTAGTAGCGGTAAAGGATCCCCGCCTGCCTGTATTTGACAAAAAGAAGCAGAACTTTCAATTTTGGATCCGTCTTTGGAAGCCCGATCTTCCGGAAGGCCTCCCTGAGAATTTCCGACCGCAGGACCGTTCTGATCTCCTTAAGAGCCTCTTTCTTATCCAGGGCCGCGGCCCTGCCAATGACACTGCAGGCATAATAAATGATATGGAGATGCAGCTGACGGCTGAAATCATACTCCTTCGCCTGGTCAAAAACGTCCCGCAGCTTATCATTCATCAGACAGTATACATCCCAGGCACCGTAGTTATAACGGGTGGTGATGGACCCTGCATTCTCGTAGTAATAATACAGCCCCTGACCCTTCAGGTAATAAAAGCTGTCCGCATAATATCCCGCCAGGGCGCTGAAAAGGTTGTCCTCCGACCATCTCACCTGCTCATCGAACCTCAGACGGCGGCTTTCAAGAAACTCTCTTCTGTACAGGCAGCGCCAGACCGCAAGAAGGGGCCCGTAGTCTACCCTTTCCTCCATGATCAGTCTGGGGAAAATACTTTCCACCATATCCTTCCTGTCGTATCTGCCTCCCCGGATCTGCTGCGTGATCGGATATCTTTCCCCGGAAGCAGGGACCCTTACGACATCCGCCATCACAAAGTCTGTTTTTTCCCGGACGGCCGTTTCGTAGAGGATCCGGTACATATCAGGGCTGCAGGTGTCGTCGGAATCGGCAAATCCTATATATTCTCCCTGTGCTGCGGCCATACCCGCATTTCTGGCGCTGCTGAGTCCCCCGTTTCTCTTATGGATGACACGGATCCTTTTATCTGTCCCCGCCGCTTCGTCGCAGATGGCAGGACAGCCGTCTGTAGATCCGTCGTCCACCAGAATGATCTCTATGTCGGACAGACTCTGGGAGCGGAGGCTCTCGATGCATCTGACCAGATATTTTTCTGTATTAAATACAGGAACGACGATACTGACCTTGATCATGAATAAAATCTGCCTTCTTTATCAAATCAGACAGCAACTGTCCAAATGCCGATTATTATATAGATACTTTCCCCGCAGGGCCTGATCTTTCACTCAAAAAGCTTACCAAGCTTTGCGATCTCCTGCCGGTTGGAGTAGTCCCCCTGCCTGCAGGCAGCCATAAGCTTCTCTTTCAGACCTGGTCTTGAAAGGATCCCTGCAATGGCTTCGGCGCAGGCTTCGTTCTCCATAGGAACGATCAGCCCATCCACCCCGTCCGAAAGCTGGCTCTTTGCGGTAGGGTAATCCGATATGATCACAGGCTTTCCCAGAAGCTGGGCTTCTTTTACGGAAACAGAATATCCCTCATAGCGGGACAGCTGCAGGTAGTAATCGCAGGCCAGTATATAGGGATAGGGATTTTCCTTTTTGCCCAGGATGGTCACATGGTCCTGCATGCCGGCTTCCTTAACAGCCATGGATATTTTATCCAGGTCTCCGCCGTAGCCGATGATATACCAGTGAACCCTGTATCCCTTTTCACGGATCCTTCGAAGGATATCCGGCAGATTGTCAAAGTTCTTGGCATGGCAGAACCTGCCTATGGACAGGAATAGGATGTCCTCTCCTTCCGGCATCTCCTCAAGCGCGGAAAAAGCCCCTGCCTGCCGTGCAATGCTCTCCTTTGGAAGCATGTTCCTGATCAGGACCATCCTGGTCTCCAGAGAGGGAAACTTTTTAAGGAACTGTCCTGCAACGTCCTCTGAGATGGACACGATGTGGTCGTACTTTTCCCACATCTTCAGCTCGGACGCCGTATCCACATCCACCTTTCCGTAATCCGTATGGATCCAGGCGGCTTTTTTCTTCGCTCTCACCTTTTCGGCTGCGAAATAGTGGGGAGTCAGAAAACTGATGGCCAGGTCATACTCCCCCCTGCCGACTTCCGGCATGGCAAAAGCGGTATATTTATGGCTGTATTCGATTCCCACCTGATTGTCCGGAGAAAGGCCCAGTCTTCTGACCTGCAGGGCAGCGGCCGTTTTCCCAAGGGCTCTTCCTGCCGCCACTTTGAACTGTTTCTTTAAAAACACTTCTTTTCCGGGGATCTCCAGGCAGGTATAGGGAAGGCTTTCCGGCAGAAGATTTACTTTTTCGGGAAGATATTTCAGAAGTTCCCCTTTATGCCGCATGAGAAAAAGGTCCACCTGGAAAACGTCATAATCCATGGCCTCCAGAAGACCCAGCAGAGCTCTTTCCGCTCCGCCCAGTTCCATGGCGTGGGAGAAGATCAGGATCGTCTTTTTCTCTGCATGGCCCTTTTGATCCTGCCCTTCTTTTTCCCCCGAGACTGTACCATTTATCCCTCTGGTCCTTTTTCTGAAAAAATCCTTCCCCAGGATCCTGTGCAGGGGCTTTGTCAGGGTGCTGCGGATGATATCCCTGCGGCTCATCCAGCTCTTGGCATACCAGTGGATCGAAAAAGTCTTTTTTGTCCTGTTCAGCCTTCCCGTGGGATCGTCATAGGGATTGAAGCACTCTGCCGGAAAAACTTCCGCTCCTTCCAGATGCTGGCGCCTGCCGTTTGGCACAAGGCCGCATTTTACAAGGGCCCGGGTATTCAGAATGGGGCAGCCCGTTACGCCGCTTCTGCCGTCAAGCAAGTCATCGTACTCGGAAAGCAAGGTCCTGACCACAGGGTTTCCGGCCTCCGCTCCGAACCCAATGCCCGTATTTACATGCCCGTCGTCTTCAAAGCCCAGAAAAGCGGGATATTTCAGAAAGCAGTCGAAGCTTTTCACCACTTCCACATCGGTATCAAAGTAGATCCCGCCTTCCTTCTCCAGGATGACCAGCCTTGCATAGTCGGACAGAAAGGCATACTTTTTTTCCGCTGCGCACATGCGGGTATAGCCGTTTCCTGTTACATCGAAATTGTCCTCGTTCCATTCGATGATCTCGTAATCCGGACAGTGCTTTTTCCAGCTGGCAATGCATTTGTCTGCAAGAGGAGGCTTTTCCCCCCGTCCGAACCAGCAGTAGTGGATCTTCTTTGGAATCATATCTTCTGCCTCCTGCAGCAGCCTGCCAGATCAGGCTTTCCGGACTGAAGAGACTGACATCCGCAGTCCTCCAGACAGAACAAGTATAAAGCATATACAGAGTCACTGCTTTTTTATTTCCTGTCAGAACAGCCCCCAGGCGAGGTGCATCTGATAGTAATAAAAGGCCAGATAAAACAGGATCATCAGCCCGTATACCATGAAACGGCTGCTGTCTTTATACATATAGTTTATCTCCCAGGGCAGCAGTATATATCCGTACAGACTGGCATATATGGGAAGCCTCCCCACAAAAATACCGCTGGTGAAAACTGAGATCAGATAGAGTCCGGCTGTGATCAGAGACATGTTGGTACAGAGATTGATCAGCGGATTGTTGGTCCTTTCAATGGCCTTTCTTCCCATAAAGGCAAATACCGCCGGCATTGAATAGACCAGAGCCCTGATGGGACTGGTTCCGTTGTCATTGAACCCCCGGAAATCCGATACCACATTTACATACTGTGTCTCCGCCAGCAGATATTCCATGATATCAGTAAAACGGTCTGCGTAGATAACAGCCAGAAAAGCCAGCCCGATAAAGAGAATGGTCCTGCCGTTCCACGCCCTTCCCTGGGCGATCAGATAGATCGGGAGCATCAGCAGGGCCGATGCATGAAACTGGGAAGCCAGAAGGATCAGCAGGATCACCTGGATATGCTTTCTCTCAATCATCCATCCCGTCCCTGCAAAAATGATGGTAACAGCCATAAACTGCCTGGTTCCGTTGAACATCCAGGAAATATAGTCTGTTGAAGCTATAAAGAGGAAAACCGACGTCACATAGCTGATGGAATACTTTCTGTAGACGGTCACCAGGATCAGGCCCTGCAATGCGGCTATGATCGTGAAATAGACCACCTGGCTGCTGCTGACTGCCGCTTTAATAAAAGCGGACAGGGCAAAAAAGGCCCAGTCCTTCCCGGAGGGATCCAGATACTTCAAAAAGCCGGAAAAGGTTTCCGGCATCTGAGAAAACGTGTAAGCATAATTGGATGTGTCGCCGATATTACCCCTGTGCCCCGCTATCCAGATAACGGGAAGGAAGGTCAGAAGTGCAAACAGCCAGTTTGAGCGGATCACCGGCCGGCCGCCCTGCCATTCCATATGGTCTGTCTTTACGAACCTCTGTATCAGGTCCATAGCTCCGATCCAGAAGAGAATCAGCACAAAATTCGATCTCAGCAAAATATCTCCTCCGCGCAGGCCGCATTTTTCGGGCGCTCCTTCCCGGCTGCTGCCCTAAAGTCCCATGGCATCCAGTGCCTCCCGGACCACATCCTGCCTGTCGAATTCTTTTTCCATCTTCTTTCGTCCCAGAAGTCCCATCTCTTCCCTCTCTGCAGGGGATCTGTCCAGCATCTCCTGCATGGCCAGGGCGAAATCTTCCGTATTTCTTTTCCTGCAGAGGATCCCGGTCACCCTGTCCTCAACAGCTTCCCTGCATCCGGGGATATCCGAAGTGATCACGGGCCTGCCGGAAGCAGCGGCCTCCAGGTTGACGTTGCTCATGCCTTCATGATAACTGGGCATGACCACACAGTCCGCCATGGCGTAAAAAGGACGGGGGTCTTTCTGGAAACCGTGGAATACGGCCAGCCCCTCCTCTTCCAGCTGACGGACCTGTTCCTCATAGCCTTCTTCGAAAAAGCCTGCCAGATCCAGTATAAAATCCCCCTTAAGGCGCCGGACGGCGGCAAAAAGTTCATCCATGCCCTTCTCCCGCATGATCCGTCCCAGATAAAGGAAACGGAACTTCTCGTTCCGGGGATAGGGCGTACAGGCAAAGTAGTCCAGGTTGACGCCGGCTCCGTGCAGGATGACCTGCCTTTCCTTTTCTACGATGCCCCGGCGGACAAATTCTTCGGCATTGGCCCGGTTTTCAAAAAAGACCTTTCCGGCCCCTTTCAGTCCCCTCCTGTAAAGAAAGGTCACAGCCCTGGCCATCTGTCTGGACTGGAAGGCCGTTCCCAGCCCCTGTACGTTGGCATAGTAGGGAATCCCTGCCATCCGGCAGGCCAGGCCTCCGTAGATATTGGGCTTGATGGAATAGGTCAGGACCAGGTCCGGACGGATCTTTTTCAGGATCCTCCTGTAGCTTCCAAGAAGCTGCAGGTCCCGGAAAGGGTTTGTCCCTCTTCTCTCCATATCTGCCGGAATACACTCCGCTCCCATAGCCGTAAAGTCATCTTCATGGCCCACATAGGGCATACAGAGAAAGACCCGGTGCTTCTCTAAAAGCGTGCCGATCAGCTCCCTCCGGAACTGCCAGAGCATATAGGAATGATTTGTCAGTATCAGGATATTCATTTCTTATCTTCTCCGGCAACGCCCTCCGCCCGGATCACGGCTGTGATCGTACGCAGGAAACATTTCAGGTCCATGGCAAAACTGAGATGGCTGACATACTCTCCGTCCAGTCTGGCCTTCTCTTCGATATCCAGCTCATCCCGGCCGTTGACCTGGGCCCAGCCTGTCAGGCCCGGGGTAACGTCATTTGCTCCGTATTTGTCCCTTTCCTCGATCAGGTCGTACTGATTCCAGAGGGCGGGCCTGGGACCCACGATAGACATATCCCCCTTCAGGATGTTGAAGATCTGGGGAAGCTCGTCGATGGACGTCCTCCGAAGGAAGCGCCCAGTACGGGTCAGCCACCTGGAGGGATCCTTCATCAGATGGGTGGGCACGTCTTTGGGGCAGTCCGAGCGCATGGTGCGGAACTTGAGGATCTCAAAGTAGGTCTTATGCTTTCCCACCCTCCTTTGCCGGAACATGACAGGTCCCGGGGAGTCCAGCCGGACGGCCAGGGCAGCCAGAAGAAGGATGGGCGATAAGATCACTGCCCCTGCGGCTGCCAGCAGAAGGTCCAGTATTCTTTTTATATATCTGTCATAAATGTGCATTCTTTATTCTCCGTAGAAAGTGAGAATTCACGATGACTGAAAAAAGGCTGTCTGACTGGATCAAAGCTCACTTTTATCTACCGTTTCTGACTCTTCCAGGTCTGTTTCCCCGGATTCCTCACTGCTTCCGTAGCTGTAGCCGTAGCCATAGCCTCCGTAGCCGTAGCGTCCTCCGTAGCCGTAGCGGCCGTAGCCGTAGTTGCCGTAGCCGTAGCTGCTTCCGGTAATGCCGGCCACCGTATTGTTCAGGGCGGCGCCGATCATGTGGACTCCTGTGCCAGCATGCATTTCCATACCGTCCCGGAGCACATCCTCGGCGGCATAGTCCTGGCGGACCACATAGATGCCGGCATCCATCATTCTGGCGACGGAGGCGGCATCCGATACAATGGCACTGGGCGGGGTGTCAAAGATCACAAAGTCGAACTGATCCCTGAGAGTCTTCACCAGGGTCCGGAACCTTTCACTGTTCAGGTATTCTCCCGGATTCGAGATGCTCTCTCCGCCGGGGATCACCGTAAGATGCCTGCTCTTCCGGTAAGGCATCAGGATGTTGGGGATCTGGACCTTTCCCTGCAGATAGCCGGACATGCCCAGACCCCTGCCATCCAGAGCCAGCAGGTCTGCGGCGGAGGGATTACGCAGGTCGCAGTCCACCAGACAGACATTCTTCTCTTTATGGGCCAGGGAGACCGCCAGGTTGGCAGCCACGGTGGACTTGCCTTCCGAAGGCATGGCACTGGTCACCATGATCGTCTTAAAACCTTTTTCCTGACAGATCTTTTCCGTTCTGTTCCGCATGGTGCGGAAGGACTCCTGGAAATAGGCAGGCGCCCCCTTGGCGTCTACCATGATCCTTTTATCCCGGCCCTGCATGTTGTTCCTGCGCTTAATCTGCATCCTGGGGATGGAACCAAGGCAGGGCATGTTGAAGACTCTCTTCAGATCGTCCTCGGAATTTATAGTCTTCCGGGCCAGGGCATAGAAGAGGAGGAAGAGAAGGCATAAGGCTGCCGCCCCGGCGCCTCCCATCATGGCCGCCGTCCTGGGACTGAACCGGTTGGAAGGGCTCTGCGGGACTCCGCTCTCGTCCAGAAGGCGCAGTGTCACTTCGCCGATGACGGGATTGCTGATCTCGGGATAGTTCCGGATCACCGACTGCAGGATATCATAGGCCCTCTGGGCGTCATCCGCTATGACTGTCAGCGTGATCATGTTTGTGTTTTCCAGAGCCGAGGCCGAAATCTGCCCGTTCACGCTGGAAACGCCCAGATCCTGGGCCACTTTAGTCGTCAGAACGCCGTTGGTCAGAAGATAGGGGAAGACACCGCCCAGCTGGGCAGCTGTGGCCATGTTGTAGTTTTCCTCGTCATAACCGTAGACACTGACGGCTTTGACGGTAAAGGTGGAATAGGCTGTATACTGGGGCACGTAGGAGTGCCCGGCGTAGAAATAGCTCGCAGAAGCAAAACAGCTTATGGCCACCAGAATGATCCACCAGAATCTGAGGAAGGCCTTCCACATCCCGTCTATTGTCTCACGTATATCGATCCTGGTATCCTCCTGGATCTGCCAGGGTTCAGGATGTCTTTCCATAATGGCCTCCGTATCCATAATTTCCGTAGCCGTAGCCATAACCATAGCCGCGTCCGGAGCCCGGAAGGGGCAGACCGGAGCGGACGTTGTTGAATATGCAGCCGATCACATGATCTTTATTCCCGTTAAGGGCATCCAGGGCGTCATTGATATCTCTGGCTTCCACCGTATGCTGGCGGATCACCATGGCACAGGCGTCTGCCACAGGAGCCATTTCCTCGGCGTCTGCCACCAACTGCATGGGCGGGGTATCCACTATGATATAGTCATACTCCCGGCGAAAAAGGTCCAGAAGTTCCACAAAGCGGCCGGAAGAGAACATTTCCATGGACTGGGGGGCGCCGGACCTGTTCAGGACTGCCTTAAGGGCAGTTCCCGGCACGGGAACACACAGATCTTCCTGTCTGATATCTGCCGGATCCTCGGCCCGGAGGACTTTTGTCAGAGATACAAATTCCTGATCCTGCATTTTCAGGATCTTATAAAGGGAAGGCTTGCGCAGGTCCGCATCCACTAAAAGGACCTTCCTGCCCTCGTCCGCGATGGCCAGGGCAATATTGGCGGCCACGGTGGACTTGCCTTCGTTTTCCAGAACGCTGGTCAGCATAAGGACCTTTGCCTTGCGGCTGTTCATCCTGGATACGATCCTGGCAGCCATTCTCTTGACCGACTCGGTGTAGCGGAAGCTGGTGACCGGGTCTGTGATCAGGATACTGGTCTTTCTGTGCCAGTTGCGGATCCGGGAAAAGATATTTCTGTATTTCTGCTCGTGGTAAAGGGTGGCCAGAATGTGGGTATCCAGCTTCTGCTCCACATCCGCAGGGGTACGGACCGTATCCCGAAGATAGGACAGAAGGCCCAGGCCAGCTATAACGGCTGCCCCTGCCATGGCCATGACCTGAAGGATTCTTTTAACGGCGGCCATGGGATTGCCGGGATTTTCCGGCACGGCAGGCGCCTGCAGCATGATCAGGTTAATATCGCCCAGAAGGTCTTCCGAAAAGGTCCTGTAATTTTTCAGGATGGACTTCATCTCATGGAAGGCCATGCCTGGAGAATCAGCCGTCACGCTCAGTTCCAGCAGGTTGGAGTTCTCCAGATTCCTGGCGCTGCAGCTGCCGTTGAAGGCCGGGATATCCAGATCCTTGGCCACCACCTTCTGCATGGCGGAGCTGTTGAGCAGCTGGGCAAAACGCTCTGCGGAGCTGGAGGCAGAACGGAGGTTGCCGTAGACGTTGTTGTCTACCCCTGTCCTGGTAATGACCATGGTAGCTTTTGTGGTATAGGTGGGATGATAATTTGCATGAATGTAGACATATGTCAGCATTCCCGCCGTGACCATGATCAGACAGATAGCCAGCCAGTTGCGCAGGATGTCTGTCACTATGGTATAGAGACTTACGTCCCCTTTTTCATAGGATATGTTTTTGCTCTGTTCTGCCATAAAACTCACTCTCTTACAATAACGATCAGGGGGCATGTCCCGGTCTGGGTCTCCTGGTTCCACATATCGACGGAAATGGTATAGCGAACGGTATAGCTGCCCGGCGTATCGGTCCTTACGGGATTATCGATCTGCACCATATCGGTCCCCACAAAGCGTTCGGTCCCCTGGGGCAGGTTCTCGGCGTAATAATTTCCCGCTCCTCTTACGATATCATAATCTCTGCCGCCGATCCGGACACTCTTAAGGAAAGCAGCCGGATCGAAGGCGGCTCCTTTGTCCACATAGACCAGGTAGTCGCTTAAGGTAAACTCAGGCCCCCGTCCCTGGCTGCTTTCATAAATCTCCACCTGGGTGGAAAAGGACTGCAGATCGCCGGCGCTGTTGGATACCTGGAAGGTCACATCGTAAAGGCCTGTTTTTTCCACCGTAAAGTCTTCTTCCGGAACGACCTTGATCAGAGAGGTTATATCTCCGTCCAGGCAGTCCCAGGCAGTAAGACCATCCATGACATCGTTATAATTCAGCCGGAAGACCAGGGGCGACTCCAGGGTAAAGCGGGGACTGGTATAGTCCGTATAGATCAGCTTCCTGGAGGCGTGGGATACATGGTTGTCCGAGTCAAAGGCCGCATAGCTGACAAGCCTTGTGTTCTTGCTGACAAAGGGAGAAAGACTTTCCACCAGAAGGCTTTCCGTCACGTCCCCGTCCTTCCGGTCCCGGGCGGTGATGCCCTCCAGCAGGGCCTCTTCCGGATCCTGAACGCTGACGGATATCTCCTCTTCCCCGATGGTGATCTCCGGGGCGCTGCCGTCCACCGTCCGTGACAGATGATAGCGGTAGGCACCGAAAATAATGGAGCCGATAATAAAGAAGAGTACGGAGAACCGGGTCAGACGGTTCTGTCGCTCCCAGATCCCTGGCCTCATGGCCTTATTTTTTTTCTTTTTCCTGCTGCTTGCATTCTTCATGTATATATTACCTGTAATTGAGATAGTGTCTGAAAGGTCACATGGCCTGCATCAGAAATCTATGGCCAGTTCTGCTGCCTCTTCCCTTGTCAGTTCTCTGACCGAGGTATCCATGACCTTGTAGACCCTTGTACACATGGTAAGGACCGTAGGCCTGTGGGTGGTAAGGATCACGGTCCTGGTTGGATCTCCTGTCATGATATTAGAAAGGACCCGGCGCTCTGTCGCCACATCCAGGGCAGAAGTGGCCTCATCCATCAGGATTACCGGGGCGTCCCGCAGGATGGCCCTGGCAATGGCGATGCGCTGGGCCTGGCCTTCCGAAAGGCCTCTGCCCCTCTCGCCCACACTGGCGTTTATCCCCTCCGGGAGCTTACTGACAAAGTCCCAGGCACAGGCTGTCTTCAGGGCTTCAATGACCTCTTCGTCCGTGGCGTCCTCCCGGACGCTCCGAAGGTTTTCCGCGATGGTGCCTGTCAGGATGGTATTGCCCTGGGGCACATAGGTCATAAGATGGCGGAGGGAGGCATTCATCCGGGTGATCCTGCCGCCCGCTTTTATTACGACGCTGCCTTTCCCGGGCTGCATCATGCCCAGGATGAGACGGACCATGGTGGTCTTGCCCTCGCCGGAGGGTCCCACAAGGGCAACGATCTCTCCGGGGGCTGCCCGGAAAGCGGAATCTCTTATAACGCTGTCACCTTCTCTGTAGGCGAAAGTGACATCCTGCATCTCCACTGTAAATCCGCCGGGTTCATGGAAGTCCGTCCCTGCAGAGCTCAGACGGACTTCTCTCGGAAGGTCCACCAGCTCCCGCACCCTGTGGGCGGAGACAGAGCTGTTCAGAAAAGAGGGAATCAGTCCCACCAGTGTCCCGAAAGCGCCGGACAGAGCCGACCGCTGCTGCAGGAAGAGGGTCATGGTCCCGTAGGTAATGGATCCGTTCCACAGAAGGAAGAGGCAGTAGATCATAGCCGCAAACTCTACCCCCATGCCCACCAGAGACATAAAGATACTGGTCTTTATGGAAAAAAGGTTATAGTCCATGTAGAGGGAACGGTACCGCTGCTGCCACTCCCGGAGCTTGCCGGAGTAATGGCCCGTTATGCCCAGGGCCTTAATGGTATCCATGCTCTGAAATGTCTCCATCTCAAAGTGCATGACCCTGGAATTCATCTGCTTTGTCTTTTTTCCGTACTCTCTCTGCCTGCCGATAACGACTTTGGAAGCCATCAGCAGAAATGGGGCTGAGGCCAGAGAGATCAGGGCCATGACCCTGTCATAGTGGAGGATCAGAAAAAAGGTAGCCAGGAACTGGTAGATACTGATCACGATCCTGGGAAGCCAGCTGATGGCATTGCCGGAAATGGTCCCTATGTCATTGCCGAAGCGGTTTAATATATCCCCTGTGGAGTACCGGCTCAGAGAAAGCCAGTCCGCATCGATGATGTGATCAAAGATCTCCCCCTGGATGTCGTAGTTGATGTCTATGTCCAGTCTGGCTGAGATCCTGCTGATGATACTGTTAAAGACGATCCCGGTCAGGCCCGATCCCGCGAAAACGGCGATCAGGAGGGGGAGTTTCCCCGTATCCCTTCCTATGATGATATCGATCATGTACTTGGTGACCACGCTGGAGACCAGGCCCAGAGAGGTGGAAAGCAATCCCAGGACCAGGTAAAAGATGACAGCCCCCTTATAGCGGACTGTATAGGACATGATCCACTTCCAATCGTCCAGGATTTCCTTATAAGTCCCGTCCTTCAGACTGGCAAAAAGAGCAGAAAGAGAATAGAATAGCTGTCTGTCCTGTTCCCGGTTATCTGACTCCATTCTTTCTTCTCCTTTTATACACGCAAATAAACCGGGTGCCTTTCCCCTTTTTATCGGCCCCCCAGTTCTTTTTCTGTCAATATCCCCGTTTGCCGCTGCGGCCGGTCCCGAAAGCCCACAATACTGCCGGTCATGCATCGCGGTTGTTATATCTGCCGCCCGAACCTGCACTTCCATTATATGTAGCCCTAAATGCTCTGATAACTGTACAAAAGGGCAGTCACCCGTCCAGTGCAGTATGTCCGCCTGTTCATACACAGGTCCGGGTCTGGTCCTGTGCTTCCGGTCCGTCCCCAGCGTACGTTTTATCGAACATCTTTCATATTCTATGATGAAAGACTTGTAAAAGCAAGATGCAGAGCGGCGTCTTTCATCTAAAGGAAACTGACAGTTACCGTTCAAGCTTGAACACCCCTGACGTTTACCGGGGAGTTAAGTCCTTGCAAATACAGTGAATCATTCCTACCGTTGCGCCTGTCTGAAAATGAGCCAAAGATATTCTGATTTTTAGTATAACTGCTCTCAGCTGCGGCTTTTAGGCCGGATTGCAGGCGGTTCTGAAGAGAGTTCTTCCTGATTCCAAGTGAACTGAAAACTATCCTTTGTCTGCCGATGGGCATTCAGTGCCCTCTGGCATTCTTTTCTGATCACTCAGAGAAATCATGCCGCCTTGACTGTCCTCTCTTGTTTCGACATGTGCCTTCTGAACATTTCACATACCTGCTTCCATACGTTTACTTCATACATCTTCGTAGTCTTTATAAAACTGATGGCCGTCCAAAGCCTCGGGGGGATTGTCTATCTCCTTCCGGTTACTCTGTATCTTCTTTCTATACTGGCCCCGGAGGAAGCAGTGAAGGAATTGGTAAAGCTCCATGCTGAGCGCTGGTCGTATGCACAGTCTATTCCTGACTGGTCTTTGTATTTTTTAATTGGAATGTTTGCTGCCTCCTTCCTGCCTGTCTGTACTGCTGGATTTCCGGAAACATTTCATAGAACCGCCTCATTCCAGAAAT
>CAMOGQ010000009.1 GCA_946614165.1 uncultured Lachnospiraceae bacterium
ATCATCAAGGGTTATATCAAGGTCAAATACGGACACCTTCCCGAAAGAACAGAGTAACATCACAGGATCAACATGACAGGGGACCGCAGTCTGCGGTCCCCTGCTTCGATTACAGGACAGGAAGAGGATTTTTATGGAAAAGGATCTTACCAGGGGAAATCCTTTAGGACTCATTCTCCGCTTTGCCATTCCCATGTTCATAGGAAACTGTTTCCAGCATCTCTACAACATGGTGGACACGGTCATCGTGGGCCGATTTGTGGGTGACAGGGCTCTGGCGGCCGTGGGCAGCGTGGGGACCGTCTTTTTTCTGGTGGTGGGCGTCTCCAACGGCATGGCCATAGGCTTTACCATCCTGACCAGTCAGAGATTCGGGGCCGGAGACACGGAGGGCACCAGGCGGTCCGTGGCAAACGGCATAGTGCTGTCAGCCTGTACGGCGCTCGTCATGAGCCTCCTCAGCCTTTCTCTGATGCGCCCTCTTCTGACTGCCATGCATACGCCTCCGGAGATCTATGGCGACGCCTATGCCTATATTTCCGTCATCTGCGGAGGACTTGTCTGCACCCTCTTCTATAATCTCATGGCTTCTTTCCTGCGGGCCGTGGGCAACAGCCGGATCCCTCTGTATTTCCTGATCTTTTCCTCCTGCCTCAACGTGGTCCTGGACCTGACCTTTATCCTCTGCTTTCACCAGGGGACCCGGGGCGCCGCCCTGGCCACGGTCCTGTCCCAGGGTGTCTCTGCCCTGCTCTGCATCCTCTATATTTACGGGAGGGTCCCGGTCCTCAGGCCGGAGGCCTCCATGTACCGGCCGGATATGGCTTTCTGCAGGGAGCAGCTCCGGTCCGCCCTGCCCATGGCTTTGATGTACGCCATCACGGCCTCGGGCACCGTCATCATGCAGTCCGCCGTCAACCTGTTCGGGGCCGTGGCGGTGGCAGGCTATACAGCCGCCAGCAAGATCCATATGCTGCTGACCCAGGGCTATCTGTCCCTGGGACAGGCCATGTCCGCCTATGCAGGGCAGAACTTCGGCAGCGGGGACATTGGCAGGATCCGCAAGGGGGCCGCGGCGGCCTCGGAAATCCTTCTTGTTTATACGGCCCTGGCCTTTACTCTGTCCAGGACCCTGCTGCCTGTCCTTCTGCCCTTCTTTTTTGATCCGGGAACGGATCTGTCCCTCTTCATGGGATGGGCCCAGACCTATATCCGGATCAACACCGCCTTTTACCTCTTCCTGGGAGGCATCTTTGTCTTCCGGTCCATCCTTCAGGGAGTGGGAAGAGCCGGAACGGCCATGGCGGTGGGACTTGCGGAGCTGACCGGCAGGATCCTGATGGCCCGTGCCTCCATGGGGGCGGGAAGCTACCGGATGGCCGTCTCGGCGGACGGAGCGGCCTGGCTCTGCGGGGCCCTGACGGCCCTTTTTCTGTATTTCCTGGTCATGCGGGGGCTGGAAAAGGGAGATAATAAGAAGGAAGAGGCTCCGGGTACGGGGTAAGATCGGGACAGAGGCAGGACTGAGCGCCTGCCATATACACATTTTTCCGGCCAGATGGTAAAATCAGAATAGTTCAGGTTTTGCGCCGGACGCTTTGTCCAGCATAAGAAATATGGAGTATTAAAATGAGCGGAGAACAGTTGAACGACCAGCTGCTGGTCGCATTTCTGAATGAATATACCGAAGTCTTTCTGGTGGATCTGGAAGCGGATACGGTGGAAGAGATCCATGCCCAGGTCAGGGACGATCTGCCCCGGGTACCTTTCTGGCCGGGTTCCTGCTTCACGCAGGTCAACAGGGTATACAGGGAGGCTGCCGTGGATCCGGATTACTGGATCTGGCACGAGCAGAATACCACCATTGCGGATTTCCGCAGGGTGCTCAGGAAAAGACCCTCCTATACACTGGCCTATCCCCTGAAGAACGGAACCTGGGAGAAGATCGACATAAGGCTTCTGGAGAACAAGATCGGTGTTCCCTGGAAAGCCCTGATCTGCCGCAGGATCCCCGATACCAGACACGGGGGACCGGAGGATACCGACATCGGCATCGCAGAGGTCAATGCCCTTTCGGGCCTGCGCAATGACCTGTCCCAGGGCTTTGCTCTTTCCAACGCCCTGGCGGCGGCGGATGTGGTGGCCACCTATGAGGTGGACGTGACCGATGACATGATCCTGAGCAGTTCCTTTTTCAGCCCCGATATATTCTGGGAGGATGAGGGGAAGACTGTGCCCTATCCCCTGTCCAGATCCAGGGAATACTGGGCCGGCAGGATCCAGTCCGACAATAAAAACGATTTCTGCCAGCTGGTGGACGCGGAGAGGCTGATCAGTCTCTATGAGACAGGAGAGAGAGATCCCCTGATCCAGTACATGGTCAGGGATCGCTTCGGCAATGAGGTCTGGCTGAGGGAGTCCATCACTCTGACAAGAGACGTGGAGAGCGGCCATATCAAGGGCATGATGATCCTGAGCGATATGACGGAGAGGATCCGGATCGCCAGGGAGAATTCCCGGAGACTGGATATGATCGACTCTCTGACCAGGGCCTTCGAGACCGTGTATTTCGCGGACCTGGACCAGAATACCTACGATATCTACCGTACCAACAACTATTTCCTCACCCGTTACAGCTCTGTCTTTGTACCGGAGTACGACAGGACCGTGGAGCTTTTTGCGGAGAAGGGCGTTTATGAAAAGGACCAGGAGCTCTTCCTCCATAATATGGATCCCGATGTGATCCGGCAGCTGCTGCGGGACCGGGCGGAATTCAGCTTTACCTTCCGGGGCAGGAATTTCCGGGAGTACTACCGCTGCCAGGTGGCCAGACTGGGCCAGGACACCCGGCATATTTCCGAGGTCATGATCGGTTTCGCCAATATACAGAACGAGAAGAATCTGGAACGTCAGCAGAGAGAGCAGCTGGAGCAGGCCCTGGAACAGGCCAGGCAGGCCGACAAGGCCAAGAGCACCTTCCTCTCCAACATGTCCCACGACATCCGGACCCCCATGAACGCCATCATAGGCTTCGCCTCCATAGCCGAGAGCCATATCGACGATAAAAAAGTGGTCCGCAACTCGCTGGAGAAGATCACTGCATCCGGCACGCATCTTCTGCGCCTGATCAACGACGTTCTGGACATGAGCAGGATCGAGAGCGGCGAGATGACCCTCCGGCACGAGGAGAACTCTCTCAGGGAGATCATCGACTCGGCGCTGGATATCATAGAGCCCTCCATGGAGAAAAAGAACATCTCCCTGGTCTGTGAGATCGATCCCGGGATGCCGGATCTGGTCTACTGCGACAAGCTCCGTCTGACCCAGGTCCTGTTAAATCTCCTTTCCAACGCCAACAAATACACCCCCGAGGGAGGCAGAGTGGCCCTCAAGGCCTTCCAGTCCGGCATGAGCTCCGACAACAGGGTCTACTGCGAATTCCACGTCATCGACAACGGTATCGGCATGTCCGATGACTTCCAGAAGAAGATCTTCGAGCCCTTCGAGAGAGAGAACAATACCACGGTCAGCCGGGTGGCCGGAACAGGCCTGGGCATGCCCATCGTCAAGGCCATTCTGGACGCCATGGACGGCATGATCTCGGTCAGATCCAGGCAGGGAGAGGGCACCGAATTCATCGCCCGTTTCGCCCTGGAGCTCCAGAAGAACCAGGGGAACGACCTGGCCTGGACCGACGGCAAAGGGAAGCTGACCAAGTACTGCTTCTTCCGTGAAAATCCTGTCACGGTCTCCAGAAAGCGGCGCAGAAAGGGCTACAAGCAGAAGATCCTGCTGGTGGAGGACAACTACCTGAACCGGGAGATCGCCGTGGCCATCCTGGAGGATGCCGGCTACCGGGTGGATACGGCCGTCAACGGCGAGGTGGCCGTCACCAAGGTATTGAGAGGCGGCCCAGGCGGCTTTGACGCTGTCCTGATGGACCTGCAGATGCCCATCATGAACGGATACGAGGCCACTAGAGCCATCCGGAAGCTGGAGGATCCGGAGGTGGCGGGCGTCCCCATCATTGCCATTACGGCGGACGCCTTCGACGAAGATATGCGCAAATGCATGGAAGCCGGCATGAACGCATATATCGCCAAACCCGTGGAAGTAGCGGCTCTGCGTTCCATTCTGAAGACGATACTGAACACCTGAGTTCTGCTGTGTAATGTGTCTGAAGGAAAATAAAAATTCATCAAGTATTTACAAAATTCCTACAAACAATATTTCAATTTGATTCATAATATTGTACAATGTGAATAGCTTATTGCACTTAATGAAGTGACACGATTGGTAAAACAATTCAGGAAAGTGAGGACACATCATGAAACAAAACGAAATGTTAGCAATGATCCTGGCCGGCGGTCGGGGAAGTCGTCTGCTCGCTCTTACCGATAAGGTGGCAAAGCCTGCAGTATCATACGGCGGCAAATACCGTATTGTCGATTTCCCTCTGTCAAACTGCGCGAACTCCGGCGTTGACGTTGTCGGCGTTCTGACACAGTATGAATCCGTACTGCTGAACAGCTACGTTGCTAAGGGAGGCCTGTGGGGCCTTGATACCAAGGACAGTGGTGTATTCGTTCTGACTCCCCGTGAGAAAGCTGATGCAGGTCTTGACGTTTATCGCGGCACAGCAGACGCCATCACCCAGAACATCGACTTTATCGACACATATGATCCCGAATACCTTCTGGTTCTCTCCGGCGACCATATTTACAAGATGAATTATGACAAGATGCTTCAGTTCCACAAGGCTCAGGGCGCAGCCGCTACCATCGCCGTTATGCCCGTGACCCTGCAGGAGGCAACCCGCTTCGGTATCATGATCACTGACGAAAACGACAGGATCATCGACTTCGAAGAGAAGCCCGCACATCCCCGCAGCACCCTGGCTTCCATGGGTATCTATATCTTTGACTGGAAGAAGCTCCGCAAGATCCTGGTCGAGGACAAGGACGATCCCAACTCCGCACACGACTTCGGCAAGACCATTATCCCTACCCTCCTCAACGGCGGCGAGAAGCTGGTCGCATGGAGATTCGAAGGATACTGGAAGGATGTCGGAACCATCGATTCCCTGTGGGAAGCAAACATGGACCTGCTGACCGACAACAACGATCTGCAGCTGGATGATCCTACATGGAAGATCTACACCGAAGATGCAACCGTTCTTCCCGCTTTCATCGGCCCCAATGCTGAAGTAGATACTGCTTACATCACACAGGGCGCTTCCGTAGAAGGCACTGTCAAGCATTCCGTCATCTTCACAGGTGCTGTGATCGAGGAAGGCGCAAAGGTTATCGATTCTGTTCTGATGCCCGGTGTTACCGTTAAGGCCGGCGCAGTCGTAACACGTGCTCTGGTAGCTGACGGCGTGACCATCGGCGAAGGCGCAGTGGTCGGCAGTGCTGACAGCAAGGAAATCACCCTGCAGGCACAGGATGTTTAAGGAGGAATGTTAAAATGGCAAAAGCATTTGGTATTATCACTTCTTCTGTAGATCAGAAGGTTGAAGGACTGCAGGAATATCGCCCCATCGGCGCGATCTCCTTTATGGGAAGATACAGAGTCATTGACTTCCCTATTTCCAACTTAAGCAACAGCGGCATCATCAATATCCAGGTTTATATCAGCAGCAAGCCCCGCTCACTGGCAGCCCACATCGGTACAGGCCGTCACTACAACATCAACTCCAAGCGCGGCAGAATCCAGCTGCTCTTCCCTACCGAGCAGAAGCTGAACGCTGTTTACAACACCAACATCAATGCTCTCTATGAGAACATGGATTATATCAAGATGCAGCATCAGGAATATGTCGTGATCGTTCCTTCCTGCATGATCTTCACCCAGGATCTGAACGAGCTGCTTCAGGACCACGCAGCATCCGGCGCAGACATCACTGTTCTGTATCACAAGGTCACAGACGCCAAGGAAGGCTATTCCACCTGCAACGAGATCGCACTGGACGGCAACAGAGTAAAATCCATTACTCCTTTCCTGGAAGACACCGAGACCGAGAACATCTCCATGGAGACCTATGTCATGAAGAAGGATCTCCTGCTTAAGCTCATCGCAGACGCAAAGGCAACCTCCTCCATGTACACTCTGGCCAACATCATCAATGCCGAGACCGACAAGCTGGATATCCGCGCTGTGGAACACAAGGGCGTCTTCGCTCCTCTGACCAGCCTGGATTCCTACTTCAAGGCCAGCATGGCTATGCTGGACAAGGCCTGCGCAGCTGATCTGTTCAGCCCCGACTGGCCGATCTATACCAGAACCTCCGATTCCGCTCCCACAAGGTATCTGGCAGGCTCCTGCGTAAAGAACAGCTACATCTCCAACGGTGCCGTGATCGAAGGCACAGTCGAGAACTCCATCATCGCCCGCGGCGTCAAGATCGGCAAGGGCGCTGTTGTCAAGAACAGTATCGTTATGGCTTATGACACTGTCGGTGAAGGCGCTGTCCTTGACGGCCAGGTCGTTGACAAATATGCCACCATCCGTCCCGGAACCAAGGTCGTTGCTCCTGCAGGCCAGGTAGGCTATGTCAGACACAGTGATGTTCTGTAAGAACAGGCTGTAAAAGCACGTAATTAAAAAATGGGAGGTACCCGCAGAAGCGTCAAAGCTTCTGCGGGTACCTTTTTTTTGACCGGAGAAGCCGGGGAAGGATCCGGGAAGGCCTGCGGGCCGGAAGCTGCCTTTCTTTTCTGATTTTTTTCGGGATGTTTCCCCTCTTTTCCGCTCTTTTTGAAAAATCCAAAGGATCTTCTCCGGAAAAGAAAATCCATGGTATACTGAATAAATGTCCGGCTTTTCGGACACGAAGACCATGATCAGGAGAAATAAGCTATGGAAGCCTACGACCTTATTTTCCGGGAGGAACAGGACCACCTTTCTGCCCTCCACAAAAGGCTCAGGGAGATGGAGAAGAGCCTGGAGGAGAAGCTGGACCAGGTCCGGGAAAACGCCCTGGAAGAGAAGAAAGCCATCCGGGAAGATCTTACCCTGAACTTTGATTCGGACACCAACGCCATGGAGACCTACGCCGAGTTCGAGGTCATGAACCATGTGATCGATAATTACAACATCATCAGCAGGGTGAACAAAGAGAAGCTGGACCAGGTCCGGGTCCTTCTGAAAGCCCCTTATTTTGCCAAGGTCCGCCTTCAGTACGATCCGGAGGAAGAGCCCGAGGAATACTATATCGGTACCCGGGGACTGACAGGAGACAGACACGAGCAGCTGGTGGTGGACTGGCGCTCCCCCGTGGCGGAGACCTACTATAACCAGTCCAACGGTCCCACCTCCTATACGGTGGACGGCAGGACCATCCCCGTGGACCTTCTGCTGCGCAGGCAGTTCGATTTAAAGGAGGATGTCCTCAGGGCCTGGTTCGATACCACCATTGCCATCGAGGATCCCCTCCTTCTGGAGTCCCTTTCCAAAAGGCGGAGCGATAAGATGACCGCCATTACCACCACCATCCAGAAGGAGCAGAACGAGGTCATCCGTCATAAGGATGTGCCGGTGCTTCTGGTCAGCGGCATCGCGGGAAGCGGCAAGACTTCTGTCCTTCTGCAGCGCATCGCCTATCTCTTCTACCAGAAGAGGAATACGCTCCGGCCCGATCAGGTCTATCTGATGACCTTAAATCCCGTATTCCGCCAGTATATAGAGAATGTCCTGCCGGATATGGGGGAGACCAATCCCCATGCCCTGACCTGGCTGGACTTCCTGGATATGGCCGGCTTCGGAAAGCGGGGCGCCGGCTTTGAAACGAGGGCGGAGGATCTGGACCGGATCGACGCTTCCCTTAAGGACCTGGTCCTTACGGAAGAGGACTTTACCGGCATCCGCCAGGGAGGAGAGATCCTGATCAGCCCCAGGTCCATCCTGGCCGTCAGCCAGCGATATCCCCACATCGGGCCCGGTCCCCGTCTGACCGGCCTTATGGAGGACGACCTTCTGGAGCTCTTAAAGTCCAGGCTTCGCAGAAAGGACGGCTATTCCCGCAGGGACAGAGAGGACCAGGGGCGGGAGGATGAAAACGCATCCCGCAGGGAAAACAACCGCATGGAGAACGACTTTGCCGGAGCCTTTGCCCAGGTAAGGGGCAAAGGATTCCTCAATCTCCAGGAGATCGGAAAAAAGATCATGGGCAGATCTTCCCTTTCACCGGTGGAGCTTTTCTATCTGAAGATGGCTCTGACCGGCGAATGCGACCGCAACGCCAGATATCTGATGATCGACGAGGTCCAGGACTATACTGAAGCCCAGATCAGGGTCCTTTCCAGATATTTCCTGCGGGCCCATTTCATGCTGCTGGGAGACGAGAACCAGGCCATCCGGCCCGGAACGGCCACCTTTGCAAGGATCCGGGATATCCTTTCGGAGCACGGAAAGGCCGAGGAATGCTCTCTGATGACCAGCTACCGGTCATCGCCTGAGATCACGGACCTCTTTACCGCCTTCCTGGAAGAAAAGGACAGGGTCAGGACCACCTCTGTCCAGAGACCCGGCACCAGGCCGGAGATCCGGACCATTAAGGGAAGGGACGCCTATCTCAAGGCTCTGAAGGAAGCCCTGCAGGAAGCCAGGGAGCAGGAGGGCCTGACCTGCATGATCGCAGGCTCCAGACGCCGTCTGGAGAAGCTTTCCGCCCTTCTGGGAGACGATGCTCCCCCTGTGATCCGCAGGGATATGTCCCTGCCCGAGAGGGGCCCCGTCCTTATGGAGCTGCCCCTGGTCAAGGGACTGGAATTCGACTCGGTGATCATTCCGGATGCGGTCCCGGAGGAATATCCGGAAGACAGCATCGGAAAGCATAGGCTTTATACGGCCATTTCCAGAGCGACCCGCAAAGTCACCGTCTTTGCGGAAGATACCATGACAGCCCTTCTTAAGGGCCGGGAAAGCTGAGGGAGCTGCCATGCCGGGACTTGGAACCATCATCAATGTAACAGCCATTTTTGCAGCCGGCATCATGGGCATGCTCTTCGGAGCCAGGATCCCCAAAAGGCTTCAGGACTCCATGATCATCTGCAGCGGCATAGGCACCATCTTCATCGCCGTCAGCGGGGCCATGGAAAAAATGCTCTTCCTTTCCGGAGAGGGACTGACGAGCCGGGGCAGCATGATGCTGATCCTCTGCCTGACCCTGGGGACCATCACGGGGGAGCTGCTGCAGCTGGACGAGCGTCTGGAGAATTTCGGGGAGTGGCTGAAAAAGAAGACAGGGAACGCAGGGGACAATTCCTTCGTACACGCCTTCGTAACTGCCTCTCTGACCGTTTCCATAGGGGCTATGGCCATCGTGGGATCCATTCAGGACGGCATCAGCCTGGATCCTTCCACTCTGATCGCCAAGTCCGTTCTGGACTTCTTCATCATTCTGATCATGACTGCCGCCATGGGAAAGGGCGCCATGTTCTCCGCCGTGCCCGTAGGGCTGCTGCAGGGATCCATGACCATCCTTTCCAGACTGATCAGCCCGGTCTTTCTGGGAAATCCCGTATCTCTTTCCAACCTGTCCCTGACGGGCTCGGTCCTGATCTTCTGCGTGGGCGTCAACCTGGTCTGGAAGCGGGGCATCCGGGTGGCCTCCATGCTGCCTGCCCTTGTTTTTTCGGTCCTCTGGGCCTACCTTCCCCTGTAAAAAAATGTCGGCTTTTTGCCGACATTTTTTTTGCGGTTTATTCCTGCGGCATATCAGGGTCAGGCCGGATATGGTACAATAAACAGGTAGACGCATAAATTGCGGCAAAGGCCGCAGGGGGTATATCAATGCGTAAAAGATCAGGCTTTATTTTCAGACGGATGATCCTTACGGCGGTGCTGTCGGCCGTCCTTTTCCTGCTTATGTCCTGTGCCCGCAGTCAGGAGAGCCAGCTTTCCCTGGCCCAGTCCATAGAACTGGATGAAAATGCTGCGGCAGAGGTGGAGTTCGAGACCGTCCGGGAAAACGGCAGGGAGTACGGACAGATCACCGGGATCAGCGAAAGCGGAGAAACGGTCTGGACCAGAAAGACCCATTCCTACGCCAGCACCCAGACAGACCGGGTGGCGGATGTGGGCATCCGGGGGAATCTTTATTATTACGTGGAAGGCGGCGATATCGTGGCATTGAGCCGCCAGGACGGGAGCCGGGTCTGGAAAAACATGGAATTCGGCGGCTGTCCCGCCAAAGGCGCCTTTGCCTTTGACGAAGACAACAGGCTTTTTATCACCGGCTATCTGGGCCCCCAGCTTTTTGCCGTGGACATGAACGGACTGACGGTGGCCAGAGAGGTCTCGCTGGGAGAGGGCTACAGACATCCTGTGTCTCTTGCCCTGGAAGGCTCCAGGGCGGTGGTCACCTTTGAGGAAGGACCGGGATCTGCGCCGGGATCGCCCGTGGAAGGGACGCTTTACGTGGATATCGATTCCATGACGGCCTCCGATCGGGAAGAGGGAGAGAGGGAGATCTACGTGGTCAACGTTTCTTCTTCGTTAAAGCTCCGTACAGGCCCGTCTCTGAGCTCCGCCACCCTGACGGGGCTCAAGTCCGGGACCAGGCTCTATATGATCCGCATGGAGGGAGACTGGGCCTATGTGGAGGTGGAAGAATCCGGACAGACCGGTTATGTATATGCCCAGTATATAAAGCCTGCCCAGTAGGCGGAGGGGAGAAGGAGAATGGATTTTAAGATCAATTCCAGAACAGGTGCCTACCTGTTTATGACCATAGGCGTGACCTTTATTTTCGCAGGACTTTTTCTGACTGCCCAGGGAAGAGGCAGCGGCGGCATGAACGGCCTTCTGGCCATCGCGGGCGGCCTGTGCATGGGCAAGGGCTTTACCATCATCAGGCACCTGTCCGATGACGAGAAGAAAGGGACGTCCGGGAAGGGGAAGGGAAAGACCGGAACTGCCGGCCTGAACCGGTCTCAGAGACGCAGAAAGAAAGGATAAATCCATGGAAGGCAAATGGATCCCGGCGATCTGTCCGGAATGCTCCGCCGCAGTGAGCGCTCTCCCGGGAAGGGAGAAGGATCTCTGCCCCTACTGCAGGAAGTGGTATCCGGTGGAGGAGGCTTCGGCGGCGTTTAAAAGAGCCTGGCGGCCAGTATCGGAAGCTGCCTCTTCTTCCGGAGAGGAAGAGCGGCACATCGTGGGCTTCGATATCCGGGGAGGCGTGCTGCGCAAATACAACGGGGCGGCCAGGGAAGTGGAGATCCCCGCTTCTGTGACCGAGATCGGGGCCGAAGCCTTCCGGGGATCTGACATCTTGCGCGTGATCCTGCCGCCTTCCCTCAGAAAGATCGGCTATATGGCCTTTGCGGAGAGCAGACGGCTGGAGAAGGTAGAGGGGCTTTACTATGCGGAGACCATAGAGGGCTATGCCTTCTACAGCTGCCGCATGCTGAAGGAACTGGATGTTTCCGGCGCCTTCAGTCTGGGAGAGGGCGTTTTTGCCCGCTGCCCCAGACTGGAGAGGGTCACCGGGCTGGAGAGGGCCGCAGAGATTCCCGCCTTTGCATTCACCAATGATACTTCCATCCGGGAGCTGCGCCTGGAGGGTGCTGAACGGATCGGGCCCTCCGCCCTGGCGGGCTGCGACAGCCTGCGGCGCATCTATGTATCGGAGCGGGCCCTGAAGGCACAGCAAAAGAGCACCGGCTCCGAAAGCTGGTGCTCTTATACCTCTGCATCCTCCAATATGTTCCGGCCGGGACGATGCCCCGAGCTTTCGGAAGTTTTTGCAGGCGGAAGGCCTCTGGTCCTGGACGAGACGACAGGATCTCTGGAGAGCAGCATCCGCAGGAACCTGGAGGGGTCCGACCTGGCGGACCGCTACGTCAAGGCCAGCCGCTGGAAAGCGGAGGGGCGCTGCCCCTACTGCGGGGGCCATTTCAGAGGGTTCTTCCGCAGAACCTGCAGCCAGTGCCGCCGCCCCAAGGATTACTGATCAGAACCCGATCTCGACGGGAGCCTCCGTAAAGGAGGAGATGGTGGCCTTTCCTTCTGTCAGAGCGAAAACGGCCGTGTTGCCGTCGCCTGCCTGATACATCCCCTTCAGTTCGGGGTGGGCATCCAGCATGTGGACCTGGGCCTCCAGACGATCGTCCAGGACGGCCTTTGCCTGCACGCGGATCCATTTGCCGCCGTTCATGGCGCAGATCTCGACTTTGGGATTGGCCAGCATCTGCTTTGCCACGTCCTTTACAAGTCCGGTCTGGATGGTCAGACGGCCGTCGAAAATGTCGATGGTGCCGAAAGGACGGACTCTGGGCTGGTCTCCGTCCATGGTGGCCAGGTAATAGGTGCCCGCTGCTTTCAGGAAATCATAAATTCTCTGCATGTGTTACCTCCTTGGGGATGCGCGGCATCCCGATATTCTGTAATAAATTGCTTACAATTTATTATAGCATCCCAGAGGTATCTGTATACCCGCAAAATCTGTATTCTGTCTTATAATTTCCGTCAGTTTTTTGGCTCTTTCTGGACTGGATGTCCCATGAAAGAGCCTTTTTTTGATATAATGAACAATCATATTCCCAAAAAGAAACAAAGAAAGAGAGGAACATGAATGATCACACAGATGCTTGAAAACATTGACAGCATTCTCTACTATCCGATCCTGATCATAATTCTGGCCGCGGCCGGACTTTACTTTACGATCCGGTCCAGATTCGTCCAGATCCGTCTCCTGGGAGAATCCTGCGCCCTGATCCTGGAAAAGCCCGAGGGGGGCGACCATCATGTATCCTCCTTCCAGGCCCTGATGGTCTCCACGGCCTCCCGCGTTGGCACCGGCAACATCATCGGCGTTTCCACGGCCATCTGCATGGGCGGCCCGGGCGCCTGCTTCTGGATGTGGCTCATGGCCATCATCGGTGCGGCCTCTGCCTTTACCGAGTCCACCCTGGCCCAGATCTATAAAAAGACGGACGAGAGAGGCGCCTTTTACGGCGGCCCCGCCTACTACATCGAAAAGGCCCTGGGCGCTCCGGTCTTTTCCTCCATTTTCTGCGTATTCCTGCTGCTGACCTACGCATTCGGCTTCAACCTGCTCTGCTCCTACAACCTCCAGTCCACCTTTGCGGTCTACAGCTTCTATGATCCCAAAACGACGCCCGCTGTGATCGGCGCCATTCTGGCGGTCCTGGTGGGCTACTGCCTGATGGGCGGAGGAAAGCGCATCGTCAGACTGACCAGCGTCATCGTTCCCTTCATGGGCATCGCCTACGTGATCATCTCCCTGATCGTGATCTTTGTCAACTTCCGTCATGTGCCGGCCATGTTTGCAGAGATCTTCAGGGACGCCTTCAATTTCCGGGCTATTTTCGGCGGCGTCGCAGGCTCCTGCATGATCTACGGCATCAAGAGAGGCCTCTATTCCAATGAAGCAGGCGTAGGCTCCGCTCCCAACGCTTCCGCGTCCGCAAACGTGACCCATCCCGTCAAGCAGGGCCTGGTACAGACGGTTTCCGTCTATATCGATACCGTCCTTCTGTGCACGGCCACAGCCCTGATGTGCCTGTCCACCGGCGTGGCCCACAACGCTGAGGTCAGCGGAGCTCCCTATGTCCAGAATGCCATCTCCACGGTCTTCGGCCCCATCGGCCCCTTCTTCATTACGGTGGCCATGGTCCTCTTTGCCTTTACGACCCTTCTGGGCAACCTCTACTACTGTGACAACGCCCTGGCCTTCCTGAACCACAAGAGGCCTCCTTCAAAGGCCTTTATGAGAGTCTTCTACCTGGCCTGTGTGGCAGTGATCTTTGCCGGCGCCATCACATCCGCGGATGCCTGCTGGGCCCTGGCCGACATTGCCATGGGCGGCATGACCATCATCAACCTGCCCGCCTGCGTGGTCCTCAGCCACGAAGCCATCGGGGCTCTGAAGGATTACGAGAAGCAGAAGAAGGCAGGACAGAACCCTGTCTTCCGTACAAAGAATATCGGTCTGAATCCGGATGAATTCGACTGGTGGAAGTAAGGGGGAGTAAAATATGATCAACTGGCGTAAACCTCTCTGGGAAAAGCAGGAATACCGCTACCCTCACGGAGCGGGCGTGGGTTTTTCCCCTTTCCTGACAGCCTATCTGCATGAAGACCAGGAAGTAAGACCCATCATGATCGTGGTGCCCGGAGGTGCCTACCGCTATCCCAGCGTAAGGGAGGCCGCGCCTGTTGCCAGGCGCTTTTATGATCTGGGCTATCAGGCCTTTGTCCTGACCTACACCTGCAATCCGGCCCTGAAAGTCCCCCTGGGCATGCAGCCCCTGGACGATCTGGCCAGGGCCGTCCGCCTGGTCCGTATGGGGGCGGAAGAGATGCATGGGGATCCCCATCGCCTTATCGTATGCGGCTTTTCCGCAGGCGGGCATCTGGCGGCCTCCCTCTGCGTCCACCATGCCGACGCAGAGGACCCGGATCCCGAAAAGAACAGGGTCCCGGCCAGGCCCGATGCGGCCGTCCTGTCCTATCCGGTCATAACGTCCGATCCGGCCGTGACCCATGCAGTGACCATGCAGGCCCTTCTGGGGGAGGATCCTCCGACTGCCTTTACGGAATATATGTCCCTGGAAAAGCAGGTGCAGGCGGATACCCCTCCCGCCTATCTCTGGTCCACCGTCACGGATGAGAGCGTTCCCATGGAGAACGCCCTGCGGTACGGCATGGCCCTGCGGGAGAAGAAGGTTCCCTTTGAACTGCATGTTTATTCCCAGGGAAAGCACGGCCTGTCTCTGGGAGACGAGGACTGGGCCCTCAGAAGGTGCACCGAGACCTACGTACGGGAGCAGGAGCTTGCCGTCTTAAAGGCGGCGGAGGAGGGAAGGATCCCCATGTCCGAAGAGGAAAAGGACGAATTCTTTAAGGCCTTCCTCTACGGTCCCTATGCGGGAGAGAAGGCGGCCGATACGCCGGCTCCCTGGATCGGAAGCTGGCCCGAAATGGCGGACAGCTTTATTAAAAGGACCCTGCACTGACGGAAATTCAAGGCAAAACAAGGGGGGCAGCCCATGCAGTATGATTTTACATCCATTATAGACAGAAGAGGAAAGGACGCCCTGGCGGTGGACGCGGTGGGAGATCCCCGGATCCCCATCGCCCCGGCGGCCCCCGCTGAGGGCTTTGACCTGATTCCCCTCTGGGTGGCGGACATGAACTTTCCTACCCTGCCCGATATCCAGGAGGCCGTCATAGAAAGGGCAAAGCACCCAATGTTCGGCTATTACCTGCCATCCGACGCCTACTACGAAAGCATCCTCCGCTGGCATGCGGTGCGGAACGGGGTCAGGGACCTGGACAGGGACTCCATAGGCTACGAGAACGGAGTCCTGGGAGGACTCGCCTCTGCCATACAGGTCCTGGGAGGCCCGGGCACCAGAGTCCTTCTCCATTCCCCCACCTATGTGGGCTTTACGGGGACCCTGAAGAACAACGGCTGTACCATCGTGCACAGCCCCCTGAAAAAGGACGCGCAGGGCATCTGGCGCATGGATCTGAAGGACATGGAAGAGAAGTTTGAAAGCGGGATCCGGATCCTGGTCTTCTGTTCCCCTCATAATCCCTGCGGCCGGGTCTGGGAAAAGGAAGAGCTGGAAGACATGATGGATCTGTGCAGGCGCTGTGACGTGACCGTCATCTCCGACGAGATCTGGTCCGACATCATCCTGGAGGGACACAGACATATCCCCACCCAGTCGGTGTCGGAGGACGCGGCCATGCGGACGGTGGCTCTTTACGCCCCCTCCAAGACCTTCAACCTGGCAGGACTGATCGGCGCCTATCACATCATCCGGAACGAAGAGCTGAGAAAGAAGATCCGCAGGCAGGCCTCCGTCAGTCACTACAACGAAATGAATGTCCTGTCCATGCATGCCCTGACGGCGGCCTATTCCGACCACGGCATGGAATGGGTGGATCAGCTGCGGAAAGCCCTGGGCAGGAACGTCGACTTTTCCTGCGGCTATATTAAAGACCGATTTGAAGGGGTATCGGTCTCCCGGCCCCAGGGCACCTACATGCTTTTTGCCGACTGCACCGACTGGTGCAGAGATCACGGAAAGACCATAGAGGATGTGGAGAAAGCCGCCTGGAGAGTCGGCTGTGCTGTGCAGGACGGCCGTGCCTTCCACGGGCCCTGCCACCTGCGCATCAACTTGGCGTCTCCGTTTGCCAGAATCGAGGAGGCCTTTGACAGACTGGACCGCTATGTATTCAGAGGAGAATTCTGACAAAGCGTCCGGAAAGCACATGCAGACATAAGAAAACGCGGTCCGAAAAAAGGCCGCAGCCTGTTTGAGAGAAAGAAGGGGAAAGGGAATGGAAGAACAGGATCAGATCATCATGATGACAGGAACAGAGCAGGAGCCCGGAGAGGAGATCTCCAGGGCCAGGACGTCCTCCGCAAAGACAGCGGCGGCAAAGAAGACCGCTTCGAAAACAGGGGCGGCGGCGAAGACAGCTTCGAAGACAGGTGCCAAGACCGCGGCAAAGACCGCAGCGAAGAAACCCGCTTCGGGGACAGCGGCAAAAAAGACGTCTTCGTCTTCCACGGCCAAAAAGCCTGCAGGGACAGCGGCAAAAAAGACCGCTGCTTCCACCCAGCCCAAACTGACCGCCAGGGAAAAGAAGCTGATCCAGAATTACCGCAAATGCGGTGAGGCAGGAAAGCTCATGATCGATACCATGGCAGAAAAGACTGCCGAAATGGGAGGAAAGGGGAGCGGCTCCGACTCCGAATCCGGACTGGGCTCTGTCCTTTCTTCCATCACACAGAACCTGGATCTGAGTTCTCTGACAGGACTTCTGGGCAAGTAACAAGCGGGAGAGGAGAGGCCTTCAGACATTGTTAGGATTATTTTCGAAAATCTTTCGCTCCTCTTTATGAGATTTTTAGAATCGTATGCTATCTTAATTATGAACGAAGAAGACTACGAAAAATCTCCCCCTCATATGAAATCTAATGTCAGTCCCTCCGCGAAAGCGGAGGGACTTGTCATTTGCGGGAAAGCCGGGGCCTTTCGGATTCCCGGCGGATCCGGTTTACTTTTACCTTTTCCCCCTGTAAAATGTTGTCTTAAGATCCTTTGGAAGGAGGAAGAGGCGATGCATACGGAAGAAATGGTCCTTTCCTTTATACTGGAAAGAGAGAATACATGGGCTGTCCTGATCGGAGAGGGCGGCGGGGAGATCCTCCGCAGCGCCTGTCCCCGGACAGAGAAAGAGATCAGCCCGGAGAGCCTGCAGAAAGGCCTGCAGGAGGCGTTTAAAGGCCTTGCAGAGCCTTTGGGAGAGCCCCTGCGGAGAGTACGCGCTCTGGTCATTCATGACCGTATAAAGGGGTTTATGCCCTTTGACCGTACCTTCCGTCTTCTGGGTCCCTACAGGGGCGGTCCCGGGGAGAATACAGAGGCTGCCGCGGCCTATCTGTCGGATCTTTTTGATACGGTTCTTTCTCCGGACGCCGCCATCGTGCATCTTTACCAGGCTATGCGCAAGGGAGAGAATTCCCTGGACTTTCTCAACCATATCTGCACTCCCCAGACCTGGCTCGGAAAGAAGCTGACGGGAGAATTTGCCGCGGATACGGCGGATGCGGGAGACATGTTCCCCCTGCTGCCGGACGGATCGGGCTATGATCCGGAGATGCAGATCTGTTTCAATGCCCTTGCTGAGGCGGACGGCTATCCCTGGAGGGTGCAGCACCTTTTGCCCGAGATCCGGGAGGCCGGACAGCCCATCGGGACGTTGACTCCGGAAGGCGCCTTTTTTATTGATCCCGGATGTCACTTAAAGCCCGGCATTCCCTTACTGGGATAGGGCAGGACTGCCGAAGAGCTCCGGGGATTTGTTGATTTTGAACGAAACAGGGGGAGTGATTTTGACATTATTTACAATTCGTTCATATTTTAAATAAACTTTGAACACATTTGGCCTGTAATATGTAATCATCGAAAGGAACAGACCGTTCCCGAGATCTTAAAAAGCCAGTTTTCTTATTTTTGATAGATTTTTCATACTCCCCCTTTACAAAAATCCCTCCGGTACATGCCGGAGGGATTTTTGTTGTCTCTGCGGAGGCCTTCCCGCAGGACCTGACGGCGTGCGTACGGCGCATTCTGAAAGAATTCTGCATACGAACGTTTTTTATCTGTGTCAGGAGGTCTGCGGTGTGCTAGAATGTACTCGTGAGCACGTATGGCCCCTGCAGTGCCGGGGCTGAAAGATCAGAAAGGACGGGTCTTTCCGGAAGATGTGCATGCGCTTTGTCTTTTCATTCCTTCTGTGTAAGGAACAGGCTGCAGACGGGACTTACGGGAAGTATTTGGAGGAAAGGGTTTTTACAGGACAGCCCTGGAAAAGGGGCCTTCCCGCCCGGTGTGAATCTGGAGGATCGTATATGGACCGGATCTTTAAAGGGCGCGGAGTAAAAAAACATGTGGACAGCTACTGCATCGTTGACCTGGAAACGACAGGCGTTTTTGTCAGAAAGGCAAAAATCATAGAGATCTCCGCGGTCAGGGTCCGGGACAATCAGATCGATGCGCAGTACAGCCGTCTGGTCAATCCGGGCTGCCTGATCCCGGCGGAGGCTTCGGCCGTATGCCATATCACGGACGAGATGGTGAAAGAGTGTCCCTGCCTGGAGGATGTGATCGATTCTTTTATGGATTTTGTGGGCGGAGATGTGATCGTAGGCTATAACAACGCCGGGTTTGACATGAATCTGCTTTATGATGCCCGGATGGCCCTGCGGGGAAAGCCCTTCACCAATGACTATATTGACGTGCTGCATGCTGCGAGGAGATGCCTCTCCGGAACAGAGGACCATAAGCTTGAAACGGTCTGCAGATACTATCACATTGATACCCAGGGGGAGCACAGGGCCCTGAAGGACTGCCTCCTGACAAAGGCGGTTTATGACAGCCTTTACAGGGACTACGGCGATGCGGCGTTCGGAAAAAGAGAAGAAAAAGGGACCGGCACTGTACACTTTTCCCAGCAGCTGCTGACCCTCAGGGAACTCCGGTCTTTACTGGAAGCCGTGACCGGGGAGGGGATCTCTTCCCTTGACAGGCTCTTTTCTGCCCTGGACCGGATACCGGAAGAGGGAAGTGAAATTCCGGAAGAAATGCAGGGCCTTTTCCCCGATTTCCTGGATCCTGTGAAAAGCCGGGGCTGTCATGAAAAAATCGAAACTGTCAGGAACAGGCATATCGTAGTTACGGGAGATTTTTATTACGGCAGCAGAGAGGAGGTCCACGCACTGATTGAAGCGGCCGGAGGCATTGCCGATAAAGGAGTAAAAAAAGCAACGGACTACGTCGTTGTGGGCGGAAGAGGCAGCGCTGCCTGGAAAACAGGGAGATACGGCAGCAAGATCGAGAAAGCCATTGCCCTGAAGGAGAAAGGACTGCCTGTGAAGATCGTTGAGGAATATGAGTTTATACCCGCGCTGAAACGCATGATCGAAAGGGGGATGCAGGAGGAATGAGCTCCGCTTCGGAAAAAACGGATGACAGACCGTGGCAGCAGAAAATCCGGGATATGCTGGAAGACCTGATCCGGGAATATGAACTGCCGGCCGGTTCTCTGTACCTGTCCGACAACTACGGCCAGGTCGAGCGGACCCGGGATATGCTTGTAAGCCATACCGTCTGTATCTGGGAGCCGGATTATCCCCCTGTGCCCGGTGAAAAGCCGGGGCAGAACAGGATCGTGGCAACGATCGTTCCCAGCAGGGCCAAAAAGCGGCCGGATGATCTGGACATTTATCTCAGAGAAATACAGGAGGGAGACCTGCATCTGTTCCTGCCCGAAGACGCGCAGCTGCTGGAACAGACCGCAGCTGACAGGAAGAGTGGTACGGTGAAGGTACGGATCAGAAAGGATTCTCCCCGCCTCGCGGAATATATCCGGCGGAACATGGTCTACTGCATTGAGGGATATGTGTCAAAAGCGGCAGGATTTGCCTGCTGCAGTTCTTTTATCAGATGCTCGGATGCAGGGAAGTGCGTTCATGAAAACAGGCTGTATTCCAAGGCCTGCATGTACCGGGGCAACCTGGATCAGGGCCGGATCTTTTACGGGAAAAACAGAAATGCCGGTCAGGGGGAATGCTTATGACACGGGAAGTCAGGATCGGAGAAGAGACTGTCATCCTGGATTCGGAAAAACTGTATTCAGGTATCGAGAATCCGGGCAGGGAGGAGGGGAATGCAAGAAAAGCCCTGGGCCTTCCTGCAAAAAGGCAGCTTGTCTTTTATAAAGACAGGAAGGACCCAGGGTCTGCGGCCAGGATCGTAAAATACCGATTGGTCAGGATGCATGGGGAGGAAGAACCCTGGTACACAGTGGAGATCACTCTGGAGGACGGCTCCCTGGCCAGGATCCACTCGGGCTTTCTTGCAGAAATGCAAAAGAGCGGCTTTATGGAAGAGATGGGCCGTGCGGCGGCTGAATAAGGCTTCGCACTCAGCCCAGCAGGGCCTCTCCGAACTGGTCCAGCAGGTCATCCGTTTCCGTAGTATCCAGACCGGACCGGATGGCAAAGATCAGGATGGCGTCCCTTCTGTCCCTGGAATATAATACGCCCAGTTTTCCCAGTTCCAGGACCCGCTGGGTCTCTTCCAGGGACAGCCTCGCTCCGATACACAGGCGCAGGACTTTTTCCCGGGAAGGGGTCCGTCTGCCGTTCAGGATCTGGTAAAGATAGGAACGCTCAATGCCGCTTTTGAGCACCAGGTCTTTCCCTGTCATGGCTCTTGGCCCGGGAAGGGAAAGAAAGTAATCTATAGGGCCTGTGCCTACAGACTCGCCCGGAAGCCTGTCCAGATAGTCTTCCAGCTCCTGTTTCCCCGAAGTCTTTTCCAGTATCCGGGTCAGTTCGTCAGTTTTTTTCTTATCCATTTTCTGTCTCTCCTGTATTGATGTTCTTAAGGTGTCCTCTTTCATGAACAGTATTTCTTAATTAGTAAATTTATGGTAAAATGCACTCGAGCGCACATCTGAGCATAAATTTACTAAAAAAGGAGGACATTATGACGGATTCTGCTCTGAAAGATAAATGTGAACGATCCTTTCTGAAAGTATTATACCATCTGAAAAGGTCCGGGCAAAGTATTGTAATCGATGAAACCACAGATCGGCTTTATCTGCAGAAGTGCCTGGATCATTATGACAGAAAGGTCTATGAGTATCTGAAGGCCCACCCCTGCCCCCAAACACCCGGGATCCGGCTCATATGGGAAGAAGACGGGAAGCTCTTTCTGACGGAGGAATTAATAGCAGGGGATTCCCTGGAGACCTGCCTGGAGAAGAACAGCCTTACGGAAGAGGAAAAACGGGTGATTCTGGAGGACGTCTGCAGAGCCCTGATCTTCCTGCACCGGGCAGATCCGCCGCTGATCCACAGAGACGTAAAGGCTTCCAACATCATGGTAACCAGAGAGAAAAGAGGAGTCCTGATCGATTTTGACGTCTCAAAACTCTATAAGGAAGGAAAAACAGAGGATACGACACTGTACGGTACGACCGGTACGGCGGCTCCGGAGCAGTACGGCTTCGGCCAGTCCGATGCCAGAACGGATATCTTTGCCCTGGGAAAACTGATCGGCCGTCTGTTTCCGGAGAATCCTTCCTGGGAGAAGGTCGCAGAAAAGGCGTCAAGCTTCCACCCCAGGGACCGCTATGCCAGTGTTGCCGGCATGATGGAACATTTCCCTTCCTGCAAAGAGGAAGCAGAGAAAAAGACGGTAAAGGTCCCCGTTCTCTGTCATCTGCCCGGATTCCGGTCCGGAAAGACGGAAAACATGGCGGCAGCCCTGGCCCTTTATGGCATTTTTCTTTTCGTCTCCCTGACACTGTCGGTGGAAAATGCATCAGGTCCGTTTGAGATCTGGCTCAACCGGTTCTTTACTTTGCTGATCGGCATCAACTGGATCTCCCTTTTCACGGATCTTGGCTTCCCCTATTCCCGCCTGCCGCTTTTAAGGTCCGCCAATCCTCTGGTCCGCCTTTTAAGCTACGGAGCTGCGGCGGCCCTGATTTTTGCCACCTGGATCACGGTCCTGGTCCTTCTTTCGGCCTTCCTGTTCTGAAGGAGTCAGATACACCTGGATTTCTGACAAAAATATGAATCCTTTATTTTGTGTGCAGCCAGCACACCAAAAGGAGAGAGGATATGCATACAATAAGGATGCATCCGGGGATTTCCTTCCAGGATGTCATCCTCAGATACATTCCTCTGCTTGCAAGTCAGGCACCTCTTAATGCCCGGGCACCTTTCATAAGGCGGCCGCGGGGCCGGAGAGTCTCTCTCCCCGGTCCTGCGGCCGCTGTCCGTATATGGTTCTGCTGTTAACAGGCGTAAAAAGATGATATAATTCTCGTAAAGCAAACGCTATTATCAAAGAACAATAACGAAAAACAATATATGAGAAAGAGGTAAGGGATGAAATCACTGATTGAAAACTGCATGAAGCTGGGATTCGGCATGATGCGTCTGCCCAGGATTTCCGTGAACGGAGAAGAAGTCATTGACGTGGAACAGACAAAGGACATGGTGGATGCTTTTCTGGCAGCAGGCGGCAGATATATAGACACGGCCTTTGTCTATACGGGGTCTGAGGAAGCCACCAGAAAAGCCCTGGTGGAACGCTATCCCAGAGACGCCTATTATCTGGCCACCAAGCTCAATGCCGGCAGCTGGGCCGCCAAAAACGAGCAGGAGGCCAAGGACCAGTTCCGGATCAGCCTTGAGAGGACAGGGGCAGGCTACTTTGACTTCTATCTGCTCCATGCCCTGGGCAAAGGTAATGTCGAATTCTACGACAAATACGGGATCTGGGACTATGTAAAGGAACTGAAGAAGGAAGGGCTCATCCGGCACTGGGGCTTTTCCTTCCATGACAGTCCGGAATTTCTGGACAAGCTTCTGACCGACCATCCGGATGCGGAATTCGTCCAGCTGCAGATCAACTATGCGGACTGGGAGGACGCGGAAGTTCAGTCCAGGGCCTGCTACGAAGTGGCGGCAAAGCATGACAAGCCTGTGGTAGTCATGGAGCCTGTCAAGGGCGGCACCCTGGCCAATCCTCCCGAGGTGGTAAAGGAAGTCTTACAGGCAGAAAATCCTTCCCCTTCCTATGCTTCCTGGGCTATCCGTTTTGCGGCTTCCCTTCCCCAGGTCATGGTGGTCCTTTCCGGCATGTCCAGCAGGGAACAGATGGCTGACAATCTTTCCTACATGGCTCTGGACAAATACGCTCCCCTGACAGACAGGGAAGGAAAGGCCATCGAAAAGGCCAGAGAAGCCCTGAATTCCATAGAGCGCATCCCCTGCACCGCCTGCCGCTACTGCACCGGAGGATGTCCCATGAAGATCAACATTCCCGAGATCTTCAGCATCATGAACGAATACAAGCTCTACGGAAATCTGAACAAGGCAAAAAGACAGTATGCCATGGCGGGACAGGAAGGCAGCTCTCTGGCCGATGCCTGCAAAAAGTGCGGTCAGTGTGAGGGAGCATGTCCCCAGCATCTGCCCATCATCACCCATTTGGAAGAGATCGCATCCGTCCTGGGATAAGAAAGGGAAAAGAAAAAGAGGCCCGAAAGACTCTTTGCAGACAGGAAAAGGCGCCCGGAAACGGGCGCCTTTTGGTGTTTTTTGCTGTAAAAAATCAAAGGCCGGAAGATCAGACCAGGTAGCCGGACATGGAAGATTCGTTCAGAAGGCGGGCATCCTCATCGTGGCCTACCTTTGCGATGGAGGTCAGGTGGTTGGCGATACGGCCCAGGGAGTTGAGGGCTTCGATAAAGGTAAGACCCTGTTCAAAGGTGCAGTTGCCCTGATGGACACGCTCCATGTGGCCTGCCTGGGCTGTGGTGGAAGCCTTGCTGATATCGTCTTCCTTGCGGCGGATATCCCGGTACATGTCGTCGGTCAGGTCTCTTTCCAGGAAATGGAGCATGACCTCCTGCATGAGACTGTTTAACTGCTCATAGATCTTCTGCAGTTCCTCTACGGCCTGTTCCGTATAGTGGATCTTGGCGTCCACGTTCTTTTCGTTCTGTTCCCAGATCTTGACGCAGTGGTCGCCGATCTGCTCCAGGTCGTTGACAGCCTTGAAGCAGGAGCCCATGTAGGAAGCTACGTTGTAGGGAAGGCGGCGGTTGTTGACCTGCATCAGATAGGAGGAGATCTCACCGGTAAGGAAGTCCAGCACCTCTTCGTTGTCACGGATCTTGACGCCTGCGGACAGATCGCCCTTTGCAAGGCCGTCCACGGCGGCAGCCAGGCTCTCGTTGATCAGGTTGACCATACGGCCGATCTCTTTACTGACCTGCAGGACGGTAACGTTGGGGTTGCCCACCAGGTTCTTGTCGATATATTCCAGACGGAAGGCGGATTCGTGGGCCTGCTTGGGAAGAAAGCGGTAGGTCAGTTTTACGACCTGGTTGGTCAGAGGCAGAAGAACGGCTGCTGTGATGACCTTAAAAAAGATATGGAAGGCGGAGATCTGAAAAGCCGGCGCTCCGATGGCCCCTTCCAGTACTTTGCAGATGGGGGTCAGCAGGGCCAGAGGCATGCAGATGACCGCTCCCGTCAGGTTGTAGATCAGGTAGATGAAGGCAGCTCTCTTGGCATTGTTCTTAGCGTTCAGTGCGGACAGAAGGGGCGGCGTGGAAGAGCCCACGTTGATGCCGCAGACCAGGAAGGCAGCGAACTGCAGAGGCATAAGTCCCTGCATGGCCAGAGCCTGCAGGATACCTACGGATGCCGAGGAGGACTGAAGGACCGCGCAGAGCAGGACGCCTACGGCAAATCCCAGCAGAGGATTGGTGGCGTGCAGAACGAAGTTCTGGAAGGCCGGAGAATCCTTGAGGGGGGACATGGAACCGGACATGGTGTGGAGACCCTGGAAGAGAAGTCCGAAGCCCAGGATGACCTGTCCGATATATTTGGTCCTTTTACGCTTGGCATAGAGCATCATGACCGCGCCTATGGCGATGCACAGAGGAGCCAGAGCGGAAATATCCATGGCGATCAGGATGGAGGTGATGGTGGTACCGATGTTGGCACCGAAGATAACGCCCGTGGCCTGGGCCAGGTCCATGATGCCCGCGTTGATGAAGCCCATGACCATGACCGTGGTGGCGGAGGAGGACTGGATGACAACGGTGACCAAAGTACCGATCAGAAAGCCCATGATGGGTTTGCGGGTCAGCTTTTCCAGTAGATCCTTCATCTTGGAGCCGGCAGCCAGGTTCAGACCTGCGCCCATGTAGTGCATGCCGAACAGAAAGGCGCCCAGACCGCCCATTAGCGAAATAATGTTGTCAATTCCCATACTCGTTCTCCTTTATTTTCAACTGTTGGTTTATTGGAGTAAGTTAATATACCCCTTATAATGATAAACCAGACAGGTATCCGGAAATGTTAAAAGCACGTAAAATCAGCCCGTATTCGGAATGTTTCCGGTAAAAAGCATATCCGGGAGCAGTTTTTTTACGGATCTGCTCCGGGGAAAGCAAAAAGCGCCCCGGGCTCTTTACAAGCCCCGGGGAACAGTGTTACTTTTGAAAAGACTTTTTCATGGCTTTCCCCGGCAGGGGAAAGCCCGGTCAGCAAAGCACAGCCGCTGCAGTCCTTACTGCAGCTTTTTCTGATACAGACGGAAGGAAGAATCATGTCCGACACCAATATCATTTATCCCGAAGACGAGAGAAGGGTCTATCCCATAGACTGGAGGGAGGCCTTTCCTGACGATATTCTCAAAGAGGCAGAGACTGCCCGGAATCTGAAGATGGCAGCCTTTCAGCAGACCCCTGACAAAAGAGGCTTTTCTGCCGTGGTCATGGAGGGAAGGAGCCGGTATGCGGTGACGGTAAAGAACATTCCCAGGGAAGAGGGAAGAGATTTCAGACATGCCTCCTATACCTGTTCCTGCCAGCGTTACAGTTTTTTCTCCTACAAATGTATCCATGAGGCCAGAGCCATGATGTCCGCCGAAAAGATCATGGGACCCTTTACGGTCCTGGAAGCCTCTTACAAATGGAACCAGCGGAGGGAAGAGAACAGGCTCAGACGGATGAGGGAGGAGAGGCTCTCCCGGCTGACGGATGCCTCCTGTAAAAGCGTGCCTGCCCTGTCCGTTTTTCAGGATCTGCTCCGCCGGCAGAACAGCTCTTCTTCCGGTATCTTTTTTGATTTCGAACACCTCCTGGACCGGTACACCACCAACAGCTTTTACACGGATATGCTCGCCCGGGGAGAGAGCCTGATCGAATACCGCTGGGCCTGGGACAGGAGGGAACAGATCTCCATAAGGAGAGAGAATGACGGAAGGAGGATCCTGGAGGCAGACGCCTATACGACGGATGACGGAGAGCGGGTCCCCCTGACGATCAGGGCCAGCTCTGCAGGCGGATTCCAGTGCAGCTGCGGCTGTTCAATGGGAGAAGCCCGGAAGAAAAAGGGCGTAAAGAACGAGCTCTGCATCCACCAGCTCAGGATCCTCAGGGACGCCTGGACAGCGGCCCTGGACTACAGTGCCCAGGGCACCACGGATCAGAAGGGAAAAAACTTCCTGTCCCTGATCGAAAAGCAGACCGTACAGGCCAGAAAAGAAGAGTCCGAGGTGATCCAGACCAGGGTGCAGGACATCCGGATCGTGCCCAGGATCACCAGGGACGACAATAAGGTACAGCTGTCCTTCCAGGTGGGCAGGACCGGAGGCCGCCTCTATATTCTCAAGAGCTACGAAAAGCTGATCGGAGCCTATGAGGAACACGGCGTTTTAAGCCTGGGCAAAAACGCGGACCTGGACTTTTCTGCGGAGGCGTTCACGGACGAGAGCCAGCCCTGGATGACCTTTATCCAGAGAAAATACGGCGAGATCGACCAGGCCAACGAAAGGCTCAGCCGCAGAATAGGATACGTTCCCTCCCTGGCTGTAGGCTACCAGCAGGAGCTGACCGGGGCTACCCTGGACCGATTCTATGACATGGCAGAGGGGACCCACTGCTCCTTCAAGGACAGGAACGCGGCAAAGGATACCATGCTCCGCATAGGGCATAAGGCCATCCATGTGGAGATAAAGATCAACCGGCTCGCCGACGCCAGGGGGCGCTTTGCGGGCATTATGGTCTCGGGCCAGACCCCTGTTCTTCTGTACGGAAGCAGTTCCCGCTACTGCCTGTCCGATGACTGCCTGTCCAGGCTGGAGGCGGAAGAGGAGAAGGCGGTCCTGCCTTTTTCCAACGCGGCAGACTTAAGCGGGGCCTTTTTCTTCGAGATCGGTGCAGGCGATCTGCGGGAGTTCTACTACAGGGTCATGCCCGGCTTTATGGACAGTCCCTATATTGAAGTGGAGGACCTGTGCGGGGAGGAAGCCCTGCAGATCCTGCCGCCCGACGCGAAGTTCCGCTTCTTTATGGACTATGACGGAGACCGCCTTCTCATGGACTGTGACGTTGCCTACGAAAAGGGGACGGTCACCGACTGGAATGACAGGAAGGGCGGTGAGCGGATCTACAGGATCACCGGCCTGGACAGACAGGCAGACCTGGAAAGAGAAGGAATCCGGGACCTGCAGCAGGAAGACCGGGTCAGAAAGGCCATAGACGATCTGGGCTTTGCCTGGGACAGGGTCAACGGCCACTATGCAAAGCAGGCCGATACGGAAGGTCTGTATGAATTCCTCAGGACCGGCACCGGCGTGCTCTTTTCCTACGGGCTGGTCCACGGGACGGACCGCTTCAGTGCAAGGCGTGTCAGGGGCGTTCCCCAGATCCGGGCCGGCGTGTCCATCGAATCCGACCTGATGAATCTGTCCATTACCACCCAGGGGCTGACCACCTCAGACCTTATGGACATCCTGGCCAGCTACCGCCGGAAGAAAAAGTACCATGTGCTGAAAAACGGCGAATTCGTGAACCTGGACGAAAACAAGGATCTGGATGCCCTTTCCGATATGATGGAAGCCCTGGGCATCAGCGCAAAGGATTTCGACGGCGACAGGGCTCAGCTCCCCGTTTACCGGGCCCTCTACCTGGATAAGCTCCTGGAGGAGCACGACAACATCGTGGCCTCGGGAGATAAGCTTTACAGGAATCTGCTGCGGAACTACCGGACCATCCGGGATTCCGACTATGAAGTGCCCGCCTGCATGGCGGAGGTCCTCCGTCCCTACCAGGCCTACGGCTTCAAATGGCTCAGGACGCTGGAGGATACGGGCTTCGGCGGGATCCTTGCAGACGAAATGGGCCTTGGCAAGACCCTGCAGACCATAGCCCTCTTCCAGGCGGATAAGGAAGCCGGAGCCGAAAAGCCCTCTCTGGTAGTCTGCCCCGCGTCCCTGGTCTACAACTGGGAGGAGGAGCTGCACCGCTTTGCACCGGACCTTTCCGTGACCATCCTGGCGGGGCCCCAGACGGCCAGAAGAAAGCTCATGTCCGACAAACTCTCCAGCGGAGATACGGACGTCTTCGTTACCAGCTATGATCTGATGCGCAGGGACGTTTCCTTCTATCAGAAGGCACAGTTCAACGTCTGCGTCCTGGACGAGGCCCAGTATATAAAGAACCAGAAGGCGGCCGTCTCCAAGGCAGTCAAGACCATCCGGGCGGACCACCGCTTTGCCCTGACAGGCACGCCCATCGAGAACCGCCTGGCGGAGCTCTGGTCCATCTTCGACTTCCTGATGCCGGGCTTCTTAAACAGCTACGATGATTTCAGCAGGCACTTCGATGTGCCTATCACAAAAAATAAGGACGAAAAGGCGGCCGACCATCTGAAGAAGCTGACCGGTCCCTTCATTCTCCGCCGCCTCAAGGCTGACGTCCTCAAGGACCTGCCGGCCAGACTGGAGGAGGTCCGCTACGCCAGGTTCGATGACCTGCAGCAGAAGATCTACGACGGCCAGGTGGCCAGGATCCGGGATATCATGGACGGCGGTCTGGAGACCGGCCAGGACAAGATGAAGCTTCTGGCGGAGCTGACAAAGGCCCGTCAGATCTGCTGCGATCCTTCCCTGCTGCTGGAAAACTATGAGGGCGGATCTGCCAAGAGGGCGGCCTGCATGGACCTGATCTCCAGCGCCATCGACGGAGAGCACCGCATGCTGGTCTTTTCCCAGTTCACATCCATGCTGGCCCTTCTGGAGGAGGATCTGAAGGCGGCCCATATCCCTTACTACAAGATCACGGGCTCTACTCCCAAGGAGCAGCGTCTGCAGCTGGTCAATGCCTTCAACAAGGGCACCGAGGAGGGAGAGAAGGTCCCGGTTTTCCTCATTTCCCTCAAGGCCGGCGGCACAGGGCTGAACCTGACCGGAGCAGACGTAGTCATTCACTACGATCCATGGTGGAATCTGGCGGCCCAGAACCAGGCCACCGACAGAGCCCACAGGATCGGCCAGGAAAAGCAGGTCACCGTCTACCGCATGATCGCCAAGGGGACCATCGAGGAAAAGATCCTGGATCTGCAGGAGCAGAAGAAGTATCTGGCGGACGCCATTCTGGAAGGCAGGAGCGAATCGGTCATGAACCTGTCGGCGGACGAGCTCAGGGCTCTTCTGATCTGACAGGAGACGGAAAAGCAGAAAAAAGAATCCGGGCGGCATGCCCGGATCCGGAAAGGGAGCCCTCTGCAGGCAGTGCAGGGGGCTCCCTTGTGTTTGGGATTTTCTGTATTAGGTAGGCCTCAGGCCATGGAACGAAAGGCTTCGGGGATCTCTTTTCCGTGGTCATAGGTCTTATAGTCCTCGTCCGTGATTTCCCGGACCACCCTGCAGGGCCTGCCGAAGGCCACCACATTTGCGGGAATGTCCCTGGTCACCACAGAGCCTGCGCCTATGACGGAGTTTTCCCCTATGGTAACGCCGCCCTGGATAATGACGCCTGCCCCGATCCAGACACCGGACCCTATGGTGATGGGCAGGTTGTACTGAAGCTCATACTTTCTGAGATTGGGGCTGATGGGATGGATGGCTGTGGCCAGAGTGACGCCGGGGCCCAGCATGACGTGGTCTCCGATGGTGATCTTTCCGTCATCCACGGCGGTGAGGCCGGCATTGGCATAGACGTGGTCTCCCAGGTACATGTTCCGGCCGCCCCAGTTGGCGAAGAAGGGAGGCTGGATATAGCAGCCTTCTCCGCAGGCACCGAACATTTCCCTGAAAAGTTCATCCCGTCTTTTCATGCCTTCCTGGGAGGAATCGGTCCGGTTGAGCTCCTCCATGGCCTTCAGGCAGGAGAGCTGCAGGGCCATGAGGGAAGGCTCTCCCGGATCATAAAGCTTTTCGGAATAGAGCACTTCGAAAATCTCCTCATGTGTCATGGATGTTTTCTCCTTTCGGTTTTTTGCCTGTCTGACTCAGTCCAGATTCAGAGCTTTGTCCAGAATCAGCCATGCAATCAAATAATACAGGATGAACTGGATCAGGGCAAGGGCGATCATAGCGCCAAGGACGCTGTACTCCAGGGAGAAGGGGATGCCCGAGATATGGAAGGGAAGAAAATCGCTGCTGTTATCAAAGGCTGCTCCCAGGAATCCGTTCAGGGTGGACCATACAAAACCGGTGCCGATATAGGCCAGAACGGATCCGATCATCCTGTGCCCGCTCCAGAGGCTTCCGATGGCAATGGAGGCATAAAGGTGGGCTATGCCGGAAAGGCAGGATAAAAGAAGCGAAAGGATCAGCAGAAGCATGGAGAGGGGAGGAATCTCCAGGCTCCTTACGGCGTCCAGAATACTTCTGAAAAATCCGGTCAGATCCTGAATCTCAAAAGAGAAGATAAATACCAGGACGGCCAGGGACAAAAGGGCGGTGACGCCGCTGAGGAGAGTCCACAGGAAAGCAGTCAGGGTGCGGGCCGCAAGATGGACATTGGTGGTGACGGGAAGGGCCAGCTGGAGATAGCCCTCGCTCCCCAGAAAGTCGCTGTAAAAGCGCCGGATCAGGACCACAAAGGTGATGACGCCGCAGGCGGTCAGGCCGGTGAAGAAGAGCATGGAAAGGATGATCTCTGCGATATCCACGATGACGGGAAGGCCTTCTCCGACGCCGGAGAAATCGGTGGTCATAGAGGTGGTCAGGCCAAAGAGCAGGGCGACCAGGATCATGGCTCCGTAGAGAGGAAGAAGGATCCTGCGGACCGCTTTCATTTCATATTTAAAAACTTTTCCGAACATGTCTGTCCTCCTTATTCAAAGTGATAGGTCCTGCGGAAGTATTCGTCCAGGGTAAGACCGGTGCGTTCCCGGATGCTGTCGCAGGAATCAAAGAGATCGACCCTGCCCTGGCGGATGAAGATGGCCTCGTCCAGGACCGATTCCACGTCAGCAATCAGATGGGTGGAGATCAGGACCATGGCTTCGGGATCGTAGTTGCTGATGATGGTGCGGAGGATATAGTCCCTGGCAGCGGGATCCACTCCGGCGATGGGCTCATCCAGCAGATAGACCTTGGCCCTGCGGCTCATGGTCATGATCAGCTGTACCTTTTCCCTGGTGCCCTTGGACATCTTCCGAAGGGGCATTCTTTCATCGATGCCCAGGGAAGAGAGCATGTTTACAGCCCTCCCGGCATCGAAATCCTGGTAGAAATCCGTGTAGAAGTCCAGAAGCTGCAGGACGTTCATCCAGTTTTCCAGGATGTCCCTGTCCGGAAGATAGGAGACCAGAGACTTGGTATAGGGGCCGGGCTTCATGCCGTCAATGAGGATCTCTCCGGAGGTGGGTTTAAGCAGGTTCATGCAGAGCTTGATCAGTGTGGTCTTGCCGCTGCCGTTAGGGCCTAAAAGTCCCACGATCCTGCCGGGGATCAGTTCCAGATTTACGTTGTCCAGCGCTGTGTCGGCGCCATATTTTTTTGTCAGATTTCTGCAGTCAAGTATTCCCATCCTGTACCTCTCTTTCTGCCATGCCGGCCCTTCTCCATTCCTGTACGGCCGCTACGATCTCATCTTCTGTCATGCCAAGGGCCTGGAGCGAAGCAAAGAGCGCTGCGATCTGCTCTCTGCCAAGAGACTTCCTCAGGTCCCCCAGCATGGCTGTGTCTTCCGTAACAAAACGTCCGCTGGTGCGGACACTGTAAATGATGCCGCTCCTTTCCAGCTCGGCCAGAGCCCTCTGCATGGTGTTGGGGTTGACCCCCGCATCCACAGCCAGTTCTCTGACGGCAGGGAGCCTTGTACCCGCCGGATAGGTACCGTTGGCGATCCTGGTCTTGATGATGCTGATGATCTGGGTATAGATTGGGATACCGGCTTTATAAGTCCATGCCATGAATTCCCTCCTGTATTATTGTAATACTGTATTAAGCAATTAGTACAATAATACTGTAGTACAAAGGACATGCTGTGTCAATATAAAAAGTGAAAAATCATGAGACCTTTTTGATATGTGCATTTCCCTATGCTTAGTTCCATAAGTTCCTGTTTCATAAAAAAAGACCCCGCAAGCCCTTTGGGATGCGGGGTCGGTATCAGATATAAGGTCATTGGAAATGTGCTGCAGGAAAAGCTCATGCCGCGCAGCAGGAACAGGGATCAGTCTCTGTGGACCACCACCTGGGGGAAGGGGATCTCGATGCCCTTTTCCGAGAACAGGGCCCATATGTCTCTGTTGAGCTGGCGCTGGGCAACAAAGACGTCTTCTTCTTTGACTTCGGCCGTAATCCGAAGATTCACGCCGCTGTCCGCCAGAGCGATGACGCCCCGGAAAATGGGCACGGCCTTGTAGAGATCCTTGTGGGCTTCATACATGCGGGGCAGGCCTTCTTTCATGACCTGGTCCAGCTTTTTCAGATCCGTATCGTAGGCCACGCTGACTTCGCAGATGGCCAGGGAACTGTTCCTGGACCGGTTCTGGAAGTTGCGGATATCGGAATTGTTGACCACCTTCAGGTTGCCGCCGGCATCCTCGATGGTGGTGGTGCGGACGCCGATGTTGCGGACAATGCCCCGGAATTCATCCAGTATGATGATGTCCCCGATGACGTACTGGCCTTCAAAGATGATGAAGGCCCCCGTGATGATATCCTCGATCAGGCTCTGGGCGCCGAAGCCCAGGATAAGTCCGATGATGCCTACACCGGCCAGTACGGCCGTGGTATTGACGCCCAGGATGGCCAGGCCCCAGACTGCCCCGATGATCACGATCAGGTAATGGAAGGCCCCGGCGGCCAGACTGGCTATGGTCTGGGACCGCAGGCTCTTTTTGGCAAAATACTGGATGATCACCCTGAACACCATGCTGATGAGCCAGAGCAGGCAGATCATAAGGAGCAGGGTCAGCAGATGGGCCAGGGTGATCCTGCCGCTGCGCTGTATGAGAAAATAGCTTTTTTCCAGATCGCTCAGCTTGTCCCTGGTCTGCTGGGACAAGGGAAGCCATTTGGGATTCAGCAGCAGAATGGTCAGTATGACGGCAATCACGGTTCCGATCAGAGTCCTGTGCTTTTTCATGATCTTTCATTCCTCCTGTTTCTTTTTGTGTACGTGCCGGACCGGAAAGGCCCTGGCTTAGCTGCCTGCGGGCAGACTGCATTTATTGCTGGTATGGACCTGTTCATAGCCGCCTGGAATATCGTAACTGTCGTCTCCGATAATCTGTGCTTTAAAGCGCAGGGCAAAACTCGTTGTGTCTGGAGTGGGCGGCTTGATGGGGAAGCTGGCCTTGTAGTTGTAACTGGTTCCGGATCCCGTGAAGGGATAAGCACCGCTTCCGTCCCAGATCACGACTTCGCCGGCCGGAGTATCACTTCCTGTTTTGTACCACAGGATACTGATTTCTTTGAATCTTACAGAGTAGGAATGAGGATCCCCGCCCTGTTTTTCAAGTCTGAAGCTGTAATCGACGTCTATTGTTTCCGTGCTGGCGCTTATGGTGGAGTCACCGCCTGTCAGGGAACTGGAGAAGACGTCAGGGTTGAGATCTTCTGAATATTCGATGGATTCTGACCGGGTGCCCAGCTTGTAATCCAGATAGATGGTGACGGTCAGGTCGGGCTTGCCCAGCATGGAGCTGTAATTCACGGCGTTGTAATCCACTTCTTTCTGGCCGTCCCCTTCCTGTTCGGGCAGGGCCAGGGTCATTCCGCTTCCGGAGATGACCGCATGAGAGCGGATGTCTGTAGCATCGCCGGGTACGATCTCATAGCGGAGCCTGAAATGGGAAAGATTGGGCCACCAGGTCGAAGATACTATGCCTGCCTTGGGTTTTTCCAGGACAACCGCGCCCGGAATAGGAGCGATCTCTGTTTCACAATAATCTTCACCAGGGCTGTCCCAGGCGTCGTCACCGTCCAGATCCGCATAGAAGTGGAGACAGTAGCGGGTCGCCCGATCATCCGGCAGCACGGCATTCAGACCCTCGTACCAGAAGGAATAGTAAAGCTGCATAAAGCCGTCACTGTCCGGTCCGTAGGGACCCTCCGGACCAAAGAAGACTTTCTTGTCGCTGTCTTTTGTCCAGATGACGTCTGTTCCGCAGGGGATATCATTTCCGTAGGAATCCAGATAGAAATATTCGATCTCCACCTTGGTGAAGCCGATGCTGTAGGTATGAGGATCATCCTGCTCGTATTCAAGGGACAGTTCGCTGCCCAGGTTCAGGTTTTCCGGAGTTCCGCTTGCATAGCCGGACTCAGGTTCCAGGTGGGCGCCAAAGACTCTGGGGTTGCCGGTAATAGAGACTTCCTTCTCCTTTTCCACGCCGCCCAGCCTGTATTTCATTCTGAAGGTGGTGACCCACTCTCCGGAAGAAAACAGCGTCAGGCCGCTGCCGGCATTTCCCCGAGCTATTATCTCTCCGCTGCCAGTCATCTCAGGCAGGGAATATTCCAGATGTACGCCGGGCAGGTCGTAGGTGATGGTCGCCTGCGACGTGATATCCTCTGCATCGCCCGGATTGATCTCATAGACGACCTCCAGATGGTCCACCGTGGAATACCATAACAGGTCTTTCATGGAAAGATCAGGTTCTGTCAGTTCTGCGGAATATTCCAGAAGATCCGACATGCAGCTGAGCGGTTCCTGGATATAATAGACCGTTCCGTCCGTATCGGTTCCGGTGCCTTCGATATAGAAGACCAGGCAGCAGCCGTCCGGATCATCTGCATCCGGCTCCGGCGTGGTGTCAACAGTATCTGAATAGTGGAAGGTGAAGACCTGGTCGCCGCCGTCTGCGGCAGGGCCTGCCGGTCCTGTGACAGGACTGGGGTCCGATCCGTTCCAGACTGTTCTGGGGCTGCCTGTCTGTTCCAGATCTCCGGAAGAGGTCTTCTTCATCCAGGCCAGATCCACTCTGGTGACCGACAGATCGTAGGTATGGCGGTCACTGCCCAGATAGCGGAAGATCAGATCCGATTCGATCCGGGGAGCGCTGTCTGTGAGCTGCCTGGTATTTTCGCTGGTCAGACGCAGGTCGTCCATGATCTCGGGGGTGCCGCTCCAGGTTATGGTCTTGCTGCCGGCTGTTCCATTCAGAACGTAATCCAGGGTCAGAGTACCGTTCCATGTATCGCCGCTCTGCCAGATGAGAGAATCTACACAGCTTGCGTTGGCAGTCAGGCTGCCGCTGCCGGACGGAACGGGCAGGGTGACGGACATGGTATCATCCGCAGAGGAGGAGATGGTTACTTCAGAAGTCAGACCTATGGCATCTCCGGCATCCACATCAAAGCCGACTTCAAGATGTCTCAGTCCTTTCCAGTAGTATACGTGGGTGATCTCAGCCGTGGGCTCCGTAAGAGACCCCGGAAGGGGGGCAGGGCTGCCCTGTCCCGATGTGGGATCCGCGATCGTATATACAGTACCGTCCGTATCCGTCCCGGTACCCGCAATGTCAAAGATCAGATAGAAATCAGTGGGATACTGGGTATCCTCTGCAGGAGTGACGTCAATGGTGTCTTTATAGGTAAAGGTCAGAACCTTATATTCGCCGTCTTCGGCGGGGCCTTCCGGACCGGAGACAGGGCTGGGACCTGTACCGTCCCAGACGGTCCGGGTACTTCCGGTCTTTACATAAGTGCCGACTCCGTTTTCATCCACGATTCTTCTCATCCAGCCAAGCCGGATCCCGGTGACTTCCACGTCATATGTGTGCCTGTCATCCGCAGGATAGCGGAAGGTGGCAGTGGATATGACTTCCTGGGCATCCAGAGGGCCGGTCCCCGTGGTGTAAAGAGGACTGAACCATAAAAAGCCCTGCAGTTCGGGAGAGCGGGTATCTTTGACGGTCAGAGTCTTGCTCTCTCCTCCCAGGGTATAATCCAGGGTCAGTTCTGTCCTCCACGCATCGGCGCTCAGGTAATAGAGGCGGGATGTGGAATCGGCGTTGGAATCAATGGTGCCGGATCCGGACTGCAGGGGCATATCCACGCTCATTTCAGGGTCTCTTCTCGATGTAATGACAGCGGAAGACGTGATGTCCTCGGCGTCGCCCGGATCGATGTCATACTCCAGCTCGATATGATTGATGCCGTGCCATAAGTAGATATGGGAAACCGTGGCCGTGGGAGCCTTGAGCACAGGTTCATCCGTCTCTTCGGGCTTGTCTGTCTCTTCGGGCTTGTCTGTCTCTGGCCTGCTGGGTTTAGTCGGTTTACTGGGATTATTCGGTTTTTTCGGCTTATTTGGTTTATTCGGCTTTTTGGGTTTTGCCGGTGTCTCGGGAGTGGAAGCAGGCTCTTCCGGCGCAGGGGGAGCGGGCTCCTCCACTGTTTCGTCAGCGGGCTCCTCCGGTTCAGGTTCAGGGGCAGGTTCAGGCTCCGGCTCGGGGGCGGGAGGCGCAGGTACGATCTCCACATCCTCAGGGGGGGCAGGAGGGACGGGCTCCTTGGGCTGATCCGGCTCCCTGACAGCTACGGTCTCCGAAGGCGGGGCGGGCTGATCCGGCGTCCGAACGCCCAGATCAGGCCTCATGCCTGCCGTAAAGGCGAGCAGAAGGCCTATAAGCGCAAAAAACAGGAACAGCCTGGGCGGTCTTCTGTTATCCTGCCCGCGTGTTCCGTAGAGTCCCTTATGATGTTTTCCGCCTTTTACCGGTTCATATGGCCTGGCATATTCCGGATACTGATCGTTGATTTCCCGCATACAGCAATCTCTTCTATAAGATATTCTGACCGGCGGTATTATGACTGAAAGCAGGATGGGGTTGGCCGGAAATGATTTGTGAGGTGAATGGAAATTGAAGATATCATTATAGTATAACGCGGCAAGTTGACTGTCAATGAAGATAACCGGAGGGAATCGTTTGTTAATTCTGTGTCGATTTTTGCCTGTGCAATCCGGGATCAGGAGCCTGAAAGGCCGGACCGGAATACCTTCCGGCCGGGAGGCAGGAAGATGCCGGTTCGTTGCATCCGGCAGCGGACTGCGATATACTTTTACGAAAACCGGGAGAAGAGAGGTAAGATATGGAACCGGAAAAACTGCTTCAGATACTGTCACAGGCGGCGCGTCTGAAAACGACCATGCGCCACTGCTATACAATGGAAGGCCGAGGGGAGAGCGTGGCAGATCACAGCTGGCGGATCGCCCTGATGGCCATGCTGATGACCGGGATCGAAGAATTCAGGGATATTAACATGGACCGGGTCATCCGTATGTGTCTGATCCATGACCTGGGAGAGTCCTTTACGGGGGATATACCGGCCTTTGAGAAGACGGATTCCGACACCGGCGAGGAAGTGGACCTTTTCCGCAGATGGGTGGATTCCTTTCCGGAGCCCCAGAGGGGAGAATGGACGGGACTTCTTGCGGAAATGGAAGCCCTTAAGACCAGGGAGGCCAGGCTCTATAAAGCTCTGGACAAGATCGAGGCCATCATCTCCCACAACGAGTCGGACATACGCACCTGGCTTCCCCTGGAATATGATCTGCAGCTGACCTACGGCCGGGACAACATGGCTTTTTCCCAATATATGATGAAGCTGCGGGCCCTGGTGGACGACTGGACCCGGGAGAAGATAGAAAGGGAAGGCTGATAAAACCGGTCGGGAAGGCAGAGAGAAAGAGAACGGGAAAATATTTCATTACAGAAGGAATCATTAAGGAAGGCCCGGGAGAGGCGCTGCAGCGCTTCTTCCGGGCCTTCTGGAGCTCTTCATTAATTTTATCCGGTAATCCTTTTATGAGGTCTGCCGGGCCTCTTCAGCTTCTCTTCCGGGATCAGACCATGCCTTCCATCCAGATCTTCAGGGCATCCAGTTCTTTGATCCCGCCGATCCGCCTGCCTTCTTTGAAGACGGCGCCGGGAGCGGAAACGCCCAGGTAGGCTTTTGCATCGCCGATGGGGCTGCCGCCGGAGGTGGCGAAGGGGATGATGGTCTTGCCGGTAAAGTCATAGGCTTCCAGGAAGCTGTTGACCACATGGGGAGCTGCGCCCCACCAGATGGGATAGCCCACATAGATGACGTCATAGTCTTCGATCTTGGCGTCTTTATCTGCCAGGGCGGGTCTGGAAGCGGGATCTCCCATTTCCACGGAACTGCGGCTCTTCGCATTCATGTAGTTGAGGTCTTCCGCCGTGTAAGGCTCTGCCGGACGGATGGCATATACGTCGGCGCCGATATCCGCGGCGCTTTCCTTTGCGGCTTTTTCGGTTACTCCGCCTGCGCTGAAATATGCAACCAGAATTCTGCTCATTGCAAGTCCTCCTGTCAGTAAAAACAAAAAATAGAATAGCTTAAAATTAAATTTAGCACAATTGGAATCGGGGGTCAACAGGGAGAGGGAAGGGGAAAAGACGCCGGCCCTCTCTGAAAATTCCCGCAGGAGGAGCCGGCCTATCGGGAAAAACGGAAATACGGTATACTGTTGTCAGAATATTATTTTGAAGACAGAGCATGCGGTGGCAGTGATGATGCATGCCTGAGACGGGAGGAATTATGGCAAAAACAGTGATCATTGGCGGCGTCGCGGGAGGCGCTACCGCAGCGGCGAGGCTTCGCCGTCTGGATGAAAAGATGGAGATCGTCGTGCTGGAAAGAGGAGATTACATTTCCTATGCCAACTGCGGTCTTCCCTATTACATCGGGGATGTGATCAAAGAGAGGGAGGCTCTTCTTCTGCAGACGCCGGAAAGAATGAAAGAGCGCTACAACATTGATGTAAGGGTAAAAAACGAAGTCACATCCATTGACCGGAAGGCAAAGACCGTGACTGTGAGAAAAGAGGACGGGACTGTCTATGAGGAAGCCTACGATGCCCTGATCATAGCGACAGGCTCGTCCCCGCTCAAGCCTCCGATCCCCGGAATCGATACGGAGGGGATCTATACCCTCTGGACAGTGAATGACACCGACAGGATCCGGGCCGTTGTGGACGAAAAGAAGCCCGAAAGGGCAGCGGTCATAGGCGGCGGCTTTATCGGCCTTGAGATGGCGGAGAACCTCCATGCCAGGGGCATTCAGACTGCCATCATCGAGGCCCAGGACCAGGTCATGGCTCCCATTGACTATGAAATGGCTCAGATCCTTCATAAAAACATAAGGGCAAACGGCGTCTCCCTTTACCTGGGTGACGGCGTAAAGAGCTTTGAGAAAAAGGAAGATGCCGTTACCATCCGCCTGGCAGGCGGAGGAGAGGTGGAAGCGGACCTCGTCATTCTTTCCATCGGTGTCCGTCCCAACAGCGCCCTGGCCAGAGAGGCAGGCCTTGCCTGCAATGCAAGGGGCGGCATCATCGTGGACGATTCCATGCAGACGGAGGATCCGGATATCTGGGCCGTGGGCGACGTCACACAGATCGAGCGCTTCGGCACCGGGAAAAAGGGTATGATCCCTCTGGCGGGACCCGCCAACAAGCAGGGCCGCATCGCGGCAGGAAATATCGCCGCCAGGTATAATCCGGAACTGGCAGACCAGGCCGGTACTTACAAAGGGACCCAGGGAACCTCCGTGGCCCAGGTATTTGACAATGAAGCGGCGGCCACCGGCACCAACGAAAAGACTCTGATCCGGGAGGGAAAGGTCAAAGGGAAGGACTATCTGACCCAGGTCATCGTTCAGAAATCCCACGCCGGCTATTATCCCGGGGCGACAGACCTCTATATAAAGCTGATCTATACCCCCGGCGGGACCATCCTGGGCGCCCAGGCTGTGGGACCCGAAGGAGCCGACAAGAGGATCGACACCATTTCCGTGGCGGCCCGTCTGGGAGCCGGAGCCACGGACCTGACGGATCTGGAAATGGCCTACGCTCCGCCCTATTCTTCCGCCAAGGATCCCGTCAATATGTCGGGCTATGTGGCCGAGAACGTACTGAAAGGCATTATGAAGCTGCGGACGCCCGCAGAGACAAAGGCTCTTATGGAGGAAGGAAAGCTGCAGGTCCTGGATATCCGCGAGGATCTGGAGGTCTCCATGTGGCATCTGGAAGGATCCGTGCATATCCCCATGGGACAGCTCAGAAGCAGGATCGGAGAACTCTCCGGCCTGAAGGAGAGCGGAAAAGAGATCGCCGTTCTCTGCGGCGGCGGCGTCAGGGCCTGGAACTCTGCCAGGGTCCTTTCCGCCAATGGTTTTGAGAATGTATCCGTCATTGAAGGCGGCGCAGGCTTCTACCGCATCGTCACGGAAGAACAGTCAAATCCGGAGTGGAAGAAGCCGGAAAAGAAGGAAGCTGCAAAGACTGAACAGGATGGCGGAGCGGATCTGATCCGGGTGGACTGCTGCGGCATGCAGTGCCCTGGCCCCATCATGAAGGTATCTTCGCTTCTTAAAGATATGAAGGAGGGGGAGACCCTTCAGGTCTCGGCTACGGATATGGGATTTGCCTCCGACGTGGAGAGCTGGTGTTCCAGGACCGGCAATACCTTTATTTCCTCCGATAAGAAGGGGACCACCTATGTGGTGACTCTGAAAAAGGGAACCGAAGAGAGCCGGGAAGGAGATCGGGAGAAGGAAGAGAGCGGCTGCAAAGGCGCCCCTGCCATGACCGATATCCCCCACGGCAAGACCATGGTGATTTTTGACGGGGACTTCGACAAGGCCCTGGCCTCCTTTATCATCGCCAACGGGGCCGCGGCCATGGGACGGCCCGTGACCATGTTTTTTACCTTCTGGGGCCTCAATATCCTCAGAAAACACAATAAGGTAAAGGTGAAAAAGACCGCTGTGGAGAAGATGTTCGGAGCCATGATGCCCAGAGGCACGGCAAAGCTGGCCCTTTCCAAGATGAACATGCTGGGCATGGGCACCAGGATGATGAAGATGATCATGAAAAAGAAGAATGTCCTGACCCTGGACGAGCTTATAAAGAGCGCTATGGAAAATGGCGTCAGGATCGTGGCCTGCACCATGTCCATGGACGTCATGGGAATCAAGAAGGAAGAACTGATCGACGGTATTGAATACGCCGGCGTGGCTTCCTATCTGGGAGACGCAGAGATGGCGGATGTGAACCTCTTCATCTGACCGGGCCGGAAATGCATAAAAAGAAAGTCATACACAGATCTGAAAGGAAAAGACGGTTCCTGTTTCATGCAGGCATATTTGTAAAAAGATGCAGTATATGGGAAAGAAAATAAGGTATACTGATGTCAGGCAGCTGAGTGGAAGCAGCGCAGGCGGGGACAGTGATATTTCATGCCGGTAAGCGGGATGAAATATACCGGGGACAGAGATCATCGGGGATGCCCCGGGAGGCGCTGCGGCATTAGAGGGAGGAGAAACGAATGGACTTGAAAGGAATACTGCTCTGGGGCGGATTAGCCATCATTTGCGGCGCGATCTGGTTTTTCTCACGGAGGATAAAAAAAGAGATCGAAGAAAACGGGATCCTGGTCCCGGGAGTCATATCCCGCATCGTGGAATCCGCAGACCCGGAGGATCCTGACGAAGAATGTTACGTCAGGTATCAGACCCGGGAGGGAGAGGAGATCGAAGGACTTCTGTCCAACCCGGCTGCGGGTCTGGAGGTCGGTCAGAAGGTCTGGATCAAATACCATCCGAAACTGAAACAGAACTGCAGACTGGCGAATTAATCGGTATGAAAACAGAAGGAAATGCATAGAGACCGGATGCATTCAGAAGGAAGAGTAAAGGAGTCATACTTATGGCAGACTGGCTGGGAAAGGATACGGGAAAGCTGGGATTCGGCATGATGCGGCTTCCTAAAAAGGCAGTGTTTACGGACGTGGAACAGACGAAGAGAATGGTGGATCTCTTTCTGGATGCGGGCTTCACCTATTTTGATACAGCCCATGTTTATCAGGGGTCCGAGGATACCATGCGTAAGGCGCTGGTCAAGCGGCATCCCAGGGACAGTTATACCATCGCCACCAAGCTTTATGCGCCCTCCGCATCCTCGGAGAAACAGGCCAGAAAGCAGTTCGAAACATCCCTTTCCCGTCTGGGAACGGATTATGTCGATTATTATCTGCTGCATAGTCTTATGGGGAGCAATTACAGAAAGTATGACCAGTTCCGCCTCTGGGATTATGTAAAGGGGCTGAAAGAGGAGGGAAAGATCCGCCATATCGGCTTTTCCTTCCATGACGGGCCGGAGCTTCTGGAAAAGCTTCTGATCGCCCATCCGGAAGTGGAGTTCGTACAGCTGCAGATCAACTATGCGGACTGGGAGAATCCCTCCGTCACTTCCCGCAGGAACTATGAAGTGGCAAGGAAATACGGGAAGGCCATCACGGTCATGGAACCCGTAAAGGGCGGGGCTCTGGCGGATCCGCCGGCAGAGGTCAAAAAACTCTTTAAGGAATACCATCCGGATCTGTCCTGCGCCTCCTGGGCTATCCGCTTTGCGGCTTCTCTGGAAGGGATCCTTACGGTGCTCTCCGGCATGTCAAATATGGACCAGATGAGGGACAATCTGTCCTATATGAAGGACTTTCAGCCCCTTGACGCCGGGGAGCAGAGCATTATTCAGGAGGCCCAGAGGATCATGCAGCATTCTTCCACGATTCCCTGTACGGCCTGCCGCTACTGCGTGGAAGGGTGCCCGAAAAAGATCCTGATCCCGGAGGTCTTCCGTGCCATGAATCTGCAGCTGGGAAACGGCCAGCTGGAGGCGGCCCGGGAAGCCTATGCCCAGGCAGCGGAAAAGGGGAGCCTGGCTTCTGCCTGCATAAAGTGCAGGAAGTGCGAGGGAGTCTGCCCCCAGCACCTGCCCGTCACGAAGCATCTGGAGGAAGCGGCTGCCATGTTCGAAAAGGGCTAAGCATGGCCTTAATGAAATGTCAATAGAATTAACAAACCTTGTTCTTTCCTGCTTTGGTTATTTTGATATCTTAATATACCTAAAGAGATAATTTTTTTTGTAGATTTTACCAAAGGGGGTACGGATCATTATGAAGCAGATGTTTTTCAGTTCAGGACATAGAAGGGTTCATAAGGTTTCCGTTCCCAGAATATAGAATTTTTCTTCAAATTTAAATTTGTCACGGCTGACGACAGATTCGTCAGTCAGACAGGTTTTCATGAAGCGCCATCTGCTGTGAACGGAGACCTCCGGGGCAGAAGGCGCTTTTTTATTATACAAAAATGGTAGACAGAAAGAAGAAGGGGTGAGAGTGATTTGACGAAAAAGGCTGAAAGAATAAACCTGAGAGGTCTGCAGGACATGAGAGACGGAAACTACGCCGCGGCTGCAGGACACTTTACGGAGGCTGTGAAAAGGGAGCCCGGGAACGGAACCTACCGGTATAATCTGGGACTTGCCTACTATGCATGTACAGTGTTCGAAAACAGTGATTACGAGAAGGAAACCATCGACAATCTCCGCATTGCAGAGAAAAAGAAGATCGCTTCCGCTTCCGCAATGCTGGGCACCCTGGCGGATCCCTCCTACGAAGGCAGAGCCTACAGACGGTTCAAGGATGAAGCCCTCGCCATTGACTTTTATCAGAAAGCGGCGGAGCGGTTCGAGAAAGATAAGGAGGAACTGCAGGAGCCGGAGCAGTGTGCTCTGTATTCCCTGTCCCTGAACCGGATCGCAGCTTATTACGACAAAAAAAGTCTCTATTTCCGGGCAGCCTGCTATGCCGCTCTTGCGGCAAAGACAGATCCGGAACATGCCGGAGATACCCGTTTCGAAGAATATGCTTCCCATCTTTCCGAAGAGGAAGCACAGAAGGCTTCCGCTGTCGAATCCGTACAGGAGATATACGATGCCTGCAGATCAAATGACGACCGGGAGGAGGATAAGGAAGCGGGCGTCCGAAAGGATCTTGCCATGGGGCAGGCGATCGTGGAACGCTACAGGTCCATGAACCTTCCGGAGCAGAAAGAAAAAGAGGAAGAAGAGGAAGATAAGGAGACGCTGGAGGAGCTTCTGGTCCGGCTGGATGAGATGGTGGACCTCGAGGAGGTCAAAAAGGATCTGAATTCTCTGATCAATCTTCTTAAAGCCAACAGGCTCAGGGCGGAGAGAGGCATCGAAACTCCCATGCCTGTGGTGTCCCATATGGTCTTTACGGGAAATCCCGGAACCGGAAAGACCACAGTGGCAAGGCTGGTGGCCCGTATTTATAAAAAGCTTGGGGTCCTTGAAAAAGGGCATCTGGTGGAAGTGGAAAGAGCGGATCTTGTCAGTACCTACATCGGGGGTACGGAGGAAAAGGTCCGGGAGAAGATCCTGCAGGCAAAGGGAGGCGTGCTCTTTATCGACGAAGCCTATAACCTGGCAGGCAAGGGCAGCAAGGACTACGGGAACGACGTCATCGACACTCTGATCAAATCCATGGAGGACGCCAGATCGGATTATGTTGTGATCGCTGCCGGCTATCCGGATCTGATGGAGAGTTTCCTTGATGCGAACCCGGGACTCAGGTCCAGGTTCGGTCAGAAGATCCATTTCCCGGATTATGCGCCGGAAAGCCTTGTAAAGATCTTTGAGTATCTGGCCACAAAGGCTTCCATCCGCCTGGAAGAGAGTGTTCGGGAGGAACTTTTGGCTTATTTCACAGGTTCCGCAGGCCGGAAGGGCTTTGCCAACGCCCGGGAGGCCAGGAATTTGCTGGAGAGGAGCCTGCGCAGCCAGGCAGACAGACTCTCAGGCCTTGAAAATCCCAGCGATGAGATGCTGATGACCCTGACACTGGAAGATATTAAAGCGTCTATGGGGCCTGAAAGTCCGGCCGGTCCCAGAAAATACGGCTTTGGATGAGACAGGCAGGGGGACCTGTGAACCAACTGAAGCGGCAGACAGCTGCCTGTGAAAGATTGCCCGAAGGATGCGGAATGGAAAACTGCATCCGCCGGGCTTTTTATATGCACAGTGAAAGCTTAATGGAAATGCAAACTGCATCCGGCAGTGTATAATGAAAGCATCAGACTGGCACGGGTGTGCCTGTTGACAGACGGAGACAGAGACCGGCCCATGAGGCAGAAAGGAAGGGAGTATGTCTT